>NZ_JBDSMB010000140.1:0-6462 GCF_039916025.1 Flavobacterium sp.
CAAAATGGTCAGTATATTTGTGATGAAATTGGAACAGGAGCAATCAAAATATGAAAGGACCATTATTTTACTCAAAAATTCTTCTCTTCGGAGAATACGGGATTATAAAAGATTCTAAAGGTTTATCAATTCCTTATAATTTTTACAATGGTGCGCTTAAAGTTGATGAAAATCCAACTCAGGAAGCTATTAAATCCAATGCAAGTCTGAGAAGATTTGTAACTTATTTGGAGCAACTACAACGCGAACAATCTGAATTAGTAACTTTCAATTTAGAAGTTTTAAAAACGGATGTTGAACGCGGAATGTATTTCGATTCAAGTATTCCACAAGGTTATGGAGTTGGAAGTAGTGGCGCATTAGTTGCTGCGATTTATGACAAATATGCCAACAATAAAATCACCGTTTTAGAAAACCTGACAAGAGAAAAATTATTACAACTGAAAACCATTTTCTCTCAAATGGAATCGTTTTTCCATGGAAAAAGTTCCGGACTTGATCCATTAAATAGTTATCTGAGCATTCCAATCCTTATCAACTCTAAAGACAATATTGAAGCCACGGGAATTCCTTCACAAAGAACAACCGGAAAAGGCGCTGTATTTTTACTAGATTCAGGAATTGTTGGAGAAACCGCTCCAATGGTGACCATTTTCATGGAAAACCTGAAAGACCAGGGTTTCCGAAAAATGCTAAAAACGCAATTCGTAAAATATACCGATGCCTGTGTGGAAAATTTCCTGGGCGGCGATATGAAATCACTTTTTGCAAATACCAAACAATTATCTAAAGTCGTTTTGAATAACTTCAAACCAATGATTCCGGAAGCCTTTCACGGTGTTTGGCAAAATGGAATTGACACCAACGATTACTACTTAAAACTTTGTGGTTCTGGTGGTGGCGGTTATATTTTAGGCTTTACTGAAGACTTAGAAAAAGCGAAAAAATCCCTTAAAGATTATAAATTGGAAGTGGTTTACCAATTCTAATTTCCCAAAAATGTTAAGTCGAAAAACCAAACATTTACTTCTCAAAATTGTCAGTATGCTTTCGGTGGTTCGTGGCTATAACATTGCCATTATTGTCTTGGCACAATACTTATCCGCCATCTTTATTTTAGCGCCTGAAAAAAAAAGGGCACTCGATATTATCCTCGATTTTAATTTATTCATGATTGTAATTGTTTCCAGTTTAACGATTGCTTCAGGCTATATCATCAATAATTTTTACGACAGCGAAAAAGATTTAATCAACAGACCAAACAAATCACAACTCGACCGATTGGTGAGTCAAAAAACAAAGCTCAGAGTTTATTTTACTGTCAATTTTATTGTTTTTTTATTATCCTTTTTTGTTTCGTTTCGTGCCGTTTTATTTTTCTCAGCCTACATTTTCCTGATTTGGTTTTACTCGCATAAACTCAAAAAAATATTGATTGTCGGGAATCTGACTGCGGCATTCCTTGCTGTTTTACCTTTTTTCGCCATTTTATTGTATTACAAAAACTTCTATCCACAGATTTTTGCGCACGCTACTTTCCTTTTTCTCTTACTGCTAATTAGAGAAATCATTAAAGATTTAGAAAACATAAAAGGCGATATTGCCAACGATTATCAAACGATTCCGGTTGTTTTTGGCGAAAGCCCTGCAAAAAAAATCATTACGCTGCTTACCGTTTTGACTATCGTTCCAATTTATTGCTTAGTCCAAATATTCGAAGTTGGCTATATGGATATTTACTTCTATGTGAGTCTGATTGTCTTGATTTTCTTTCTGCAAAAACTTTGGAAATCCGACTCCAAACCAGATTATTTAAAACTACACAACATCTTGAAACTCCTGGTAGTTTCAGGTGTTTTCTGTATCATTTTAATCAATCCCGAAGTGCTTGTTCACGGCAAAAGATTGTTGAGATTCTAGTTTATCTGAAGCGAAAGTTCATTGCAATTGCTAAACCATTTTCCCGCTTTCGTTACAATCTGTCATTGCGAGCTTGCGTAGCAATCTCGCAACAACAGGATTTACTCTCCAATCGGGGCTAAAAACAATCAATAGCTTTGTACTTCTTAAAAGTGTATCTTTGCACCAAATTACAGAATTATGAATAACAAGGAAGGCAATAATAAACGAAGTGGCTCACGTCCAAACAGTTCGCGACCAAGTTCGAATAAGCCAAAACCTGCTATGGCAAAACGTGCCCAAGGTCCGAAAAAGGCAAAACCAACTGCAAAAGCGGAAGCGGTTGCAACAAATAAAGTAGAGAAAAAACCGAATCAGGCAGCAAAAAGACCAAAAGTAGCTGACGAAATTCGTTTGAATAAATACATCTCCAATTCTGGTGCGTGTTCGCGTCGTGATGCTGATATCTATATCCAATCAGGTAATGTGAAAGTAAATGGAATTCCGGTAACCGAAATGGGTTATATGGTAAAACCTGGTGATGTGGTAAATTTTGATGGCGCAACTTTAACTCCGGAAAAGAAAGAATATATCTTGCTGAACAAACCTAAAAACTTCACAACAGCATTAGACGAAGGTCAGGAATTCCGTAATGTTTTAGAGTTGGTAAAAGGTTCAACAACCGCAAAAATTGGTGCTATTGGCAGAATGGATAAAAACACAACAGGTCTTTTGATATTTACAAACGACACTGATATGATTAGAAAATTTACGTTGCCGAATCAAAAATCGACTAAAATTTATCAGGTTTCATTGGACAAAAATTTGAAGTTTGATGACTTGGAAAAAATCAGCAAAGGACTTACACTTGACGGACACAAAGTATTGGTTCAGGAAATAAGCTACATCGAAAACGAGCCAAAAAGTGAAATCGGTTTACAAATAAAATCTCCAAACGTAAAAGTGGTTCGTAACATTTTTGAACATTTAGGGTATGATGTTTTGCGAATTGACAGAGTAGCGTTCGCCGGATTAACCAAAAAGAATTTGCCTCGTGGCAACTGGCGTTTCCTGACAGAACAGGAAATTATCAATTTGAAAAACTCATAAAAAATCAATATTTCAAATTACTTTTAGATTTAGTTAGCCACGAATACACGAATAATTTCTAGTGAATTTTTAAAAAAAATATTCGTGCATTCGTGGCAAATTTATCAAATAAGAAGAATTTTAATCCAAAATAATAAAGCCCTCTCGTTTTGAGAACGAGAGGATTTTTCATTTAATAAAACTATGTCACAAGAAAAAAATCTATCTATTGCAATGCTTTGGTTTGAAGCATTCAACGCACACAACTTAGAAAAACTATTATCGTTATATGATGATGAAGCGCAGCATTTCAGTCCAAAATTAAAAATCCGTCATCCCGAAACTAACGGTTTGGTTACCGGAAAGGAATCGCTTAGAACTTGGTGGAAAGATGCTTTTGACCGATTGCCAAGTCTGCATTATAAAGTAACTTCTTTAACATCAAATGCCGATAGGGTTTTTATGGAATATATTAGAAATGTTGAGAACGAAGACAACATACTCGTTGCCGAAGTATTGGAAATCAAAGAAGGAAAAATCATGGCTTCACGGGTTTATCACGGCTAATTTTATCATTTCATTAACAAATCAATCCGTCAGAAACCAATAGTTTTACCGAACTAATCACTTATACATGAAAAACTTAAACACAATATCAGCAATGATTTTCCTATCATTACTTTTTGTAAACTGCAAATCAGAAAAGAAAGAACAAGATTTTAAAGCCATTACCGACGCTTATTTCGACGGTAAAAACGAATTGGATCCGCTTGGCGCAACCCAAAATGGTCAATTCGAATACAACGACAAATTGGTATTTGAAATGACTGATTCGTATCGTAAAAAACAAGCTGCTTTTTATGATAAATATGAAAATGAATTGGCAACAGTTGATACAACTGCACTATCTGTAGAAGAGAAAAACAGCTATGACATCATCAAATGGGAAGTTTCTATTGGTAAAGATTTATTGAAATATGATACCAATTTGATGCCTGTTCAACAGTTTTGGGGAACGAACTTAACCTTGGGACAATTTGCCAGCGGCTCAAGTGCACAGCCTTTCAAAACAGAGAAAGATTATAAAAACTTCCTGAAAAGAATGGATTTGTTTTCAGTTTGGATGGATTCTGCGATGGTTTACATGAAAAAAGGAATCGATAAAGGAATCGTTTTGCCAAAAACTTTAACGGTAAAAGTTATACCACAATTCGAGAGCATGGTTACGCCAAATGTGGAAGACAATCTTTTTTATTCTTCAGTAAAATCATTTCCAAAAGAAATTACAGCAGAACAACAGGAGGCGCTGAAAAAAGAATATGCTGCAACAATCAAGGAAAAAATAGAACCACAGGTTAAAAAAATGACTGCATTTTTGAAAAACGAATACCTGACTGCTTCTCGTAGTACAAGTGGAATTGGTAGTCTGCCAAATGGGAAAGAATTGTATAAAGTCTATGCAAAACAATGGACAACAACCAGCAAAACTCCGGAAGAAATTCATGCACTTGGTTTAACAGAAGTAGCAAGAATCAAAGCCGAAATGGAAAAAGTAAAAGATCAGGTTGGTTTCAAAGGAACAATAAACGAATTCTTTGAGCATGTTAGAACAAAACCTGAATTAATGGCATTCAAAACTCCGGAAGATGTTATTGCCAACTTCGAAAGAATCCATAAAACAATTCAGCCTAATGTTGACAAGTTGTTTTCATTACAGCCAAAATGCCCTTTCCAAATCAAAAGAACAGAAGCCTTCAGAGAAAAATCTGCCAGCGCAGAATACAGTCAGGGAACGGCTGATGGCAAAAGACCTGGAACTTTTTATGTGCCAATTCCGGATGTAAAAAAATACAATTGCTATGGTGATGAGGATTTGTTCCTGCACGAAGCTATTCCGGGACATCACTTTCAAATTTCATTGCAACAGGAAAATAATGAATTACCAGATTTTAGAAAATTCAATTGGTTTGGTGCGTATGGTGAAGGTTGGGCTTTATATACCGAAAGTTTAGGAAAAGAATTAGGTTTATATACTGATCCTTATCAATACTTCGGAATGTTAGGAAACGAAATGCACAGAGCAGTAAGATTAGTGGTTGATACAGGAATTCATAATTTAGGATGGACACGTGAACAAGCAATCAAATATTCTTTAGAAAATGAAGCTGAAAGCGAAGAAGGCATTACTGCTGAAATCGAGCGTTATATGGCAATTCCGGGACAAGCTTTGTCTTATAAAATGGGGCAAATGAAAATTTTGGAACTGCGTAAAAAAGCACAAGATAAGATGAAAGACAAATTTGACATCAAAGTTTTCCATCAAAAAGTATTGGAATCAGGTGTGTTGCCTTTAGCACTTCTGGAAAAGAAAATAAACAACTGGATTGAAACCGGTAAATAATTAAAAGAAAAAAGCCCCGTCTCTTTCCAAAAAACGAGACGGGGCTTTTTTCTAGTTCTTAACAGTTAATTCAAGACTTTTATAATCTATCGGATTTCCCGTGACATCATAAAAATCATATTTGTAAGTTAGTTTACCATCGACTTCTTCAATATTTATTTTCATTTGATAAAACCCTTGGTTCCATTCGACAACAACATTATAAGAGTAATCGCCAACGCCAAAACTTCCAGGTAAATTACTGGTATAGATTAGTTTTTTCGATTTAAGATTCAGCGTCTGCAATTCGATATTTTCATAAGTTCCAATCTCATCACCATCGATAGATTGTCCCATATAATCATATTTCCCGGGAGATTTGCTTTTTTTGTTTTTCTCTTTAGGATCGTTATAAACGTCTTTTATAGAAAAGATAACATCTTTTAATGAGTTTTTACCGACATTCAACAAATAAAACCGCAATTGATGGTGATACATCAATTTATGGACTTTCTTTCCTTTTTCGTCAGTAGATGTATTGCCATCACTCAAATCATTATCAACGATTTCTATAATTGGCAAATTTTGACCAAAGTTTTGATTAAAGGAACTTGATTCCAGTCTTTTAGTTTTCTGTTCTGCTTCCTCAACAATTTTGTCTTTCTCAACAATTTCGGCATGTAGAACTTCGATTTGTTTAATAGCTTCATCCAATTCTTTCTGTTTTTGTGCAGAAATAGAACTGGATGTGTTCTTATAAAGTAAGTATACAGAAAACGCTAGTAAAATAAAACCGAAAAATGCAACAACCGCGGTTATCATAAGCTTTCTACCTTTCATTAGGATTATAAATTTAAATCAAAAGATTTCTTATGTTGTAAAAATAAATCAATTTACAAAAATTAAAACACTCTAAAACAATAAAGTGTAAACATATTATTAACCGATTTATAACAAAAAAAAAGCCCCAACAAAAGTTAGAGCTTTTCTGTGCGGGTAATAGGACTCGAACCTACACGCCTTGCGGCACCAGATCCTAAGTCTGGCATGTCTACCAATTTCACCATACCCGCAAAATTGTGAGTGCAAATATA
>NZ_JBDSMB010000141.1:0-9331 GCF_039916025.1 Flavobacterium sp.
CCATTTGAAAAATGCCTGATTCTCTCTGAAAATTCCCGAAATCAAATAGGTTTTGATATTCAGTTTTTTTAATTCATTCAAATAATTCGGCCAATATTCATATTTGATAAAGAAAACCAAATCAGGATGAACAAGCTTTAAGAATTTTTGCGCATTTGATTTTGTATCCAAAGGCAAATAAACTGTAGCATCAGCAATCACATTGTTTTTCCGAACTTCATAACCCGAAGGCGAAAAGAAAGTCACGACAATTTTATGATTAGGGAATTGCTCTTTGATTTTTTCCATAACGGGCAAACCTTGTTCAAACTCGCCTAAAGATGCGGCATGAAACCAAATTGTCTTATCGGATGAACTGATTTTGCTTTCCAATGTTTGAAAAACAGTTTTTCTTCCGTCGACAAACAGCTTTATTTTGGGACTGAAAAGTGCCAACAATTTCACTATTTGTGAAGCAAAAAGCATCAATAAATTGTATAGAAAAAGCATCTCTAAAAATTTGTTGGGCTAAAATACGTTTCTTTTACCGAACACGAAATTCTACTTCAGAATTTCTTACTTTTGCATCACAAATTTCAGACTTATGACACGAGCATAACGAAAGTTTTATGTTTAACAAAGATTTCCTAATGCGAATTGCATATTACCTTTAAAAAGAAAATAAGAATTCAATATGAAAAAAATACAAATGGTTGACTTAAAAAGTCAATACGAAAAAATAAAATCTACAGTTGACGCTTCTATTCAGGAGGTTTTAGACACTACAACGTATATCAACGGACCAAAAGTACACGAATTTCAAAAGAATCTTGAGGAATATTTGGACGTAAAACACGTAATTCCTTGTGCGAACGGAACCGATGCATTGCAAATTGCCATGATGGGATTGGGTTTGCAACCAGGCGATGAAGTTATCACTGCCGATTTTACTTTTGCCGCGACTGTTGAAGTGATTGCGTTGCTACAATTAACACCGGTTTTGGTTGATGTTGATGTAGTGAATATGAACATTTCTATTGATGCAATCAAAAAAGCGATCACTCCAAAAACAAAAGCAATTGTTCCGGTACATTTGTTCGGAAGAGCAGCTAATATGGAAGCGATTATGGCGATTGCCAAAGAACACAATTTATACGTAATCGAAGATAATGCACAAGCCATTGGCGCTAATTGTAAATTTTCTGACGGAACTAAAAAGAAAGCCGGAACGATTGGTCACGTATCGTCAACATCATTTTTTCCTTCTAAAAATTTAGGTTGTTATGGAGATGGTGGAGCAATTTTTACTAATGATGATGCTTTAGCACACACAATCCGCGGAATTGTGAATCACGGAATGTACGTTCGTTATCATCATGATGTTGTTGGCGTAAACTCTCGTTTGGATAGCATCCAGGCTGCAGTTTTAAATGCTAAATTACCATTACTAGATAGTTATAACGAAGCAAGACAAAATGCGGCGCGTAAATACACGGCTGCTTTTGAAGGACATAAAAATATCATTGCACCAAGTATTTGTGAGATTTGTGATTGCCACGTTTTTCATCAATATACTTTACGAATTATCGATGCTAATAGAGATGCGTTAATGGAGCATTTGTTAGCCAAAGGAATTCCATGTGCTATTTATTATCCAATTCCGTTGCATTCACAAAAAGCATATGTAGATTCAAGATATAAAGAAGAAGATTTTACAATCACAAATCAATTGGTGAAAGAAGTAATTTCGTTGCCAATGCACACTGAATTGGATGACGAACAAATTAAATTTATTACGGATAGCGTTTTAGAATTCTTAAAATAAAGGAAATAGAGTATAGAACATAGAGAATAGACTTAAAAAAAACCCTTCTATTTTCTATTCTCTTTTTTCTGTTTTCTCAAAAAATATGAAAATACTAGTAACTGGCGGTTTAGGATTTATAGGTTCACATACGGTTGTTGAATTGCAAAACGAAGGTTTTGAAGTCGTTGCTATTGATAATCTTTCGAATTCTTCCATTCAGGTTCTTGACGGTATTGAAAAAATCACGGGCAAAAAACCAATTTTTGAAAATATTGATTTAAGAGAAAAATCGGCAGTTCAAAATTTCTTCAAAAAGTATAACGATGTTGTTGGTGTAATTCATTTTGCTGCCTCAAAAGCTGTTGGAGAAAGTGTGGAAAACCCTTTGTTGTATTATGAAAACAACATTAATTCGTTAATTTACATTTTACAGGAAATGGCAAATCTGGAGCAAGCCAATTTTATTTTCAGTTCATCGTGTACGGTTTACGGTCAAGCCGAAAAAATGCCAATTACAGAAGATGCTTCGATTAAACCGGCAAATTCACCATACGGGAATACCAAGCAAATAGGCGAAGAAATCATAGCTGATGTAGCAAAAGTTACCAATATCAATTCTGTTTTATTGCGTTATTTCAATCCAATCGGTGCGCATCCAAGTGTTGAAATCGGAGAATTGCCTCTTGGAGTCCCACAGAATTTAGTGCCGTTTATTACGCAAACTGCTTTTGGTTTACGAAAAGAACTTTCCGTTAATGGCAATGATTACCCAACGCCGGACGGAACTAATGTCCGCGATTATATTCATGTAGTTGATTTGGCGAAGGCCCATGTTATTGCATTGCAAAGATTGTTGGATAAGAAAAATATTGAGAAAGTAGAAACCTTCAATTTAGGAACCGGGACCGGAAGTTCTGTTTTGGAAGTTATCAATGCTTTTGAAAAAGTCTCCGGGCAAAAATTACCATATAAAATTGTTGGCAGAAGAGAAGGAGATGTTGTTTCCGCCTATGCTAATACCGATAAAGCAAACAAAATTTTAGGCTGGAATGCACAACTTTCTTTAGAGGAAGGACTAGCTTCTGCCTGGAAATGGGAACAGAAAATCAGAAGTTAATTTTAATAAAAAAAGCCCTGAGAAATCGGGGCTTTATTATGAATTATTTTTTAGAAGCGTCTTTTAATTTTTTGGCTGCTTCATCTATTTTTTCTGCACTTTTTTCAAGCGCTTTTCCAGTTTTTGATTGAACTGTGTCTACTGCTGTTTTTATTTTTTGACCAAGAGTATCTATTTTTTGACCAACGGTATCTATTTTTTGTTCTACTTCTGTTCCGACGGCATCCGTTGCTTCATCTAATTTTTCTTTGGTTTTGTCCTGGCAGGAAAATAGTACTGCGACGAATGCAAGCGATAAGATTATTTTTTTCATAGTATTTTAGTTTTGTTTTATGATGAATTTTAAAATTACAAATTAAAAATCAAATTTTAAAATTTAATTATAAAACGAGTTCAGCGTATAATTTGTCAAAGGTAATATCCAAATCGGAGCTAAAACCTGTATGAGGTCTTGATGTTTGAATGCTCGAACTTTTTACGGCGCTCAGCCATCGAAATCGCTCAGCAATTTCAAAAGCTGCAATTGGTCCACCATCTTTATTTCCTTTCCCGATTTTTACAAACGAATCCAAGTTTTCCTTCAATTGATCAATATCAAACTCGGAACAGATTGATTTGATTTTTTCAGGTGCTAAATGATATTCAATTCTTAGATATTTCTGTCTTTTACAAAAAAGCATTAATCCAATATTGATAAATTCTTCGCGCTCTACCTTAGGCACAACACGAATCACGGCATATTCATATAAGTGTTTTTCGTGCATCTTGTGCTTGTTTTAAAAATATTTCAGCGTTCTTCAATCTAATGGATAAAAATTGAAAATAGATTTCCTTTATTTCGTCAGCAGATATAATTCTGTCTTCCCAATGTAACCAATCTTCCGGAATTTGATTTACAATTTCTCTTAATATGGGATCATTTAATTTAGTCGTGAATTCGGCATGTACTTCATCAAGTCTCGAAGCTTTTGGCAATAAAACATGATCTTTAATTAAGGTAAAAGGCGTAACGGCATTCGCTTCCCAATTATCCCACGAATGATGAAAATAAAATGCAGCGCCATGGTCAATCAGCCATAATTCCTTTTTCCAGATTAATAGGTTTGTGTTCTTAAATGTACGGTCAACATTGGTTATAAAAGCATCGAGCCAAACTATTTTTGATGCCAGTTCTGGTTCGCAGTCATTGCTCGCGGCATCATACGTAATCGCACCCGAAAGGTAATGCAGACCTAAGTTCAGTCCTTGGCTAAATTGCAGTAAGTCCTGAATTTCTTCATCGGCTTCAGTTCTTCCAAAGGCTTCATCCAGATTGGCAAAAACCAATTCCGGAATGGGTAAACCTAAAAATTTAGCAATTTGTCCACCCAAAAACTCGGCAATCAAAGCTTTTACACCGTGACCGGCACCCCGGAATTTCAAAACATATTTAAAATTGTCATCGGCTTCAGCCAATGCAGGCAGGGATCCGCCTTCGCGAAGTGGTGTGATATATCTGATTACATTTACGGTTCGTAAACTCATAGTTTAGTTTAGTTCTTCCAACAAAGATATTATAAAAAAAACCTCATAAAGTAAATTTTCATGAGGTCTTGGCATTATCTTAATTTTTTAAACTAATTATTTTTTAAAATCTTTTTTACAGTTTTTGATTTAGAATCTTGAATGGTCAAAAAATAAATACCTTTTGACAAACCTATAACAGAAAATGATTTTTCAAGTTTATTATTTTCAATATCCGATTTTTCAGTTTTAATAATCTGGCCAATACTGTTGGTCAACGCAAAAGAATAGTTTCCATTCTCAATTCCATTTGCCGTAATTAAAAAGTTGTCGTTTGTTGGATTTGGATAGACTTTGAAATAATTGGTGTCAGAATCTGAAATTCCTAAAGTATGTGTAATAGTAAATGTTTTAGAACATGCAACACCATTATAACTTGCTTCGAAAGTATAGATGCCGTCAGTCGTCGGCAGCAATTTGGATGAACCATAATAGCTTACTTTGTTATTAGTTGGAACCGTATAACTCCAATTATTAAAAACACTTCCATTAGGATTTAAAATTCTCAAAGAAATGCTTGCACTAGCAGGAATTTCTCTCCAAAAAAAATAAAATTTTGCATAACCCGGAGCTAATCCTGGTCCTTGAAACGGAACGACAAAAGTATCGCTTTCATTTGGCACATCACTATTTGGACAAGTAGCTAAAGTCATATCTGTTGGATGAACAGATGCTTTCATGATAGCAGGTTCGGTATGCGGTCTTTGAGAAGTCCACCATGAAGTTGCGTTTAATAAATTACAAGCACCGGAAAATGGATCTTTATAAGTAGTGTTTGTACTTCCAGCCCAAACTTCAAAATGAAGATGTGGACCAGAAGAACTGCCTGAACTTCCCACAACGCCAATTTTTTCACCGGCAGCTACTGTCTGACCAACAGTTTTTGTGGTAACAGCGCCATTTTTCATATGCCAATACAAAGCACAACTACCATCGGCGTGTTGAATGATAATCGAATTGGCTGTTAGTGTATTTGAACCACAGTTTCTGTCGAAATTTCCATCTGCTTTTTGAACAATAGTTCCAGCGGCGGCGGCAACGACTTCAATTTGACTATTATCCATTTTATACAGACTATATGGCCAGATGGCAATATCAGTTCCGTGGTGTCCGTCATAAGTATTTGTGCCACAATTATAATCCTGAATAGTTGTTGTAGCCGTATTTTGGTCGACATAGGCGCCAATAAAATGATATTCACATTGGGTAAAACCAGTTGCCAGTTTCAATGGCCAAAGTAAAGAAGTGGTAAGTATATTTTTGCTGGCAATTTTGTCTAATGCTAATTTTTTTAAATTATAATTCACTTCAGAGTTTAAAAGAGCATATTCCTGTATTGTGATACAAGGATTTTCTGTATCATTTTTTGGAAATGAATAGTCTTCATAATCTGTCGGAATATTTGCTGATTTATTTTGAGCACTAAGAATTGGTGCCAAAAGAAAAAAAGAAAAGCCTAGGGTTAGTACTGTTTTTTTCATTGTTGTAGGTTGTTGGGTTAACCAAATGTAAATAAAAAATCCTCACAAACATTTGTTTATGAGGATTTTAATTTTTTATAAAAGAAGATTAAGCCGAAATCGTTTCGACTTCTTTATCGATTTTATTTACCAATCCAACCAATACTTTTCCTGGTCCAACTTCAGTAAAACTTGTCGCACCATCTTTTATCATCTGTTGTACCGATTGTGTCCATCTTACAGGCGCAGTCAATTGAATGATTAAGTTTTTCTTTATTTCATCTGGTGACGAAACTGCACTTGCAGTTACATTTTGGTACACTGGACAACTTGGAGTAGAAAAAGTTGTAGCTTCAATAGCTGCAGCCAATTCTTCTCTGGCTGGCTCCATCATTGGCGAGTGAAATGCACCACCAACTGGTAAAATCAAAGCGCGTTTTGCGCCAGCTTCTTTCATTTTTTCACAAGCTAATTCGACGGCTTTGTATTCTCCTGAAATTACTAATTGTCCCGGACAATTGTAATTTGCAGCAACTACAACACCATCAATTGAAGCACAAATATCTTCTACAATTTTATCTTCTAAATTTAAAACGGCAGCCATTGTACTAGGTGTAATTTCACACGCTTTTTGCATCGCAATTGCACGTTGTGAAACCAATTTTAATCCGTCTTCAAAAGACAAAGCACCATTGGCAACTAAAGCTGAAAATTCGCCTAAAGAATGTCCGGCAACCATATCAGGTTTAAAGTTGTCTAAGGTTTTCGCCAAAATAACAGAATGTAAAAAAACTGCTGGTTGAGTAACTTTCGTTTCTTTTAATTCTTCGGGCGTACCTTCAAACATAATATCCGTAATACGGAAACCTAAAATTTCGTTGGCTTTTTCGAAAAGCTCTTTTGCTAAAGCAGAATTCTCATATAAATCTTTACCCATGCCGGTGAATTGTGCTCCTTGTCCAGGAAAAACGTATGCTTTCATTTATGCTGAATTTATTTCAGCATCTCTAAATGCTGAATGTTAGTTTTATTTTTGAACAAAAATACTAATTTTTATAACTCAATCGAATCTATAATTTTGAACAACTGTTCATTTAATGCTGAATTGGAAATTACTCCTTTTTCAGTGTCAAAATTTTCATTGAAACTAGGTAATGAAAAACTTCCTTTTACAATACCACCCTGGAATGGCATTCTTTTGACCGCAATATCAAGCACGGTGCCTCCGCCTCTTGCTCCGGGTGAAGTAGCCAGTAAAAGCATTGGTTTTTCCTGAAAGGTTTTGCTGTTGATACGTGATGTCCAGTCAAGGATATTTTTAAAAGCTGTTGTGTAGTTTCCGTTGTTTTCTGCAAACGAAATCAGCACAAAATCGGAATCGCCAATTTTTTTATAGAAATCCTGCGCCAGTTGTGGAAAACCATCTTTTTTTTCGCGGTCTTTTGAATAGATAGGCATTTCATAATCGTTCAAATCCAATAGGTCGACAGTAACATTTTTGAAATGTTTTGAGGCGTATGAAGCCAACTGTTTATTTATAGAATCGCTGCTGTTTGAAGCACCGAATGCGAGTAATTTTTTCATTTCTTGTTTAAATAATAAGTTAATGCTCCGGATGGACATTTGTTTACGGTTTCGATAATTTTATCCGTAGTCGAACCTTCGGGTGTAATCCATGGTTTTTCTTTGGGTTTGAAAACATCAGGATTATTGCGAACGCAATTGGCAGAATGAATGCATTTTCCCGATTGCCACACTATGGTAACTTCGCCATTGGTGTATTCTTTTGTTAAGTCTTTTGGATCCATAATTATAAGGTTGTGTTTATGGTTATTTTGTTTTTCAGAATTTTGGAAATCGGACATTTGTCAGCAATGGCAAGCAGTCGTTCTTTTTGTTCTCCGCTTACATTTCCTGAAAAGGAAATCGTTCTTGAAATGAAAGTTTCCAATTCGGGTTCTGTTTTCTGAGCCATATTCATTGAAATCTTGATTTCAGGAATATCCCAGCCTTTTCTATCTATATACATTCTAAGTGTTGATAAAGTGCAGCCAGCCAATGATGCCAAAAATGTTGAAAACGGATCAGGGCCAAGATCTTTACCACCAACGCTTTCGGGTTCGTCCATTAGCAATTCACCATTACGCCAGGAAATGGCACACAAGTATTTTTGTGTACCAATCTTTCCTTCTATATTTTGTTCCAAAAGATTTTCCATTACAATACGTCTCTAAACTCTGGAACTTTATCAAAAACACTTTTCGCAAACGGACAAAGCGGTATAATTTTAATGTTGTTTTCTCTTGCGTATTCTACGGCCTTTTTTACCATTTGTTTACCAAGACCTTTGCCTTCATTTCCTGGATTTACTTCGGTATGGTCGATGATGATTTGTTTCTCGCCTGCAAAAACATAGGTCATTTTGGCTTCCTGTTTTCCATCTATATCAATGTGAAAAAAACCTTTATTGCCATCAATATTTAATTTTACTTCGCTCATGATTTCTTTATTTATTGGTGCATTGGAACTTCCATTAATAAAATCTCAGCATCTGAAGTCGCTTCAAAAGTTACTTTGTCAAAGGCGGTAATTCCTAATCCGTCGCGTTGTTCCAATTCCTGGCCATCAACTTTTACGCTTCCTTTAATCACAAAAACATATAAACCGTTACCTTCTTTTTTACGATTGTAATCGATTGAAGTTCCTTTATCCAAATTCCCCATATGAAACCAGGCATCCTGGTGAATCCAAACTCCGGCATCATCTGCATTTGGTGATAAAACCTGTTGTAATTTATTGTGTCTGTCGGTTGTGTCTAAAGTAATTTGTTGGTAACGTGGTTCCACATTTCTTGTTTTTGGAAAAACCCAAATCTGTAACAAATTGGTTCTTTTATCATGATTTGGATTGAATTCAGAATGTTGAATTCCGGTACCGGCGCTCATCACCTGAACGTCGCCAAATTTAATAACCTCAGTATTTCCCATGCTGTCTTTATGAGCCAAATCGCCTTCCAACGGAATTGTAATAATTTCCATGTTATCGTGAGGATGTGTTCCAAACCCCATTCCTGATGCAACGATATCATCATTCAAAACTCTAAGTACTCCAAACTGAACCCTTTCAGGGTCATAATAGCTTGCGAAACTAAAAGTATGATGTGCATTTAACCAACCGTGATCTGCATGTCCACGTGTGTTTGCTTTGTGTAAAACCGTATTTTTCATAATGTTTAAATTTACTAATTATTATGATACAAATTTACGGTAGCAACTTTGAGGAAGTACTTAACCTAGATTAAGAAAGTTTTCGGTTCTGTGTTTTGAACACACAACAGATAACGGATAACTATTTTTTAAGCATCCGCGCTTTCATTTTACTAAAGAATTCCGGGGTGACACCAAT
>NZ_JBDSMB010000142.1:0-136917 GCF_039916025.1 Flavobacterium sp.
CGGCAAGTAGTCTTTTATTGGCTCAAACTAATGATGGAAGTTCAAGTCACCACTTTTATCTTGTTGTTTTTTCAAACAAAGCTTTTCAAAATGGAGGTTCGAATATTGCCAATGCAATAGCTGAAAGTTCCAATAAATCCGTTACTGCATCGGTGCTACTGCATAAAGCTAATGACTTAATCACTAAATAATCTGGGCAACAATGGTTCTTTGACAACGTTTTGCGATACGGGCAACGACTATGCTTAGATACAACTGCGCCACCTTATCTGCTCAACAATATGCCAGCTAGGGATGTTGAAGCTGACAGAACGTATTGGTTGAAATGTGTTGCTGTAGCACAATTTAACTTGCAAGCTGCTACTGAAAGTGAGCAATTAGAAGTTACGCTTTGTAAAATAGCGTTGTTGAATACTGCCGCCACTCAGCTAGCGATGGGGTTGTTAAGAGTGTTCTTAGGGTATACTCCAAATGAATTTGGATTGAAATACCTGTTACAGTTGTGTGGTCATTTTACAGCCTTACCTGCGTAACTATTTTACCAACAAACACCGGAAGCTATCAAACGTTATAAAATGCTTTGTGCTCCGCCGGCTATGCTCAATCATTGGAATAGGCTTAATGCCGCTGAACAGGATTTTCTGTGGTTACTAGATGCTTGTCAGGTGTTTTTGCATCAAGCCAATGAAATCGTACTTCCTGAACTCAATCGATTAGAAAATCAATACACTAAATCTATACCGTCATGACAAATCAAATTACACACTTGCCACCCGCTTTGCGCGAAATGGCAGCCAAGCATTTTGTACTGCTTGAATCTCAGAATATAAAAAAGAAACGGGACACTATTCAATTGAACCTCTCCGGATATTCAGACGTGATGTTCCTGATTGCTGATATTGTTAAGGTATGCCTGCTGGCTCTTGAAGGAGTACAGACGGAGAACTGTTCCTGAATAGCTGAACCGACCTCAAATATAAGTGGTGTACTTGGAATTGTTCTGGATTTGTTGCCTTATGAGGAAATGGATTTTTTGGATAAAATTCGGGAAGCTGTTTTGGAACCCGGCGAAGCGCCGGAAGAAGAGTTTATTTTGGAAAATATATTTCTGACTGTTCCAATATCACTACAAAACTGATTATGATTATGGAAAACAAAATTGAAAAAATAAGAGCTAAAGCAGATTGGCTGCTGGCCGGGATGAAAGCACACCCGAATAGGGAAGGGGTATGGCAGGTGACTGTGAATTTTTCAGGGTATGCTTCATTATATGGAACTGTACAGGATTTGATGAAGCTCTGCACCGTCGCGCTGCTGACGGAAGAACCGTATGTATCCTCGACCGTGGGAAACCCGAATATTGATTTGGCCAATATCATGGAACTGGCGATACAACTGCTGCCAAATGATGTACCGGAGTTTTTGGATGGGGTGCAGGCACTATTTGCTGACGAAGATGGCGAACAGGATTCAATGCCGGAGTATAATTACAGCACAATACGAATCATAAGTACAACGGCCTCGTAATCCAATTAATGGAACCGAGTTATTTCGACGATATTGTAACATTGTTTGTTAATAGCCCCGATTCCTTCGGCAGTCGCTTTGCTCGTGTGGAACGGCATCCTTTTTCCTGAAAGGAAAAAGATAAAGTGGATTCCTTCGGCAGTCGCTTCGCTCGTGTGCGGGAGGTGAAGTGTAAGAAAGTATAAATGTCTGTTCCTAAAGAAAAATGGTCTCTTTAGAGCTATAATGCTACATTATGTAAAGAAGCTTGGGAGAAAAAATTTGCTCACAGCCCTCTTATTTGTTTTTAAAGGAGTTCGCCAATGCTGGGAGCATGTCCGATGCAAGTCACGCAGTGTACGAGTTATTGACCAATTACTGTGACGGTAATTTTTTTAGGAGCGTTGGGAAGGATTGGCAACAAACGGCAATTTTAAGACTCTTACAAAATTGCTTACTATTTATTTCTCCAGCTAAGCATGGGAACCACATTAGAATTTTACTAGGTTGAATTTTAGCGATATGGTTAAGTTCTTCTGCTTAGCGGGAGTTGTTAGGGTCAAAACTTATTATTTTCTGCTAAAGGTAAAAGTACATACGAGATACAAATGTGAACTAACCGTAAAATTCCAATAACGCGAAACGGATGTAAGCAGATGCTGTTATTTTTTGTTTAGAAATTTTTCAATAATTGGTACGATAAGATCACTTTCTTTAAAGTCAGATTTTATTGTTGTCATTTCTCCGATGTATTCTCCGTGTCCACCTGGAATTATTGCTAATTCTGAGTTTGCAATTTGGCTGTGTAATTCAATTGCATGTATGGGCGTAATAACGTCTTTGTCACCTATTATAATTAAGGTGGGTTGTTTAATTCCTTTAATTTGATCGTCTGAAATATCTTTGAAATTAAGTATTCTACTTACATCTTTGTCGTGCATCACCTGTAATCCATTTGTGTCTGCTGCAACTTTTTTATATCCTACTTTCAGCTGAACAGGCATATTTTCCAACTTAGCTTGTTTCATATGGTCCCAAAACCAGTCATAAACTCCATTTCGTTTGGCAAGCGCTGAACCTAAAATCATTTTGCCAACTATTTCCGGGTGCCGGATAGCAATTTGTAAAGTAGTTGTCCCGCCGTTGCTAAAACCAAAGAAGTCCGCTTTGTTTATATTTAAGTTTTTGAGCAGTGCAGCAACATCGTCAGCATCCTGTTCAAATGTAAGTTCTGTATTTCTGTCGCTTGTGCGTCCGTGAGCTTGTAATTCAACGGCAATTACCTTTCTACTTTTAGCCAGTAGTGGAATGATTTTCCCGAAATTTGTCTGAATTGTTGAACCACCACCGTGGATAAGAATAAGTGCTTTTCCGTGTCCATAAATCTCATAGTAAATTTTAATTCCATTGACTTCAGAAAATCCATTTTGGAACGTGGGGGAGTCTTTTATTATTGCATTCTTTCCACTAGTGTTTTGCTCTGATTGACTTTTATTAATGCACGATGCTAACGTCAGAATTACTACAGCAGCATATATAACTGTTCTTTTCATTTTATCAGATTTGAGTGAGTAAAGTTTGCATTTTGTCTAACATTTGCAGCCAGCTTGGGTAAGCACCTGTTTTTTTTGCCAGTTCCTGCGAAACAGTCTGTCGTAATTGCAATTTGGTTTTTCCTTTATCTTCTGTTAGATTTATTGTTACAAGTGTCTCTCCCGGCCAGTCGCTGTCCATTCCAATATCAACAGGATTTATAGGATTGCCATTCTCATTTGCATTAATCATTGTAAAAACCAATTTTATATTGGGCACGACTTCCTTATATTCTCCGATGCACCAACAATCTCCATATTGAGGATTGGAAATGCAACAATGGAATTTCCCACCTGTTTTAATATCGAGTTCTTTAAAGTTAATGGTGCAACCATCGGGAGCGTACCATTTTACCAATTTTTTTGGATCTGTCCAAGCCTGAAAAACTTTATCAATTCCTGCGTTAATAGTTTCTTCTATAAATACTTCGTTGTTGTTTAAATTATTTTCCATTTCTTATTTTTTTGCTTTACTTTTTTCTGAAGTTGTTTTGTTTATTGACGGCTTTATTTTTTTTGATTGCAATTCTTCCTGTTCAACAAAAGATTTTAGTGCTTGTAATTTTCCTGTCCACAATTTTTGATATTGCTGAACCCATTCGTTAACTTCATTTAATTTTTCAAATTTTACTTCACATACACGTTCTCTGCCTGATTGCTTAATGTTTAGCAATCCACATTCGGAAAGAATTTTGATATGCAATGAAATAGCCTGTCGAGTAACATCAAATTGTTCCGCAATTGTATTCACACTACAGGGTTGTCGAGCTATCATTCCTATAATTTCTCTACGGGTTGGGTCGGCTATTGCCTGAAAAACATCTCTGCGGGTATCCATAATATGCAAGTATCTGCTTGCAAATATATGCGCAAGTATTTACTTGCGCAAATTATTTAACAAAAAATATTCATTGCTATATTTATTATTAGTTGTCTTTATGTCAGGTTGAGCGTATGACGTTGTTATAATACGATATGAATTATGAACTATTTTAAAGATTTTCGTTCATTTATTATGCAATAGCACCTCATATCAAATAAATGCCTATTTTAGTAATTATAATAATTATTGATTTCATAAAAAAAGACCCCTGTTAAGGGGTCTTAGGGGAAGGGAACCCAATGTGCAGGAGGCAAACGTTTGTCCTGACATCTCGTTTACTAATTATAACCACAGCAGTTCTTAACTCATAACTGATAACAAAGCTGTAATTGTTCCCTTCCTTTTTTTAAATATTATCGTTATTGGTGCTAACTATTTGTTGCCAATCTTTTAAGGCTTATTCAGAATATGTCACAATAGCTTTGTTGACTTTATTTTCCTGATTAAAACTCATTAGTTCGACTGATTTTCTTTTTGACGCACTATTATAGATGTAAAGACTAATGCTGTTTATCCCAACAAGAACCTCTAAAAGTTCGAACTTTAAATCTGGACTTTTATCGAGACCAATGGTCCAATACTTTCGTACTTCACTTTTACCTTTAACAATTCCTTTGCTTTGAGGATATAGTTTTACTGCCATAGGTGATTCTATCGTAAAATCTTCTGAATATTGCGAAAGTATTTTTTCAATGTCATGTGAATTCCATGCATCGACCCATTCTTTGGCAAAGGCGCCGGCAATTTCTTTTGTTATCATTTCCGTTTTTTTTACATTGTTATTCTAACTCTTCGCAATAGTAATTATGAGTTTCCAGTAACTCGATTACTGCTGAGACTATTGGTTCTTTACTATCTACACGCAATATTTTGTCGCAATCTTCCAGATCAAAATTCCATTGGGCTTTTGGCAATATTTTATCAATATGCGGTTTCAGTTTAAGACTCTGTTTTTTATTTTTGACTGATGTTTTGAAAACGTAAATCATTTTATAAATACTATTACTTACTATTTTATAAGTTGCTCGATGTTAATGTAAATCTTTCTTTGTTACACCTCGTTTATTGTTAGGGCTTATTGTACTTCTAATTTATTTCCTGAGCCTGATTGTCAACCGGGGAGAATTTGACAAATATGGTGTTTTAAATGCGCTACATAATCGATAATCATAAAACCTAATGTGAGATTTATTTCTCCTCCGGTACTGCATTTCAGTAGTAGCTTTTCATTGTCGATGCCACGCATAATTATTAGGAGGTGCAGGTTATATGCTATAAATAAATCAATAAGATTTTTGGTAGCTGCTTCAGTATAGCACCCATACTGGTTCCATTTATTCTGGTCATAAGAAATTAGCGGTATATTTTCGTATTGAGTACGAATAAATCTTTGATGATTGTTGCACGCACTGTCAATGAGGTGGCCAATTATTTGCTTCTTACTCCATTGTGTTTCATTCTTTGCAAAAACCATATCTTCTTCTTTTATTGAAAATAGTATTGCAGGAATTTCATTTAAGATTTCTGCGAATTCTTCTATTGCAAATTGTACTTCTTCGATCATTTTTTTTAATGTATATTTATTTTTAAGGTAGTTGCGAAATAGATGAGATTACTCGAATTTTAGATACATGTATTTAAAATTAAGGATCATTGATTCAAATTGCTGGATAACATCCTGCCCAATATTTCCAAATACTTTTTCGTCGGGTTTTGTTTTTTCTTTTAAAAGGTGGATGCTGTCTAAGGCTACTTTTTGACCTGCAATATCAAAAGTATGTGTTACCAAAAACCCGTCTGATTCAACGACACCACCAGCTCCTCCATATTTTATTTTTTGTGGTTTATAAAGTTTATTTATTTCTTCCTGGTGCTTGAGATAAAACGCATGGTATAGTGTAGTATGATCAGCGCCAGTATCAAAAGTGTAAGGAGCTCCTTGTATATCTACTATTGGAGTTAGTTCTTCCATTGCGATATTTGAATTTCCATTGAAAATGGCAGCATTCTTACTAACTATAAAATCTCCATCCCGTGTTATTTTTACTTCATTTAGCGCAGCAATCACTGGGAATCCGAGTATACCATTTATTTGGTACTTTATTTGTTCAAATGCCAATTCTTTGTCGGCCATTACTAGAAAAATTACATTTTCAATTGTTATATTACCTACGGTTAGTTTCTTGCATACAGCTAAATGAGCCTTTACACTATTACCTGTAATTGAATTAACTTCTATCTCCGTTTTAAAAAGTTTCATATTGAACCGGTTTGCAGCAGATTGTGTCGTAGTGCATAAATTGGCTCCCGTATCAAAAATGAAATTTATTGGCTCACTATTAGCTGAGACTTTTAGGTTCTTTAAACCGGCAGTATCTTTTGTCATTTTCAAAACCGTATTTTTTGTAATGGTAACCTGTTGTGGAGCAACATTTTCTAATGCCGACCATATCTTAAAGCTGTTTTCAAAATCAGCAATTTCTTCTCTTTTAAGAGCCGATTTAAATTGAGCCAAAATGATGGCTATAGTATTTTTTGCATCTTTATATTGAAATAATTTTATGGCGTTGTCTGTTTTAATTTTCAACATTTTTAACTTTAATGAATCTGCAATTATGCTTCCGTCTTTTAGTAACTCTGTGATTTTTTTTTGCGAATAGGCACATCGATTAAAAGCATTGTCTAGAATCACTTCGGTTAGAAGTTGAAAAGGTGCAGACAAAACTTCTTTATTAGCAGCGTATTCATCGCGTGCCTTGAAATAGTTTTGGTGTTGTATAAAACTATAAATCTTAGCGAACTCCGCACTATTTTTGTTTTCTTGACCCTCTAAAAAAGAGGAAAGAAAGACAGCAGTAAGAACAATGGCCAATTTTGTTGCTATAATCATTTCATTTTATTTTGTTACTGAGCGATGCGTGGTACTACTGTTTTTAAAGGCAGGCAATTATTGCTCCCATTGTTATCATTACGATAAGTGAGCAGACTGCTTCAAATAGCCATAATTTATAATTTCGTCCCATCCAAATTACCTCAATGGAAGACGAAGTGACTAAAAATCCAAGCCAAAGCCAAATAGATAGAACAACTCCACTTAAAATGCCACTTCCATACAGATAAGGCGACGAGGAAGCAAAAAGATAAATAACTGCCAAAACAAAAGCAGTTACCCATTGGGCCAGTAAATTCCATAACATTTGCGGAATCATGTCTTTGAATTTCTCGTTTCCTGTTGGATGAATATTTGCCAATTTCATCCACAATTTTCCAGATACTGGACCATGAAAAAGAAATCCTAAAATAAAAGCAACTAGCGCTGCAACACTCACAGCTACTAAATTAATATGCATCATAATTTTCAATTTTAAATTTATTATTGTTCGTTTTTTTTATTGATTATATCGCTTACACAGTTAAGCCCCATATTCTATTATTTATCGTCTGACGTTGGATTTAAAAGTTTTATGGCATTTGATACTGCCTGATGCATTATAGTGGCATGATCTTCTGCAGGCAGATAATCAAAGTATACTTTTATGCTATCGTTTTTCATCTTTATTATTTTTTCAGCAAGCAGATTAGCATCAGTGACCATCACTCTGGGAATTTTTGTTGGTGTCAGCCCTTCTTTTCCAACACCGATATAAATTTTAGTTGGCGCAGCTGCTGTTTTTTTAAGTTTAGCAGCTTCGTTGTTTAACAGTGACCCATTGTCCCACCATAGACTTGGACTTACAATAATATATTGGTTAAATAATTGCGGTCGTGTAAATAAAATTTCTGTTGCTAAAAGCCCTCCCAATGATTGTCCGATTATTGTCTTGGAGTTGTTTGTCTTGTATTTTTTTTCAATATAGGGTTGTAGTTCTTTTTCAATGAAATTTATAAAGTTTTCTGAATGACCTGTTGTGGGATAATTTTTTAAATCTTCTTTGATAGTTGTCGGAAATGTAAAGTCTCTTCTTCTGTCGACGGAGGCAATTCCGACAATTATTGATTTAGGTACACGATTAATCCATTCGAAAGTATTGAATTGATACAGTCCAGTAATGTGAATGAAATCTTCATCTGCCGAGCCGTCCAATAGATAGACAACAGGATATTTCAGCGTATCTTTAGTATTGTAGCCTTCCGGTAAATAGATGTTCAGTATTCTTTTTTCTGAAAGTTCTTTTGACTGTATTTCGTCGATAACTCCTAGAACAAAGGGTTTTGTTTGTCCACCATTTGTCTGGCAAAACGAAATTGTTGCATAGCCCAGTAGTAGTATTGATATAACTATTTTCATTAGTAATTTGTATTAAAATTTATTACTTGTTTTAGGCATATTAAAGATAACCAAGCCATTTTTTTTCTTTATGATTTTCTTTGTAGCCACCGTAACTTTTACAAATTGGATAGAGTATTAAGAGTACCAATATCCATATGAAGTAAATCATTCCTAATTTAACACCACTTCCGTTGGGTCTTCCAAAATTAAATCCAAATAAAAAATCAGATGATTTAAATCCTTGGAAATAAGCCATTATGAATACGATAGGATGGATAATGTACCAGTGAATGAGAAAATAAAACAATGGAACTTTTCCGAAAACCGTCGCAATTGCAGTAAAGCGGTTTCGTGAACCTTCAATAACAAAAAGTATCAGAAACATAAATCCTAACGTCAGCAAGCTGAATAAAAGTGATGGTGGATATTTAGTCACATTTATAAAGGATAGGAATGTGAATAGCGTATTTGTTTTTTTGTCCCAGGGCACTGCATCCCCATATATGTTGATAAACCTAATACAAGTGAACACTAGTAATGATAATATTCCTAATCTCAAATATATTTTTTTTCTAAAAGCTTCTGGTTGCTCAAACAATCGCCCTGCGGAAAATCCAACTAATATAATTCCAAGCCATGGAATTGGAGGGTAGCCCATAACAAAGGTAACCCCACCACCAAGTGGAAAAGCACCTGGAGCAAATAAAGGCATCAAAACAGTTTTGAATAACGAAGTTTCGGCAAAAGGAATAAGTGGTGAAAGATTGTGCAAAGCAATAATTGACACTCCAATTATACCGATGGTTTTTGGAGAAGTATTCAATAATAAACTGAGGACAATAAAGCCGACACCAATGGCAGAGATTACATCAAAAAGAAATACGTTAAAATGAATGTCAAACCATACTCCGAAGTTAACTAATGTTAAGTCTAAAACAATTAGCCATATTCCTCGCGTCATTAAATGCCGTTTACTTTCGGAATGATTATTTTTGCGTTTAGCTGCTAGATATGCAGAGGCACCTGATAAAAAAACAAAGGTCGGTGCACATAAATGTGTTATCCATCGTGTGAAAAAAAGTAAGGGCGTAGTTGTTGAGAGATCCGTTGGTTGTTGGATTGTAGATGTAATATGCAATAAATCCCGGGTATGATCCAGTGTCATCAAAATCATTACAAATCCTCTCATGATGTCGATACTTTCAATTCTTTTCATTTTCAACTTATTTAAATGGGTTAAGTTCCATACTTTGATGGGTTGTAACGATATCAAGCATCTTAATTTTTAGCTGATTAGATGTTGCTGCATTGAGTAATTTGCTTTTCGATTTATAGTCATTCTCATTTTTATAAAACGTAATAGCTACAAGCAAATTTTTGTCTTGAAAAACAGGAAGTTGCGGAAAATCATTCTCTTCAGTTACACTTACCCACAACGTGGTTTCCATCCCTACTGATTTTAATATAGGGCAATATTCCTTATCGAAAAATGCTTTCAGTTCATTAAGTCTTGTATTTGCAATATAAAAATCAACTACAACAAATGACTTTTCGTTATTGAATATCGCACTGCTTATTGTTCCACTAGAAATTCCTTGATTTTCAGCGCTAAGAAATGGTTTTAACAAATACACATTATCTGAATTTCCAATCAATTCGTTGGCACCTTTCTTATATTTTATCCACTCTTTATTTTTATAATAAAAATCGTTAAGAAATTTTACTCGTTGTGCCCCATTTTCATATCCTCTTATCCAGACAAAATGATTTTCATCATTTTTTATCTTGAATTTTCCTAAAACAGAAACCTCCATATCCTGCATTGGCTTTTGAAAGTGCTCTGTAAAATAAGTATTGAAAGCATTAGCTTGTTTATTTTTTATCAAATAGTTACGCAGTTCAATTACGCCAATTGGAGTGGTTTTTGTAACTTGGTTTCCCTTTCTCTTAGGTACAAATGTTATTACTACAAATGAGTAACAAGTGACAATGGCGAGAGAGAAAAAAAATATCGGAATTGAGTTTTTCATAGTTTATTTTATTGGTACTCCTTAATTTGGACAAATACTAAATGTTTTAATTATCCTATGTGTGCAAAAACTTCGAAGTGTTGCACTTTAACTTCAAACTCTAAAAGAAAATTCTGGTCTTCCGGATAATATTTTGCTTTTTCAAAATCTTGTCCCGCGAAGTTTTTTATCACTTCTAGGTCTTCCCAATAAGTAATCAAGTTGAAATGTCCTTCGCCATTTTTGATTTGCCGCAAAAACGAAAGTCCTTTAAAACCCATTGTCCTTTGGTAATCGGGAATTGCGATTTGTTTTAAAAATTCTGTATACACATCAAAGTCTGCATCACTTGTTTTACCATGCCAAATTCTTGCGATCATATCTTTTGGATTTTAATGTTATTCTCCTTTTTGTTGTATGTTGAAAAGTACTTCATGTTGATATAGCAATATATTGAAAGCAAAAAATTTTCCGATTCTAATTGTCGGCACTATTGAATTTATTTGCATTTAATTTGTCGGTTGAAACTCCATATATATACAAGGTTGCCTTGTCAACTTCTATTTTTTGTCAAAGAATAGCCCAATTTTTTTTAGTAGCTTAATTGAACTTATATTTTCAGGGACTGTTGCAGCAAGAATATCGGTGAGATTTAAATTGTGTATAATAGCTTTTAAAATGTTACTTGTAGCTTCATATGCGTACCCGTTATTAGCTGAATCAGGTAGGAAAGCAAAACCAATATCATGATGTTCTAAATACTCACGCTTAATGAGTGTAATTATGCCTATTGGTTTTTGATTGTCCTTTTGTTTAACCACCCAGTAAGTCGTATTTGGATTGTCAATTATTTTTTGAATGTAATTAGTTGATTCTGCTATTGACGTCACATTTCGGTTTCCTATAAACCTAATCCAGTTTTCTGTATTGACTAATTCAAGAATAAAGTTACTGTCATCTACGGTCAGTGGTTCTATTAAAAGTCGGTCTGTCTTAAGAAAAATAGAG
Organism: Flavobacterium sp.; assembly: GCF_039916025.1. GTDB lineage: Bacteria > Bacteroidota > Bacteroidia > Flavobacteriales > Flavobacteriaceae > Flavobacterium. Next base: position 11,269 of record NZ_JBDSMB010000142.1, read on the forward strand.
GTTTCCATTTCTATACTTATTTATTTCTTACGGTTGATTAAAAGTTAAGGGCGTACCTCTCTTTAATATTTTGTTCGCGCAGTTTTCGGTTACGTCCAGTTAAATTTAAATATCCTTTAAAAAATTACCATGACTTGCTAGAGTAAGTAGCCCGTTATTATTGTTTGTCAATTGTAATCCAATACATTTCTTCATTTATTCCTGCCACAATATTCAAACGCCACACCACCATACGCTAAAACTAGATACATGCACAAACTATTATTTGAGTAAAAAATTCCCTATGATTAAGCAACCTTTTGGCCGACTAGCTGTTTATCGTCTCCAGTGCCTTTTTATTCGATATTGTTTGGGTTAAAATCCACCATCCATTCAATACCGTATTTATCTCTAAACATTGCAAAATAGGAGCCCCAAGGACTATCGCCAATTGGTGCTTCAATGCTTCCCCCTGCTGAAAGTCCGTTATATAACTTATCTGCCTCTTCTCGACTTTCAGCGCTGATTGCTATTTTGGATCTATTTTCATTTTCATTTACAACACCCATACTTTCAGGAACGTCATTACCCATTAATATATTCTTACCAATGCTTAATCCAATGTGCATTATTTTATTTGCATCCTTTTCACCTATGGGAAATCCGGGACTTGACAAATCTTTAAAACGTGTAATCATAGTAAAATCTCCTCAAAATACTGATTTGTAAAAATTGAAAGCTTCTTCTACATTTCCGTTGAAGTTGATGTAAGGGTTGATCAGTGCCATATTTTATTTTTTTATTATTAGTTTCATTTTGTGTTACTTATGTGATAAGAAATGTAACAAGCGACCAAAACATTAAATATGTTGAATCGAATTTCTAATTTTTTAATTATCGTTATTTGTATGCTTGTAGTGTGCCAAAAGTAAAAATTCAGATACAGTTTTTTCTTGTCATATGACAAGAAAAAACTAATTTTTGAGAATTTCTTTTCTTATTCGGCTTAACGATGTATCTGTTATTCCTAAATATGATGCAATATATTTTATTGGTGCTTTTTGTATAATTTCAGGTTTTTCATTTGTTAATATTATATACCTTTCTGAAGCACTTTTTGTATGCATTATGACCGCACGTTCTTTTGCTATAAATAATTGTTGAGACATCCAAGATCTTCCCCATTCACGAAAACCTTCTATTTTGTGAAATAATTCTTGAAATGTTTCAAAATCAATTTTCCAGGCGGTCACGTCCGTAATAGCAACCATAATTTCTTTTGTAGGTACTCTTTGAAATAAGGAAGAAACTTCAATTAATACTTCACTATCTCCGTGAAAGTCGGTGGTTATTTCATTTCCATTATAATCGTAGACAAATACTCGTACCAAGCCATTTTCAATCAAATAATATTCATTTGCTATTTTTCCGCATTCCAAAATTATATCTCCTTTAATAAATTGGACTTTTTGGTGTGCCTCCGCAATTTGTTTTAAATCATTACCGCTTATTAATGGGTGATTATAGATATAATTAAAAAAATCTGTATTCATTTTGCATAGTATATTTATATTATTTGTTTTATGGACAGTTTCTAAGGTTTCGCTTCGTTTTATAATCGTCAGCTCGAAGTGAGTGTCTTTTCTTTAATTTTTTTTCAGAAAGATAAAGAATTACTATATTTACTGCAAGTACGTACTAGATTGTAACCTAGTTACTAAAATGATACTAATACTGAATTTCAGTGCCTTTAAAAAAATACAATATAAAAAATTATTCGAAACGCAACCATTATTGTCCAGTTGATTACGCTTTTCAACGAATTGGAGGAAAATATAAAGGCAGAATTATCTGGTATCTAAAAGATGGATTTTTGCGCTATGGAGAGTTAAAAAGAGTTGTAGAAGGAATAACGCCAAAAATGTTGACACAAACTTTAAGGGAATTAGAAGAGGACGATTTAGTAAGCCGAAAAGTATATCATGAAGTACCACCAAAGGTAGAATACTCGCTTTCTGAGAGTGGAATGGAACTCGTGCCTTTTGTTGATCAAATGCGGATATGGGGAGAAAAACAAATAGCCGCAGCTGTATAGTTTTGATACTTAAGGCTCCCATGTATAATAATTATGTTGATCATCTAAAATAAAACCAGTTGACGGATACAATTTATTCCCTATTATATTTGTTTTTGCTGTTTCCAACATCAGTCCTGCAGATTCAGTTTCTTTAGCAAGTGTTTTGGCACAGTTGATTAGTTGCACCGATATTCCTTTTCCTCTTTGGGATTCAACAACAAATAAGTCGTTTAATAACCATAATCGGCGCATATTTGTTGATGAAAAGAGTGGGTAAAGCTGCACGAACCCCTTTAAAAGTTTCTCGTTCTCTGCAACAAAAACAACAGCATCGGCGTTTACAATCCGTTCTGTTAAAAATTGTTGTGCGCCATTAACATCACTATCTTTTCCATAAAATATCCGGTAGTTATTAAATAGGAGTGCCAGTTGGTCAATATCATTAATATCTGCTTTTCTAATAATCATGATTTAGTAATTAAAAAATAAATTGTTTTATCATTTTAAGACCGGATAAATTAATTTAATATTGAATCCTGTCAATTTGAGTTTAATCTGTTATTCCTCTAAAGCAAATTTAACAGCAGCTTCTGCGTGAATGGCCGTTGTATTGAATATGGGAATTGCAACATCGGTTGATTTTATGAGTAGTGGGATTTCTGTGCATCCTAAAATTATCCCTTCGGCTCCGGAAGCGATTAACTGGTCAATTATTGCCAAATATTTTTGTTTTGTTTCGTTTATCATTATACCTTTTCCAAGTTCATTTAGCAACGTATCTTCCATCATTAGCCGATCCGACCTATTTTCAGGTATTACAATTTCGATTCCTGCTTCGGCAAACTTACTCTTATAAAAATCAAGCTCCATAGTATAAATCGTTCCCAGAAGACCAACTTTTTTTAGTTTTTGGGCCTTGACTATCTTAATGGTCTCCAGACGGATATCAATTATTGGAATTCGAAGCATTGCGCCCAATTTTTCAGCTACAATATGTGCTGTATTTGCACAAAGTAGCAATGCTTCTACTCCAGCATTCTGAAGTGCTACTGCCGGAGCTGACAGCAATTGAAATGTTGCCTCCCAATCATGATTTGATGTAGCTGTTGCGAAGTCTTTAAAGTTTACGGAATAAATTAAACATTCGGCAAAATTTAAACCCTCGAGCCTATCATTGACTTTCTCGTTAATAATTCGATAGTAGTCTATAGTTGAAGTCCAACTGATTCCACCGATAAGTCCAATTTTTTTCATGCCATGTATTTTTTTTTGATTGTTTTTATTTAAATTATTGGCTGTTTGTAGATAATTTTTCCAAAATAGTGAGAACACAATATTTTGAAGTTAATGGGACAAATTTTTTAAATTATTGTTTTTGGGTTAACGAGAACCAATTCCCTGAATCATCTGTAAAAACAGTGGCTATGCCATAGAATTCTTCTTTTGGCGGATGTGCAAATGCGACACCTTTTCCTTTTAATTCTTCGTAAGTTGCGTAAATGTCATTACACTCAAATCCACCGTATCCAAATGTTCCTTTCTGAATTAATTCGGTTAAGGTCTTCACTGCCTCCTTGGAAATCATTTCACCTTCGGCAACAAGTAATAAAGAAATCTCTACTTCAGGTTGTTCAGGCGCGGTTACCGTTAGCCATCTGTTATCTTTTCCGAATTGAGCATCTGTGTGCACTTTGAATCCAAGTTTATTTACATAAAAATCGAAAGCGCTTTCCTGGTTTAAAACATAAACGGTACTGAATGTTAATTTTCTAATCATTTTTTTTAAAATTAAAGTTACTAGTTGAAGCAAAGCTATTGATACCGCTTCTATTGTACTTCTTCAAAATTGCTATTTTTTGACCAACCTAATTTATAGGCAAAGCAACTTGAAACATAATTTAAGGGGTTCTGTTTAATTTCTTGTTTACGAATTATATGCTGTTTTAAGAAAGAAGACGGTGATGTACCCATCTCCTTTTTAAAAAGTGCGCTAAAAGAAGTTAGACTTTCAAAGCCAACCAAATAATACGCTTCAGAGACAGGTACACCATTTTTAAACAAGAGTAATGCCATATCAATCCGAACGGAAATTAGGTACTGGTGTGGTGTTTTACCATACGTTTTTTTGAATACCCTTATAAAATGAAATTTGGAAAAATGAGCTGCATCTGCTATGTGGCTAATTTCAATTTTCCGATCATAGTTAGTATCAATAAATAGTTTAGCTTGAACTATCCGTTTATAAAGATAAAAATTTGGATATTTATCGGTTGCCATTTTTTACTGAATTTTAAGCAATTATTTGTTTATACTTTATCATGTTAGCTTTGTCGGTACTTTATGGTTCTTAAAACTTCTGCTAACTTGCTTTTTTTTCCATTGGATACAATATACTTTGTTTTTTTTATCCAATTGGATTTTCGGTCGTATTTATATTCGAATTCTATTTCACCGTCCTTTACTAAATCTCCCAAATCATTATATTTCACGAGTGAAGAATCATTTAATTTTGCTGAAGGAATTTGTATTTTTTCAGTGATTTGTCGATGTGGGCTATTTTCTGTATTGCTAGTAGGTACATCATTATTAAACGTAGTTGTTATAAGCAATTCAATAGGATGCCCTTCCTGATTGTATATAATATCTACATTTTTAAGGGCTTTGTCGGTACGATTTTTACAAGTAATCGTGGCAAGGTTTCCTTTATCATTATAACCATAATACTCCATACGAGAAGAATATCCTGTTTCCGTTGAAAAATTTTCGAATTTGGATACAATACTCCTTTTGCCAGAAGCGTCATATTGTGTACTGTAACGTGAAATCATTTTAAAGTTATCGTCATACTCGAGCAATGTAGTCTCCATTAAGTTACTGTTTAAAACAACGATTTTCGTGGAGGCTTTAGTTTGCGGATCATCAAAAAGTTTATTGATGATTGTAATATTATCAATTGCAGAATCACTTCTCACATCGGCCTTAAGTTCATGGTTAAGTATGCTGTTGATGTCTTGTGAAAAAGTAGAATGGGTTAGCTGAAGAAAAAGAAATGTGGTAATTAATGTAAGTTTCATGATTATTGTTTTTTTTAATTATTGTTAATTGGTGTTCTTCGGACTTTTACTTTCTATATTACGATTGGTACCTGCTTATGTCTAGTCCTGCATAATTATTACGATTTTTTTTTAAATGAAAAGTAAAGCACTTATATACACTATGCAAGTACTTACAATTTTGTTCCCTGCTTACTTAAAGGATACTAATACTGATTTACAGTTGAATAAAAATCAAAAAAAAATATTTTTTAATCTTGTTGAATTAAATTCCTTTGATTAGAATTGATAAAATCCTTTTATTCTCTATTTTAGAAAAGTTTAAATAAGAACGAATGATGATTTTGCATGTTTAATTGAAATCTTTTTGCAAAGCTTAAAAGAAGAGAAAAAGACCCCCTTTTACAGGGGGCTTAGAGGAAGGAACACGATGTGCAGGAGGCAAACTTATTCCTGTCATCTAGTTTACTAATCATAACCAAATCAGTAAGTCCCGTTGATTAAAAGTGACTTGAAGTGGTGTTGTTCCCTCCCATTATTTTAATTCCCTATCTTATTTATCATTTTATCGATTGCTTTGTATTTGATGTCAAATTTTCGTTACTTTTTCATACTTTAATTATTACTTTGTTTCCGCTGTTGATGCAATAGATTCCACCAGCTGTTGCTATAAATGCAAAACCAGTAGTATACGTAAGTCGTTCCTGCAGTATGGCAGCTCCAAGGAGAAGAGCTATGAATGGATTGACATAAGCGTAGACCGACACTATTCCAACTTTTAAATGTTCAATAGCATAGAGATAGCACATATATGGAATTATAGAACCAAAAAATATCATATAGATTAGCGACCATAAGCTTTTAGTAGTCACTTCCTCAATGTGGCTATAGTCCTCGGTAATTAGTGAAACAATCATTAGTATGAGACCAGCAATCGTAAATTGGAATGCGGCGTTTACAAATGAATTCGTTTGAAAAGAACTTCTTTTCATATATACGGTTCCTAATGACCAGCAAAAGGAAGCACCGAGCGTAACAAGGATACCGTTGAAATAGTCAGGTTGTGCAATGTCTGACAAATTATCTCTGAATACCAATATAATGCCGATGCTTCCTAATAGCAATCCTACCACAATTTTCCAACTGAAGACGCGTTTTACCTGAGGAACTGCAAAATTGATCATGGCAACATATAAAGGAATTGCAGAAGCGATAAGTGCTGTTAGACCACTGGGAATGTATTGTTCTGCCCATCCCAAAAGCGCATTTCCACATACTATCATTAGAATGGCGGGAATTGCCTGCTTTCCAATATCTTGCCAATTGAATGAATATTTCATTTTAAATAGTGGCAGGATGATCAATAATATTATTCCGGCTGTTAATTGCCTGATACCTGAAAATAAAAAGGGAGGAATGGTTGCAACCCCTATTTTTATTGCCAAGTAAGTGGTTCCCCAAAATATACATACGATGAGTAACGCCAGGTAAGCTTTCTTTTTGTTCTGCATGGTATTTTTCAGATTTGAAAAATTAAGTTAGAATGAATTTCATTTAAAAGTGGATACTCATTACCCTAAATTGTTTGTCATTCATAACGAATACAAATTTGTAACAAATAATTATATGAGTACAGATACAATTTTTGTAATTTTGCAGGGTACAGATTTTAAAATTATGGAAAAAATCGAAAAAAAACAATTGATTTATGAACGGATAGCCAGAAACATTGAAGCTAAGATTAGAAATAATGTGCTGCGTCTTGGAGACAAACTCCCTTCTATTAGGGAAGCCTGCAGCGAGCATGGCATCAGTAAGAATAGTGTACTACAGGCCTACTATGTATTAGAAGGAAAGGGTTTAATTGAATCAAGACCTCAATCCGGCTACTATGTTTGCTATTCGAAGCGACAACTTGCGTCTGTGCCCGAAACAAGTAATCCACAAGGCTTAGATGTAGCAGAAGAGACAGAGGCCTTGGTGAACAAGGTGCTAGATTCGCAAAATAATCAAAACAATATTATTCTCTCGTTGGGAGCACCAGCAATCTCATTACTGCCAATAGCAAAACTTAATAAAGCCATGGTGCATGCCATCCGTGAACTTGACGCCGGAGGAACACTTTATGAGATTACGCAGGGTAATTCTAATCTTCGCAGACAAATTGCCCGTCAGTCTTTTTCTTGGGAAGGTAATTTAAATGAGAGCGATATTATTACTACAGCAGGTTGTATGAATGCTTTGTCTTTCTGTTTGATGTCGGTAACTGAAAGTGGGGATACCGTTGTGGTTGAAAGTCCAGTTTATTTTGGATTACTGCAACTTGCCCGAAGCTTGGGATTACATGTACTTGAATTACCCACTAATGCCACAACCGGAATTGAACTTGATGCTTTGAAAGACGCCTTACAGCAAAAGCAAGTAAAAGCCTGTATTTTGATAAGCAATTTCAGTAATCCGTTAGGCAGTTGTATGCCAGATGAACATAAGCGGGAAGCGGTGCGTTTAATGGAAAAATATAATGTACCTCTTATTGAGGACGATTTGTATGGTGATATTTATTTTGGTTCGAGTCGCCCGAGTTGCTGTAAGACTTATGATGAAAGCGGAATGGTATTGTGGTGCAGTTCGGCATCAAAGACACTTGCGCCAGGCTATAGAGTGGGATGGACCGCACCAGGAAAGTTTAAGGAAAAAGTGCTTCGTACTAAACGCTATCATTCTTTATCTTCCAATACAATTTCACAAGAAGCCATTGCAATTTTTCTGGAAACGGGAAGGTATGAAAATCATTTGCGAAAATTAAGGAGCGCTTTACAATGCAATTCTCTACAATTTATGCGTAGTATTGTTGAGCATTTTCCGCATGATACTAAGGTTAGCTACCCGCAAGGTGGTTTTATTTTATGGATAGAACTTAATAAGAGCATTGATACAATGGAACTTTTTAAAATTGCGATGTCACATAAAATCAGTATTGCTCCGGGAAGGTTGTTTTCGCTTCAAAAACAGTATGGGAATTGCATGCGTCTTAGCTATGGACTGATTTGGGATGAGAGGGTTGAAGGTGCTTTGAAATTGCTTGGAAGTATATGTAAAGGTTTGCTGAAGTAGGTTTAAGTGTTCAATAGATAATGTTTAGAAGTGCTATCCTGCTAAGGACCTACTAAAGGATGGTACTTGATGAGATTATATTTTTTGTTGCTAATCTCCCACCAATCCATACTGATGGGAGTGCGGTTACTACAAGTGCTATGGCAAACCAAAGAGGTAAAGCATTTTTTGTCTGTGGGATGTATTGGCCTACGATGTTACCGATTAATGCTAGGACAGTTCCTATGATTCCAAGTATTAAGACATGTTTCATTGGTTTTGTGGGAGCTAATTTTGCAGTAATGTAGCCGCCAATTATTGTAAAAATCACTCTGTAGCTTATTGCAATTATGTAGAACCATGGGGTGTTTAAACCCTGTATTTGCTGCTCTTTAGTCGAAGTGAATATTCCGGTTGATTCTAAAAGTATATCCAGACCAATGGTTAGTATAAGCGTTAGAAAAAATCCTGCAGCTATGGCTCCTATGCTTTTGAGTGTTTGCTTTTCCATAATTACATTTGTTACTCTATTGTTGCCTGAACAATTTGTTCGATGTTTATTTTTCGCATAGACATAAACGCTTGTGCTGCTTTACCTACAGTTTTTGGGTCGCTCATCAATTTGCCAAGGATGTTGGGTATAATTTGCCAAGATACTTGGAATTTGTCTTTCAGCCAACCACATCGACTTTCTTCTCCGTCTTCCGTTAGTTTTTCCCAGTAGTAATCGATTTCTTCTTGATTTTCGCAATGAATAGTCAGAGAAACGCCTTCGGTAAAATTAAATTTATGGTCAGTTGCACTGTCCATCAGCATAAATGTCTGGTCATTTAATATTATTTGGGCGTGTTTTATTGTTCCTTCTTTGTTAGGAGACTCAGTGTCATCATATCTATAAATTCCTTCAGTTTTTGGGTTTTTGAAAATTGTAGTGTAGTGTTTAATAGCTTCTTCTGCTCGTCCGCAGTTTTTGCCTGTAAACATTAGGAAGGGTGCGATTTTTTGGCCCACATCACTTATTTTTCCCAAAGAAAGTTGCCAGGAGATTCCGAATTTGTCTGTAATCCATCCGTATTTTTCACTCCAAGGATATTTATCAAGTGGCATCATTATAGTTCCCTCGTTACTTAATGCTTCCCAAATTTGTTGTAGTTCGGTTTCTTCTTCACAGGTATAGTAAAATGAGATGGATGGGTTTGGCTGGTACATAGGTCCACCATCTAGCAATGTAATGCTTTGTCCTGACGCGCTTATCTCAGTTACGATTGGAGACTGGGACGTGATTTTTGCATCTTTAAAAATGGAACAGTATAGATCAGCTGCTTCTTTTGCCTGCCCATCAAACCATAGGCAGGGTGTTATTTTTTCTTTCATGATTTGGATTTTTAAAAAATTATTATACAAAATTAAGCATCACTTTTCTTAGAGAATAGAATAAAACCGACAGGTAATTTTTATTTCTTCAAACCTTTTTTAAGATAGGTGTTTGGCGTGGTATTACTAAATTCTTTGAATGATCGGATAAAATGGCTTTGGTCGGCAAATCCGTTATCGTAAGCTACATCAGTTAGGTAATCAAACCTACCAGCTTTTACTTGCGTGAATGAAAGTTGGTGTTGGCATATTCTTCGGTATTGATTGGGAGTGATGCCAACGAACTTTTTAAATAAGCGCTGAAAGGTTCTTTCGGTTAACTGAAGTTCTTGTTGAATATTGGAAAGGATGGATTTATCAGAGTTGCACATGATTTTATCTGTAGCGTATTGAATACTTTCGCAATTTTTGCCGTTTTCCCGTACTTGTTTAAGTAGTAGGTTGTCAAGTATTTCAATTTTACGGAAAATTGTGTCGGAATAAAATAGCTGTGTTTTTAGCGCGTTGGTTTTATGGGCATTCCAAGATTGGAGGTCAATGGCTACTTTAAATTTGTTTGCCGAAATATTGAAAAGTGAAGCAACTACAAAAGGGAAAAAGAAATAGACAATAATAGTGGTGTCTTTATTTATCTTCCAAATCTCCTCGGGAATTGCTTTATTAAATAATGTTAGTTGTATGAGCTTGTCGTTACCGTTTGTGTCTTTTTCGGTTTTACAAATGAGCGCCGCCATTCCGCTTGAGAAAAGAGGCAAATCATTATTGTTGTTTTTATATCTATTCTCCAATGTCAAAACTGTTCTGATATTTTTTGACAGGTGGGGGTTGACGTTTAGGTACCGATGGTTCATTTATCAGGTTGGTTTTGTGTTTGTTTTAGCTTTGATTATTGGCCAGCGATTAGTTTTCTCATCTTTTTTTTATATGTTGTTATTGCAAATTTAAGGAAAAGATTATAGATAATAGACTGATAGATGATAGATAAAAGATGATAGGGGGAAGGGGAAGAGGAGTAAGTTCCAGCCTTTGAGGGAATGGCAAATTTGATGAATAGGGAAAAGTGCTTTCTGCACTTCGAAAGGCTCAGTGCAGGCGGAGTTTAAGTTGACATTTGAAGATTGGAATGTGGGTTGAGTAAAGTTGCAGGGTTTCAGATTTACAAAGTTGGTGAGTTGGAGCCTTTTCAAAAATTAGGGTTTTAAACTCGTCTTTTATAATACTATACAGGATTTCGCAAACATCTAAGCAAGGGAATTGTATTTTTTTAAGCTGTAAATTTTTTGCGGTAGGCTGACGGGGTTAAGTCTGTATGTTTTTTGAAAACTTTTCTAAAGGCATCGATGTCGTTATATCCGGTTTCGTAGGTGATTTCGTTAACTGATTTTATACCTGCTTCGAGTTGCTTCTTTGCAAATTCGACTTTTACCCGTTGAGTATATTCTAAAATAGAGTTGCCTGTGTGTTTTTTAAACCTACGTTCAAAGGTTCTTCTTCCAATGGAAAATTTATTACAGATTTCTTCTACAGTTGGGGTTGCGGATGGATTGTTTTCAATAAACTGTTGTGCCTGCAACACGATATCATCCCCATGTTTTTTTTGCCCTATAAAAATCATGAAGGGATTTTGGCTTTTACGTTCAATATCAATTTCAAACATTTTTGACGCCAATATGGAAATTTCCTTACCTAAATGCTTTTCAAATATGTAGAGTAGTAAATTGAGATATGAAAATCCACCACCACAGGTGTAAATGCCGTTTTCATCTGTAATAATACTCTCAGTTATTATTTTAACATCGGGAAACATTCCTTTAAATTCATTAGTTGCTGCCCAATGTACCGCACATTTTTTATTATTTAAAAGCCCGGTAGAAGCCAAGTAGAAGGAACCTACACAAAGGCAAATAATTTCAGCACCGTTTTGATATTGAGAGGTAAGCCATTTTGTATATCCTTTGTTTTCGTATATTGCATTTTTAAAATCTCCACACAGCAATGGGAGTACAATGGCATCAGTTTTTTTAATTTGATCGATGGTTTTATCAGCAAAGATTGAATACAGGCCGTTAGAAGACTTTGTATTTTCTGAAAGTCCAACAATTTCTATTTTGTAAAACGGTGTTTTACCTTGAAATGCTAAAAAGTCATTTACTCTTGAAAATAACTGATGGCTACTGTCAATACTGGACAGGTTAGCATCATATAATGGTAAAATAGAGATGTGTTTCATAGTGCTAAGATATACTAAACATCTGTCGTAATCAACAGGTAAGATTGTCATTTTTACCCAGTTCTATGTTTGTTGACCTTCAGTATCTTTGTAAAATACCTTTAAAAAAAGCAAGTTATGAAATCAGTAGAAATTATTATGATTCCTGTGAAGGACCAACAAAAAGCCAAAGAGTTTTATCTTGAATTAGGTTTTAAACTTTTGGTTGAAGCACCCGCAGAACATGGCGAAACTTGGATTCAAATGGGATTACCCAATAGTACAACAACCATTTCGTTGGCAAAATTTCAAGGAATTATTTTTGAAACAGAAGATATTAAGTCTGAAATAAAAGCTTTAGTAGGAAAGGGCATTGAGGTAGGTAAGATTGATGAAACACAGTGGGGTAAGTTTGCCTGGCTTAAAGATCTGTATGGAAATAGTTTGTGTCTGCATCAGAAGTAGGTAGTAGTCATTCAAAGAAATTGAGCCCCTTAAATTCTAAGAGTGACTTTAAGTACTTGGAACGGATAGGTTCTTTAGCCAGAATTTATATTTAACAAATGTCATTTTTATGACGAAGGATTAACATAATACTCCAATAAAGCTACATTTAAATTTCGATGTTGGATTGGCAATTCTTTGGTATTGGTGGTTTTATAATTTTCTAAAAATTGAAAGCCGTAACTTTTATAATATTCTATTATTGTCGTATTTTCAGCCCAAGTATCCATTCTTATTGTATCTAAGTTATTTTTTTGTGCATATTCTATTGCCCAATTGAGGACTTTTTCAAATTGCTTTTGCCCTTTAAATTTTGGGTTTACTGTTATGCGGTGTAAATAAATTGAGGTCCCTTTATCTTTTTCACGCCATATTAAAGGATCATTAAAGCAGACACTGAAAATACATAAGATAGAAGAATCATTGGTTACAATTTTAAATTGAAGTAGTTTACTGATTTCATTTTCTAGAAAAATTTTGTCATAACTATCCCAACCCTTATACTTGTTTCTTTTTTGATAGGCAATTGCCTCTTCAAACATCCAACAAATCATTTCTAAATCATTATAGTTGGTATTTACAATGTTGTATTTTGATTCCATTTTTTAAATCGATTTTAATTGCATTTCTTATTCAAGTATTTACTTTTTAAGTATTGATAAATATTGTTTCCAGGGACCTACTTCGTCCTCATATTGCTTAGCTAATACACGGGCTATTTGCGCTATATGATTTAGGTCATGGGTAGTCCAAGTAGCTATAAGCTCTGATAATGTTACTACACCAAAAACTGGGTGGATGCCTATTTTATTTAGTTTTATTTGGTCAATATTTTTAGCTTTTAGGTTGCTAGTGTTTTGATTACGTAACTCATTGAATTCATTTAAAAGCATAGTAATACTTTTTTCTTTATAGGATTTATTTTCGTCCATCCTGATAAAGCTTTCCAATGTTTTATCTTGATTATTTGAAAGTATTATTTCTACTCTGGGCATCCAATTTGTTTTTTCGCCTTCAATTAAATGAGCCACGATTTCATGCGGGCTCCATGTGTTTTCACCTTCATTATTGTAGAGCCATTCAGTACTCAATTGGCTTAAAAGAGTTTCCAAAACAAATGGTGTTGTAGTAAGAATTTCGATTGATTTATTAAGTGTGAGTTTCATATTCCTTTTTTTAGAGTATTATCTTGAGCTGTTTTATTTCTTCATAAATTTTAGTTGTAGCTGGAACTTCTACTCCTAATTCTTTTCCGTATTTAATGATTGTTCCTGCAAATAATTCTAGCTCATTTTGTGCTTTTTTCGATTGCACATCTAACTGCAAAGAAGTTGGCGTATGGTATGGAAATGTTGCTGCTTTTTCGAAAGTATCTTGAATTATTGTTTCTGAAAGTTTTATTTTTTTTAGTATTGCAATTTGCTTAATTTCATTCATTATTGTTAAGACTTCCATTTTTAGATTATCCTCTTCATTGACTTGCCCAATAGATTTGTTATATCGTGCTGTAACTAGTCCGAAACTAGCAATAAAGAAAAATTTTGTCCAAATATCTGGCAATGAATCCTCTTTGAATTCGACATCAATTCCTGCATTTTTGAGTAATGAAACAATTGTGTCAGATGAAAATTTTTGGTAAAAAGGATCTTTACCAAGTATTATTTTACCCGGTTTGCCTTTGTGTTCTATACATGCTTTTTCTTTTATATGTGAAGCCACATATACACAAGATGGAAAGACAATGCCATTTGAAATAATTTTACGAATTCTTTCATAGATATCGGCACCATTCATTAAAGGTAAAATAATAGTGTCATCCTTTATTTTATCTTCAATTGAAACACAAACCGCCTCCAAATCATATTCTTTAACGCATAGTAAAACTAAGTCTGAAACTGGTAAATCATGAAGGTTGTTAATCAAGTTGTTTGGATAGGCGCTACTGTTTGGATGTTCCGCAGAAAGCAATGTTAATCCTTTGTCTTTGACAATAGTATATGTTTCGTTCCTTGCTACAAAAGTTATACTAACATCTGGAGAAACACTATAAGTTTGTGCTAATTTGAAACCGAAGTAACCACCAACTCCTCCTAGTCCTATTACTGTTATTGATTTTTTCATGCAGTAGTTTTTTAATTGATGAAATACACTTCTTTTTTTAATGGTGCAAATAGTAATGTGCCATCCATCATTCCAGGAATAACTAACTGGTCATTAAAAATTATAAAGTCTGCTGGTCCGCTAATTGGTTCTGGCATTTTTACAACAGAAATTTTGCCACTAGTTAATTGCATAGAAAATACAACCCCCTTTTTTTCGAATGCCACCCAATTACTGAAATAAAGTATGTCATCGTCAATATAGATACCATCATAGTACCCTTCCATTTTAGTTACTTGAGTAAACTGATTATTTTTAAGATTTATGTAACCTATAACGCCATTTGGTTTATTATCACTTCCAAAACCGTTTACATATAGTCTTGATGCTTTTTTAGTACAATACAAGCCATTAATCCCTGCAATAGTTTTATCAGTTTTTATTTCAGAATATGATTTATCTATTAAATTAACTTTGAAAAGTTTACTTTTATCAGTAGCCGAAACATATAATGTGTTTTTGTCCCACACTGCAATGTCATTTAGGAAAGAAGTCTCTTTGCTAAAATCAATTTCATATAATTTACTTCCTGTTTTTATATCAATAGCTAACAAACGATCTACATCATTGATATATAGAACTCCCTTATCAATAGCCAAACCTTTAGGCGCATTTAGCGTTTCTTTTACGAAAGAAGCATCCAGTATATTTCCCTTGAGGTCTAATTTGTATATTTTGCCGTCCCCATCTTTAGCGGATGGGTTTAGTTCCTTACCAATATCAGCGGCATACATATATCGTCCATCGATTGCTACGCTTTCAATATGGTTGAAGCCATTAACGGTTTTAATTGTTTGTGCCTTGGCATTTAAAGCCAAAATAAAGAACAGTACTAGGTTTGTTTTTGTTAGATTTTTCATTTCATTTTTTTTATTGTTTCATTGTGGTGTTGTACGTGATAAATAGTGAAATAAAGTATTTCTCTAACTGTCATTTTTCCGAAAATGGGATGTGGACAATTGTACATTTCCAATTCATCTTCTGACCAATTTTCTAGATTTGAAATTAAGGCAGCAAGTAAATCTTTTCCTTGGCTAACTAATTCCTCAACACTTGTAGCCAACTTTATTTCAGGCATAAATGCATCCGTTGTTTTTGCCCCATTTTTTAGAGCATTTCCAAACACATTGCTACTAGTTTCATAGTTTGAAGATATTCTTTCAGACAATCCGAAATTGGATTTGATACTTGATTTTGGAAGTGCCAAGTAGTTACTTACTCGTAACAATGCAATATTAATGTGTTGCACGTTTTGACACACGGACCATTTATCATTAAAAGGAATTGTTGGATTTGGCATCTGAATTGCGGATTCCCAAAATAGTGCTTGTGCTGTATTCAGAGTGGCTATTATTTCGCTCTTATTCATCTTTATTTTTTTTAAAGAACTCTTCTGTAAAATGCTCCTTGTGCTTTTCTTTAGAAAATTTTTCTGCATTATACGTATTAGAATTTCCTCTTGGAATTGACAATGAAGTCCAATTTTCATTGCTCACCATTTTTCCAATAAAGACTATTTGACCAATATGGTAAGGATAATGAGCCAGCTGACGGTTGATTGCCTCTGTTATAGAATGACCTTGATTTCGGATATAAATCGTTTTTGAAAAATCGTCTTCTTTAATTTCATCCAATGCGTTAAATAAACATTCCCAGCCATTATTCCATTTCGTTAGTAATTCTTCTTTTGAATTGATATCATTTTCAAATTCTGCATCACGATTTCTCCATTCTTTTTCTCCGTCTGAATTCAAAAAATCTGTCCACCGAGAAAGCATATTGCCTGACAAGTGTTTTATAATAATGGCTATACTATTGCTTTCTTTGTTGTATTGCCAAAACAATGTATCTTCGGGTAATTGTGCAATGGTTTTATCGCCTAACATTTTGTAGTACTCGAATTGTTTTTTTGCACTTTCTAAATAATCTGTGTTCATTTTTCTAGTTTTAAATCTTATTAATTGGTATTAGAAAATCTTAAATTTTCAACTCTTTTTTCAAAAGCGATTGGTTCGTTTAAAGGATTTTCAATTTGCTTAAATAGGTTCATTAGTTCTTCTGAATGAATTTCACTTTTCTTCGTTTTCAGGTTAAAATGGATAAATTTTGACCATAATATTGCTTTCAAAATTGATTTGTCTTCATTCCACATTAAAGCTTCCAGAACGAGAGTTTTTTCATTACAGAAAATTAATTGGGTTTGAATGGTAACCGTTTCCATAAGTGTTGCGGGAGACAAATAAGCTATTTGGTTTTGTGCCACAACCCAACTTATACCTTCTTGTTGGGCCAATTTATAGATGTCAAAATCATAAAACTCTACTAACTGATCTTCCCTTGCATTAATGATGTAATCAATGTATTTTGAGTTGTTGAGGTGGTTAAAAGGGTCGCAATCTGGAAACCTGATTTTTACTTTACTTTCAATTATTTTTTCTAACTGTTTCATTTTTAAATTATTTTATTAATATACCAGTCGGTATATTTTATTTTAAATTTTTTTATGTTTTTAACTCTTTAATCAAATTTTCTAAATAATCCATTGTAACTTTTAAAGCTTCTGAATTACCAGTGACCTTTGCTTGCATCACTGCACCTTCAATTAAAGACATTAAAACAAATGAAAATTGATTTGAGTCAGTGGTCGCTTTAATTTCATTTCTTTCAATGCCGGTGTTAATAGATTTTATAACTGCTTGTTTCCAAAACATTAAGGCATTTATGGCTTTAGTTCTTAATAATGGGTGCGTATCATCAGATTCAGTAGCAGTATTTAATATTGGACATCCTGCCTTTAAAAATGGTAATTCTAAAAAGTTTCTATATGTTTCAGGATAAACTAGTAGTCTATCTATCATATTTGGACGAGTTTCAATTTGATTTCTTAAATAAGTAACTATTAAGCCATAGTTGTAATCAAATGATGCCAATGCTACATCATCTTTATTTTCAAAATTACCATAGATACTCCCTTTGCTTAGACCAGTTGCCGTTATCATATCATTCAGTGATGTACCAGAATACCCTTTAGCATTAAAGATAGGGGCTGTTTTTTCTATAATAAATTGTTTAGTATGGTCTGCTTTTGACGTCATTAATAGCATTATTCAAGTACAAATATAATTAAAAAATAATACCGATTGGTATATTTTAAAAAATATCAAATTTGTTTTGAGGTTTTATGTGCTTAATACTTAGTTTATAATTTTAGTTTTCTTTTACTTATTATAAGAAGGTGAAATATGGTGCTGCTGTTCCTAAAATAAAGAGGCAATACGCAGTGAAGACTACTCATTGCTATTTTCGTGCGCGGGGTATAGATCTGTGTTATCAGTTGAAAGTCAAATAGTTTACGCGTTATTGCACCAATAACTGTGACGGTAATTTTTTTAGGAGCGTTGGACTATAATAGATTATATTTGATGGAATAAAGAGGATTTTTACAGTTCTAAGGAAATAAATTACCAAGTAATGCATCCAGTTGTTTCATATTATATTAATCAAATACAGTCACTTACTCACCTTGAGGAATGGGAAGTAGAATTGATTATTGCTAATACTTCGACCAGAAGCATCAGCAAAAATACTATTCTGAAACAAGAAGGCTCTGAGGTTAAAGAACTTTATTTTATATATAAGGGGTGCTTAAGAACTTATTATTTAGACAAAAAAGGGAACGAGTGTACAAGTACTATAGCTTTTGAAAATGCTTATTGCTGGGCAATAAACTTTTTAAAAGATTTTCCACTTCATGAATATATTGAAGCTCTTGCAGATTCAGAATTTTTAGTTTTTACTAAAGAAAAGTTCTATTATCTTGTAAATGCCTGCCCTGGCTTTAGAACTGTATACCTCATTAGTTTAGAAAAAGTAGCAATCAAATATGCCGCTAGAGTAGAGACTCTGATAACTTTAGACGCAAAAGAAAGATATAATAACCTCCTTCAAACTCGACCAGAGATTGTTTTGAACCTCTCAAATAAAGTGGTTGCGTCTTTCTTAGGTATTACCGAACAATCTTTAAGCAGGCTTAAAGCGCAACTATAGCATTTTTTAACATTTGGTAATTTTTATATTGATTATGGCAGATACTTTTGTCCCAATAAATAATCAATAAAATGTTATTAAAAACGATCCCATTAAAAAACAAAAAAATTATTTTTTGGACAATGACAGTTCTAATTAGTGCCTTCTTTATCCTGAGTGGCTATTTGGAAATCACAAAAAACCCAGCTACTTATCCCAAAACAATAAAAATGGGATACCCTCCCTATTTCATTTCAATGCTGGGTATTGCTAAACTTATCGGATCGACGGTCTTGTTAATACCCCCGTTTAGACGTTTGCGGGAATGGGTTTTTGCAGCATTTACTTTTGATGTAATTTTTGCTTTTATTTCAGGGTACATGATTCAAAGCTATGCTGATTGTGTCAAAGCCACTATAGTACTCATTGTTCTATTATCTGCCTATTTTCTCCTTTTTAACATTGATAAGTCAGAATGCTACTAAAAATACTTTTCTGCACTATTTAAAATATGTCCTATCCAATCGCATTTTTGTCCTATTCTGAAACTTAATAGCAGGACTAGTTTTGTAAATAAACTAAAATGTTTTTTTTTCTAGGAGGTTAGTATATTGTAAATTAAAGGTTTGTTTTATACCTTTGAGTTGGTTCTAAACCTAAAGTTAACGGTTTATACATGAAAGACATTCCAATACGAAAAATTAATGCCTCTGAAACGGAACAGCATTTTTCTGAAAGCTTTAGCATTCGGAGTGTTCAGGAATTACTTAACGGCAAAGACATAAGCCAGGAACTGCACAGACACGATTTTTTTTATATACTAGCTTTAGAAAAAGGTGCGGGAAATCATGAAATAGACTTTACTACCTATGAAGTTGGGGATTATTCTCTATTCTTTATGCGCCCCGGTCAGGTGCATCAGCATACTTTGAAAGCAGTAAGTACCGGCTTCCTATTAGAATTTAAGACCGATTTTTATAATCCACAAGACAAAGCATCTAATCATCACTTACGGAAGGCAAGCGGAAAGAATTTCTATCAGGTTGATGCTGATAAATTCAAAAAACTATTCTCATTATTGACTTACGTTTTTCTGGAGTATACCGAGAAACAAAAGGGTTATCAAGAAGTCATCAAAGCAAATTTAGGCGTTTTATTTATAGAACTTATTCGCCAACGAGATTCCAGCACAATTCATACCAAGAGCACCAATCCCTATTTGCAGGAACGTCTGGAAGATTTTTTCGAACTTTTAGAAAATAATGTTACGACTGAAAAGCAAGTGTCTCAATATGCTGAAATGCTGAATCTATCACTTCATCAACTTAACACTATCACTAAAACTTTGCTAAATAAAACGGGCTCAGAAATAATCAATGAGTATATTATCCTTGAATCTAAAAGATATCTTCTGGCAACATCTAACCAAGTAAACCAAATAGCCTATCACCTTGGCTATGAAGATACTTCCTATTTCATCCGGTTTTTTAAAAAACATACCGGATATTCTCCTGAAGCTTACCGGCATAACTTAAAATAAATCCTGTTAAACTACATTTTCGTCCTATCATTCAGGTTACCACCGCTACTACTTTTGTACCGTACTAAAATAGTAACTAAAATAAGTAATCAGAATGAAAACGAAAGTCAAATTAATCACCTCTTTAAAAATTTGGGTAGTAATCTATCCTTCCATAACATTATTTCTTTACCTGTTTGGTAAACCACTATCTGTAATGCCTTTGTACGAAAGGACTTTACTGCTAACCATTGTATTAGTGCCCTGGATCGTGTTTGTTGGTTTGCCTTTTTTAGGTTTAATCATTCGTTCGTTTTCTTCTAAAATTGACGAAAAATAAAATAGTGAGTTCGGAAAAAGCGGCTTTGATCTCTAAATCAAAACGAAAATTTATCAAGCAAAGCGGTATGGCCATGATTGCGTTTTCAATTCCCTTTGACTTAACAAATTTCTCAAAAAATTATCCAATGAAAAATAAAAAAATATTCGACGTAATCATAATTGGAGGAAGTTATTCCGGCCTTGCCGCAGGCATGGCATTAGGCAGAGCGCTAAAGCAAGTTTTGATAATAGATAGTGGAATGCCGTGTAACAGACAAACCCCTTATTCGCATAATTTCATTACACAAGATGGTAAATCACCTGCTGAAATTACAGCAATTGCAAAACATCAGGTTGAAAAGTATAATACTGTGACCTTTTTTAACGGCATTGCAGACAAAGGAACTAAAACAGAAAATGGTTTTGAAATTACTACTGCTGCGGGAGAAATTTTTTCTGCAACAAAATTAGTTTTTGCCACCGGTATTAAAGACATAATGCCAAATATATTTGGTTTCTCAGAATGCTGGGGCATATCAGTATTGCATTGTCCATATTGTCATGGATATGAAGTTAAAAATGAAATTACAGGAATTTTGGGTAATGGTGATTATGCATTTGAATTTGGTAAACTTATTTCGAACTGGACTTCTGCATTGACAATTTACACTAATGGTAAATCTACCTTGACTCAGGAACAAACGGAACAACTTTTCAGCCACAACATAGCAATTGTGGAGACAGCAATAGACCGGTTTGAGCACGATTATGGACACATTCAGAAAATCATTTTTAAAAACGGAAATAAATCACCAGTCACCGCAATATATACACGAACACCCTTTAAACAGCACAGTGGTATTCCTGAAAGTTTGGGATGCGCACTAACTGAAGAAGGCTATATCAAAATTGATGCAGCCCATAAAACTACCGTAGACGGAATTTATGCAGCGGGCGATAATGTATCGCGAATGCGTACAGTTGCCAATGCTGTTTCTATGGGGACTACAACGGGTATGATGGTCAATAAAGAAATCATATTCGAGAAATTTTAAATCAAATCAGTTTCAATCAACAATTAATTAAAATCAAAAACAAATGAAAATTATTATCGTAGGTGCAACAGGCACCATGGGAAAACACTTAGTAAGTGCTTTAGAAAAAGAACATGAAATAATCAAAGTAGCTTCTAAAGACGGAGATATACTAACTGACATTACTTCAACTGAATCAATTGAAAATATGTTCAAACAAGTCGGTTCGTTTGATGCACTTATTTCTACTGCGGGCCCAACACATGTTGGACCATGGAAAACTTTGACTGATACAGAATTCAGAAAAGGTGTTGAAGGTAAGATGATGGGACAGATTAACTTAGTACTGATTGGTCAGCATTATATTAATCCGAAAGGTTCTTTCACATTAATTACAGGAGCATTAACAAATGATCCACAAAAGAATTTTGCCAATGCATCAGCTGCCAACGGAGCTGTTGAAGGGTTTGTTCGCGGAGCCAGTATTGAATTAGAAAATGGTATCCGAATTAATGCGGTCAGTCCAACGGTTATTGAAGACTCACCACAATATTTTCCTTACTTCCCGGGAGAAATTCCAACAACTATGAGGGAACTGGAATATATGTTCCGCAAAAGTGTGTTCGGGGCAGGTACCGGACAAATAATTAAATCTCACTAATTCTATAATCTAAACGATCGGGTCAGGTATCAATTAAGACTATGACCCGATTTCTTTCTTCATCATGAAAAACACAATCATCATAGCAACGCTGTTGCTTACGGCTACTATTGCCCAAAGTCAAATCAATTGGGAGAGGTATAATGACAATTTCAGCTCTTTGAAAAATGACACCATTTCTAAAAAAGGATTTGAAAAGACAAAGTATATACCGCTTTTCAAAAATTCAACCATCTCTTTTGGTGGTGAAATAAGAGAACAATATCAGTATTACGAAAATCAAAATTTTGGAGATGTTCCGCCTACAGTAAGCAACCCCAATGCTATTCAGGTTTGGCAAAGAGTAATGGCACATACCAATATCGAATTTGGAACCAAATGGCGTTTGTTTGCACACCTGGGAAGCACATTTCGTTTTGGAAATCCTGACCCATTAACACCAGAAATTGATGAAAACCGTCTAAGCCTTCATCAGGCATTTTTAGATTTCAGATATCATAAAAATGGTATAATTCGTGTTGGCCGTCAGGAAGTTTTTTATGGCAATCATCGTATGCTGACCTTTAGAGAAGGCCCAAATACTCGTTTAACTTTTGATGCTGCAGTTTTTAAATATTATACTGAAAGAAGGAAATGGGATGTATTTGTCATGACTCCTGTTATTTCAAAAAAAGGTGCATTTGATGACCAATCTTTTAAAGACGCTATTGTCGGTATTTATGCTACAGAAAGGTTAATTCCTCATAAACTACTTATGGATTCGTATACTATTTTGTTCAACTCCGACCGAAGAAAATACAATTATGCTGAAGGTCATGAAAGCCGTGAAACAACAGGTTTAAGGCTTTACTCTGAAAACCCAGTGTTTAATTACGAAGTAGAAGGAACCTATCAAAAAGGAAAATTTGATGATTTAAAAATAAGTGCCTATGGCTTTAGTACTGATTTAAATTATTTAGTAGCTCCCAGCAAAAACTTCATTGTAGGTTTCGCTGCCAACTATACGTCAGGAGATAAAAACCCAAATGACAAGAATTTAAACACATACAATTCTCTTTTTTCAAAACCGCCTTTTGGGTTAGTGGCACCTATTGGTTTGTCTAATGTGGCGAATATTAATCCTTATATCAAAATTAATCCGACTAAGAAAAGTAATGTATATGCAGGTGCTTACTGGCTGCGCAGACAAAGTGACCAAGATGGGACTTATTCACCGGGAGCAGGAGGTGCTCTAGAAACACGCCCAAATCCTACGCTTCTTTTTGCCTCAACAAAAAAGGAAATCGGTTCGCTTTTGGCACTGGAATCTAACTATTTTGTGGACAACCATTTGACGTTCGGATTTGATGCTTCGTACTTTTTTGCAGGAGACTATGTGAAAGAAACGGGTAAAGGCAAAGACATAACCTACGTGTCCTGCAGAGCCTCTTATAAGTTTTAACAATAGTATTCGAACCATATTTGACAAAATAACGAATACATTTGACCGTAGATTTTCTCTTAGAGCCTTTCATTATATTTATGATTATTAAACAAAAAATGACAAAAAAGAAAAACATATTCGTAATTATAGGAAGTGCAAACAGCCACTCTGCAAACGAAAAGCTTGCTGACCATATCGCCAAATTGACGATAGATTTTTTTAATCTGACAGTATTTAAGGGGCTGAAAACACTTCCTCATTTCGACCCGGATCTTTCAACTGAGAACATACCAAAAGAAGTAATTGAATTTAGGCAGCATATTGAAAATGCGGACGGAATACTGATTTGTACACCTGAATATATCTTTAGTATCCCAAGTGGACTAAAAAATGCTATGGAATGGTGTGTTTCAACCACAGTTTTCACAGACAAAACAATTGGCCTTATAACAGCTTCTGCAAGCGGACAACTGGCGCATGAAGAATTGCAGTTAATCATGAAAACTGTTATGGCAAAATTTACAGAGAAAACGACATTGTTGATACAAGGAATAAAGGGGAAAATAGATCAAAATGGACAAATTACTGATGAGAATACAATAGATAATTTAAAACAATTTATTATCGCATTTAAGGAGTTAATCAGACAATGATCCAAATTTCACTTAGCATTTTAATTTGCATTCACCTTCTTTTTTTATTGTTTCACACCGCAGTTATTTTAAAATGGTTTCGCTATAAAATGATATGGGGAGGCAGATTAAAGACTGATCAGCAGATGTATTTATTTGAGTCGGTCTCGATAGTTGCAACAAGCGGGTTCACAATTATTCTACTCGCAAAAGCAGGTTACTTAGGTATTTCCTTGCCTCAGCAACTTATAGAGATTTTGTTGTGGATTATGGCTGTTCTGTATTTTATTAATACTCTTGGAAATTTAAAATCGAATAGCTGGACTGAACGAATTATCTTTGCACCTTTGACACTACTAATGCTTATATTATTACTGATTATACTTTTTGCACCGTACCGATGAAAATAAAAAAACCAATTATGCTGTTTTTAATGATTGCTGCATTTCACGTAAATGCCCAGCAATACAATGTGAAAATTGACAGTCTTATTAAGAAGGCAGTTAAGTTAAATAGATTTAACGGATCAGTTTTAGTAATTAAAAATGGCAAAATAGTATTCGAAAAAGGGTATGGTTATCAGGATGCAGAAAAGAAGTTAATTAATACTGTAAATACGGTGTATCAGATTGGCTCAACGACGAAAGAGTTTACTGCTGCTGCCATTATTAAATTAATGGAGCAAAATAAATTATCACTTGATGATAAGGTCAACAAATATTTACCCGCCTTTCCTCATGGTGAAGAAATTACAATCAAAAATCTGCTTACGCACACTTCGGGCCTTTTTGAATTATTCAGGGATCCTGCTTTTATGGAAGCAGATAAGCAGCAGGTTTTGAGTAAAGAAAAACTGCTTTCTTTTTTTATTGATAAACCACTATATTTTACACCTGGCACAGAATACTCCTATTGTAATTCAGGGTATGTTCTTTTGGGATTAATAATTGAAAAAGTCACAGGCAAACCTTATGAGAAAATCATAAATGAGTATTTTTTGAAACCTTTGAAAATGAAGCATAGTGGTTTTGATTTCCAAACTGTAAGTAGTAATCAAAAGGCGAAAGGATACATACGTTTCACAAAAAATAAAAAGGAATCTTCTTTGCCATGGAATCATACATTTACTTATTCGGCAGGCTCTTTATATAGTACTGTGGGTGATTTGTATTTATGGCATAAAGGTCTGTTGAATTATAAGGTGGTTACAAAAGAAAGCTTAGAAAAAATTACAACGCCTTTTCTTGACGGATATGGCTTTGGCTGTTGGATTGATATTGTAAATGGAAAAAAAATTGTTTCCCATGGAGGCAATATCGAAGGATTCACAAGCTATTTTGGTAGGATTCAGGAGGAAGATGCATGCGTGATTTTGTTAAACAATATATATAACCGTCAAATCGAATCAATTGGGCTTTCGATTTTCTCGATACTTTATGATAAGCCATATAGCTATTATGATGAAATACAAGTAAACAAAGAACTGCTTACAACCTACATGGGTGAATACGAGATTAAAACAGATTATCATGTCAAAATTACCCTTGACGATAACAGATTATTTATTGAACGTCCAAACGAGTCCAAAACCGAATTATTTGGAATGAAAGAAAACGCCTTTTTTGAAAAGGAAGAAGATGTGATGATTTATTTTAAAAAAGATAAAGACGCAAAGATTCAAATAACAATCACCCAAGGACTAAGTACCAAAAAGGGTGATAAAATCAGCAAATAGGTTCGCAAAAAAACTTATTATATCTCTTAAATTTTATACATAATTTTAGGAATAGTGCAAAGTACGTTTATTATTTAGTATCAACTTTGCAGCGTCAAGGGATGGCAACACTCAGATGGAAGTTGTGGAAGGAGAAGTTTTTTCAACAATAACGAATGTTATTCAAAAAAAGCATAGAATTAGGGCTGTTTACATTTAAGTTTTTAATAAACCTTTGTTTTTCAATAGTATTAATTACTTTTAACTTTTATAAATACAATTTGTCTTGTATTTTTTCAATATCATAATTTCATGAAGTTAGCAATAAAAAATATGGTTTGCCAGCGGTGCGTGCTTGTCGTAAAACAAGAACTGGAGAAATTAGATCTGGTCGCTGAATCCATTCAATTAGGTGAAGTTACCTTTGCAGATGAACTTTCTGAAGTGTCTTTGGACGATTTAAAAGAAAGATTGGCGTTTCATGGTTTTGAATTGCTGGATGACCGCAAAGCGGTACTTATTGAAAAAGTAAAAAATATTATTGTTACTCTTATTCATGGATCTGAAGAGATTGCGGTAAAAAGAAATTTTTCCGATATTATAGCACAACAATTGCCTATTGATTATAATTATATAAGCTCTATTTTTTCTTCCACAGCTGGTGTCACAATTGAGCAATATATTATCTTACAGCGCATAGAAAGAGCAAAAGAGCTATTGGTTTATAACGAACTGTCATTAAGTGAAATATCCTATAAGCTTGGTTATAGCAACGTGCAGCATCTTTCAACTCAATTTAAAAAAATTACCGGGCTAACCCCATCCTATTTCAAGTCTATCAAGGACAGTAAACGAAATCCGTTGGATCAATTGTAAAATTTTACACATCATTCAGTAAATAATACAACAACGCCCTCTGCATCATGTTCTAATTTTGTCTTTCAAATTAGAAGAACATGAAAACAATCAACAAATTACGTATTAAAGGAATGGTTTGCGCACGCTGTATGACAGTAGTGTTTGATGAACTGTCATTACTCGGTATTGAAATTGACTCGATCACTCTGGATGAAGTTTCATTTATCGGGGGGCTGCCTGCCAATATAGATTTTCATGAAGTAAAAAGTACGCTGCAAAAATATGGGTTTGATCTTTTAAGTGATAAAAAGGAAGCCCTCATTATTTTAATTAAACTGGCTGTTGCCCAAGCTATCGTAAAGCAATTTGAATCTAAAAACACCATTCTGTTTTCGGTTTTTCTGAGCCGGGAACTGAATATGGACTACCCTATGTTAAGTTCTGTTTTTTCTGAACATGAAGAAATGACGCTTGAAAAATATATTATTACCCAGCGTATATTAAAAGTTAAAGACCTTTTACTGACCACGGATAAATCGCTTACGGTTATATCGGATGAGCTGGGTTTCAGCAGTGTTTCCCATTTATCAAGACAATTAAAATCGTATACCGGATTCGATACCTACCATTTTAAGAATCTCAGAAAGAATTCCGCCATTTCACAATCGTAGTTTCAGTCATCAACAAAATCAAAAGTAATCAAAATCAAAAACAATTTTCTCAATTATGAAAACAGCAAAGCAAAATGCTCCAACAAAAGATAAAATGAATATTTTCACCAAGCAAACTTTTCCGGTTACAGGGATGACTTGTGCTGCGTGTGCTATCAGTGTGGAAAGCATCCTCAAAACGACCGAAGGTGTTAAAGATGCCGGTGTGAATTATGCCAATCAATCTGCCTGGATTGAATACTCTGACGATGTTACCATCGAAGAAATTCAAAACAGAACCCGTTCGGTTGGTTATGATCTGATTGTGGGAGTGGAAGATCCGTTTCAGGCTCAGCAAGATGCTCATTTAAAGCATTATCAAGAACTAAAAAGGAGAACCTTTTTAGCTATTTTATTGTCAATACCAGTCTCTGTTATAGGTATGTTCTTTATGGATATACCCTATGCCAATTATATTATGATGTTATTGTCAACACCTGTTGTCTTTTATTTGGGCAGAAGCTTTTTTGTTAATGCATTTAAACAAGCCAAACACAGAAAAGCGAACATGGATACATTGGTAGCTTTGAGTACAGGGATCGCCTATTCCTTTAGTGCGTTCAACACTTTTTTTCCTGAGTTTTGGCATGCCAGGGGATTACACGCACATGTATATTTTGAAGCTGCGTCTGTAATCATTGCTTTTATTTCTATTGGAAAACTTTTGGAAGAAAAAGCAAAATCGAATACATCGTCTGCATTAAAAAAACTAATTGGACTACAGCCTAAGACGGTACGGATTAAAGTAAGTGGAACAGAAACTGAAATTCCTGTTTCTGAAGTAAAAATTGCGGATATTATTATTGTCAAACCAGGTGAAAAAATTCCGGTTGATGGAGCTGTTACTACGGGAGTTTCCTTTGTAGATGAAAGTATGATAAGCGGAGAACCTATTCCGGTTGAAAAAACCACCGGTGAAAAAGTTTTTGCAGGAACCATTAATCAAAAAGGGAGCTTTGAATTTAAGGCGGAAAAGGTTGGCGGAGATACGGTATTGGCTCATATAATTAAGATGGTGCAGGAAGCCCAGGGAAGTAAACCGCCGGTGCAGAAACTGGTTGATAAAATAGCCGGTATTTTTGTTCCAGTTGTTTTACTGATTGCAATCCTTACTTTCATTAGCTGGATGCTTTTAGGAAATGAGAATAATTTAACACATGCTTTACTGACTTCGGTTTCAGTATTGGTTATTGCCTGTCCTTGTGCCTTGGGGTTGGCAACTCCCACTGCTATTATGGTAGGTATTGGTAAAGGAGCAGAAAACAATATACTGATAAAAGATGCTGAAAGTTTAGAGCTGGCGCACAAAGTCGACGTTATCATATTAGATAAAACAGGTACTATCACCGAAGGAAAGCCAGTAGTGACTGATATTGTATGGAAAAATAATGATTACGATTTTATCTACACCAGACAAATACTTTATGCGATGGAGGCGCTATCCGAGCATCCTTTGGCAGAAGCCGTAACGGCACATTTTAAACAGGATTTGGTTTCCACAGTTGCTTTGACTGATTTTGAAAGTATCACAGGAAATGGGGTCAGAGCCAAAAACGACGGTTTGTCGTATTTTATTGGGAATAAGAAATTAATGGATACGCAGCATATTAAAATGAATGAACTGGTGCTATCGAGTGCTGAACAGTGGCAGAAAAATGCTAAGACTGTAGTTTATTTTGCCAATGAAACAGAAGTACTTGCCTGTATTGCTATTTCAGATAAAATAAAATCGAGTTCAAAAGAAGCTATTGCCACATTGCAAAATAAAGGTATAGCGGTATATATGCTTACCGGGGACAATGCTCAAACGGCACAAGCTGTAGCGAAAGAGGTAGGACTGCAGCATTATAAAGCAGAAGTAATGCCATCTGAAAAGGCAGCTTTCATTAAGGAATTACAATCCAAAGGGCATATCGTAGCAATGGTAGGCGATGGGATTAACGACAGTCATGCACTGGCTCAGGCCGATGTAAGTATTGCCATGGGCAAAGGATCAGATATCGCGATGGATGTTGCGAAGATGACCCTAATTACTTCCGACCTTACTATGATTCCGAAGGCGCTGGAACTTTCGAGAAAAACCATTACTACCATTAAGCAAAACCTGTTTTGGGCCTTCATTTATAACTTAATCGGAATTCCGCTTGCAGCAGGACTATTGTATCCTTACAATGGATTTTTATTGGATCCTATGATAGCGGGAGCAGCTATGGCTTTAAGTTCTGTTTCGGTAGTAGGAAATAGTTTAAGACTGAAGGCATTAAAACTCTGATTTTATCTACACGTTTTGATTTTGAAGAATGTCCGGTTTCATACCGGACATTTTTTTTGTTTTAATTCAAAAAATTTTAGAACTCTTCACTTAAATAGTGCAAAGACAGTCCTTGCCTATGATCCTAAATTTGTCCCATAATATTAACTTAAAATCTAGTAGTATGTTATCAAATTTAAAAATAGTAAAAGTATTTCTCGCATTAAGTGCGCTGACCTTAACATTGAATTCCTGCCAGGATGGAGATCCAAAAGAGAATAAAGAAAGCAATAGCAAAGCCGCAGAGGTGAGTAAACTTTCTGTAGATGTTATTGTTGCGCAGGAGACAGATTTAAATCAGGAAGAAATAGTGGTTGGGACGATACTTCCTAATCAGGAGGTTGCGATAGTAAGTGAGACTGCACAAAAGATTATCCGTATCGCTTTTAATGATGGGGCCACTGTTACGAGAGGACAGCTGCTTTATAAACTGAATGACACTGAACTGAAAACAAAATTAAAGGAACTGCGGGCCGAATTAAAATTAGCCCATCTCAACGAACAAAGAATGGGAAGGCTTTTAAAAATGGAGGCTGTCAGAAAACAGGAGTATGACGATACCGCGATGAAAATGCAAGTGCTGGAAGCCCAAGAAGAGTTCCTGCTATTTCAATTGAGCAAAACCAAAATCAGAGCACCTTTTTCAGGGCGCATCGGGATTTCCAAAGTAGATGTGGGTACCTATGTTACGCCGGGTCTTGACCTGGTAAATTTGCAGGATCAATCTGCTGTAAAGATTCATTTTTCACTGCCTGAAAAACACCTTTTACAAGTAAAAAAAGGTACTACAATAAGGTTTACAACTCAACTATCTGACCAACAAAGCACGGCAGTTATAAAAGCCAGTGAGTCGGGGTTAGATGAAACCAACCGGAATCTGCAAGTAGAAGCTATTGCCAGCAATCCAAAAGGAGAATATAAAGGAGGCATGTCAGCAAAAATACATTTCTCTGCAGGTGCAGCAGGCGCGAAAGGGATTAAAATTCCTTCGGAGGCTCTGATTCCGGGAGAGAAGGGATATAATGTTTATATCGTTGTTAACGGTGTGGTTAAATCAACACCAGTAGTAATTGCTAATCGCTCTGAATCTGAAGCTATTATTATTTCGGGAATTAACAGTGGTGATACTATTGTAGTGTCTAACATTCTTCGTTTGGGTGATGGAATGCCCGTTAGTGCTATCACTTCAAAATAATATTAAAATAAAGAAATTATGAATTTACCATCATTAAGTATTAAAAAGCCTGTATTGGCAGGTGTTTTTTCTGTTCTTCTAGTCATTATGGGATTAGTGGGATGGAAGAACCTTGGCGTAAGGGAATTTCCGCTAACAGAGCCTCCAGTGATATCTGTAGTTACTTTTTATCCAGGAGCAAGCCCTGATGTTATTGCTTCCAAAATCACCAAACCTATGGAAGAGGCAATTGCAGAAGCAAACGGACTCCGAACCATATCATCAGAATCAAGAGAGCAGGTAAGTATTATTACAGTTGAATTTAACCGTGATATCAATTTAGATGACGCTTTGAATGACGTTCGCGATAAGGTTTCTAAATCTAAAAATCAAATTCCCGCGGATGTGGATCCGCCGATAGTTGAAAAAGCTTCTTCCCCTGATAATTTGGTTGCTTTTCTTGAAGTAGAAAGCGATACAAAAGATATTAAAGAAGTAAGCCATTTGGCCTCCACAGTTATTAAAGACAGAATTCAATCGATTCCCGGAATCAATAAGGTGGCGATTGTAGGTGACCATAAATATGCGATGCGATTGCGATTTGACCCCATTAAATTGGCTGCGGTAAAATTGACCCCAGAAGATATCCGACAGGCATTGCTGAGAGAGAATATTGATTTGCCTTCAGGCAGAATTGAAGGTAACAGTACTGAACTTAGCGTACGTTCTATTGGGCGACTGACTTCCACAGAGGATTTCAACACTATGATCCTTAAACAAACCGGCAATGTTATCATTAGACTAAAAGATGTAGGTTTTGCAGAGCTGGGAGAAATGAATGAGCGCAATGCCATCATTAACGGAACTGATAATGCAAATAGGATTGGTGTTGGAGTAGCTATTCAGATTCAAAGAGGCGCCAATGCCATTGAGGTGGTGGATGAGTTTTATAAAAGATTAGACCAATTGCGAAAAGAAGTACCCAAAGAGTACAAACTAATTGTTGGTTTTGATTTTACCAAGCCAGTCAGAGAGTCTATAAAAGAAGTGGAAGAAACACTATTTATTGCTTTTGGTCTGGTCGTACTTATTATCTTTTTGTTTTTGCGGGACTGGCGTTCTACCATTATTCCTGTATTGGCTATTCCTGTATCTATTTTATCCGCATTCTTTATTATGTATGTGGCAGGATTTTCTATCAATGTACTGACACTTTTGGGATTAGTACTGTCAATTGGCCTGGTAGTAGATGATGCTATTGTAGTCCTTGAGAACATCTATAAGAAAGTGGAGGAGGGTATGACACCCGTACAGGCAGCTTTTGCCGGTTCGAAAGAAATATATTTTGCCGTAATTTCTACTACTATCACTTTAGCTGCCGTATTTATGCCGATTGTTTTTATGGGCGGTATCAGCGGACAGCTTTTCAAAGAGTTTGCTATAGTGGTATCGGGTTCGGTACTGGTTTCTGCTTTTGTGGCCCTGACTTTGTCACCGATGCTGAGTGCTTATTTGCTAAAAAAACAGGACAAACCTAACTGGCTGTATCGTAAAACGGAACCGTTTTTTATCAGGCTAAATAAAGGATATGAAAACCTTTTAACCGCTTTCATGAGAAAAAGATGGCTGGCCTGGGTATTTCTTGCAGCAGCCGGCGGATTGATTTTCTTTTTAGGCAAATCGCTTCCTTCAGAGTTAGCGCCAGTTGAGGACCGCTCCAATTTAAACCTGATAGCTGTGGCTCCTGAAGGTGTGTCTTATGACTATATGAAGAAAAATATGAAGGAGGTAGGCAAGTTTGTTAATGATTCGACAGATGGCCTATACCAAACCTATTCAATGGTAGCCATTTCTTTTATACCAGCGCCTGCACCAGTAAATGTTGCTGTGCAGACGATTTATTTAAAAGACCCCAAAGAACGAAAAGCTTCTGTACAGGACATCTACAACAAATATGGTGCAGCCTCTGGGAATTTTAGAAAATTTCTGCTATTTCCATATATGCCGCCAACGATTGGTACCAGATATGGAGGAGGGATGCCGGTTCAGTATGTCTTGCAAGCACAGAATTTAGACTCGCTAAATAAAATACTGCCTAAATTTTTAAATGCTGCCCGCCAAAGCAAAAAACTATTATTTGTTGATAGTGATTTAAAAATGAACAAACCCGAAATTAAAATCAACATTGACCGTCAAAAAGCGGCTTTGATGGGAGTTTCTATTCAGGAAGTTTCGAGAGCTTTACAATTGTCACTTTCCGGACAGCGTTATGGGTACTTCTTAAAAGATGACCGACAGTATGAAGTCATAGGCCAGGTAGAAAAAGAACAGCGAAATGACCTGAGTGATTTAAAATCAATCAATGTCAGATCGGCTAACGGTGAGATGATTTCACTTGACAATCTGGTTACGTTTGATGAAGGCATCAGCCCGGCGGCAATTTACCGTTACGATCAATATACTTCTGCCACTGTTTCGGCAGGATTGGCTCAGGGCGTGAGTTTGGAAGAAGGAATCCGCGAAATGGAAAGCATTAAAAAAAGTGTTTTAGGCGAAAACTTTAAAGCCTCATTATCAGGACAGGCACGTGATTTTGAAGAAAGCCAGGGAAATATTTTATTCACTCTGATACTGGCTTTACTACTTATCTACCTGATTTTGGCAGCCCAGTTTGAAAGTCTTCGCGATCCGCTAATAATTATGTTAACCGTTCCTATGGCAGTAACAGGGGCACTAATCAGTCTGTATTGGTTTGACCAGAGTCTGAATGTGTTCAGTCAAATTGGAATTATCACTCTAATTGGGCTGATTACCAAAAATGGCATCTTAATCGTAGAATTTGCCAATGATTTAAAGGCGAAAGGGATGTCAAAATTCGAGGCGGCTACTCAAGCTGCAGTACAGCGATTCAGACCCATTTTGATGACTTCCTTAGCGATGATTTTAGGTGCATTGCCTATTGCGTTAACGGTTAACAGCAGACAATCTTTAGGGATTGTAATTGTAGGCGGTTTACTCTTTGCCGGAATCTTAACCTTGTTTATTATTCCTGCGGTTTACTCTATGCTATCTGGAAGTAAAGCTAAAGTGGTTATTGAAGAGACACAAGTTGTACCCTTAGAAAGTAATAACGAATTTTAAAAATGAGGATTATGAAAACATTGATTTATAAAATAGTATTTTTTCTTTTAACTTTCTTTTCTACTCAATTCCTGGCAGCGCAAACGACCAATGTGTCGTTAAAGGATGCCAGAGAATTGGTTACAAAGAATAATAAAACGCTTGCAATTCAAAAATTGGAAGAGCAGAGATCTAGAGAAGTTACCAATGAATTTAAAGGAAAATTGCTTCCTACAGTTGCCGTAAACGGATCGGTTTCTCATTACTTTGACCGACAAGTAATTTTTTTGCCTGGTACTTTTGCCGGTACGCAAAATCCGGTGCAGGATATTAGTGTGGGTGGATTAAATACTTTGAATTCTACCGTAACACTTCAACAGCCTTTGATTGCAAAAAACATGAGTCGTCAAAAGGATGTTGCCCAACTGGAAGAGAAAATCCAAAATGAAACTTCAAAGGAGTTGAAAAGTCAGTTGGTGTTTCAGATGACCAAAGCATACTACGGAATCCAACTGATGAAAAGTCAGTTGCAATTGCAAGAGAAAAGTCTAGCCCGAAATCAAAAGGCCCTGGCTGATGCTAAATCTTTGTTTACTGAGGGGAGGGCTTTGAAAGTAGATACTTTAAGAAGTTATATTGCTACGGAGAATTTAAAATCATCGATATCCTATCTGAATAACAATATCGGTGTGGCTACTAATAGATTTAAAAAGCTACTTGGATTGGATACGACTGGAACTATAGCGCTTACTGATCCGTTACTTTCAGAAAACGAAAATGAAACGTTTATGCTATTAGAACAGAACATCAAAAGTGCTACAGCTTACAGAAACGATGTGCAACTTCAGCTTTTAAACATTGAGAAAGAAGAACGAAAACTATCAGTTGTCAAAGGCAGTTATCTGCCTCAGGTTTCTTTGATAGGGCAATACCAAATTCAGGCGCAAGCAGACGATATTAAAGTGGCGCAATACACTTTTCCTAAAACAAGTTTTGTAGGCCTTCAGGTGTCTTACCCTGTTTTCAGTGGAGGTAGTATTACTGCCCAAGCCAGACAAAGTAAAATTAAAATACAACAGGAAAAACTGAATCTGGAGGATCTGAAAGAAGAAGTCAACCTAGAGTTAAATGCTATTATCAGCAATTGGAGAAATGCCAAAGCTCAGTTGGATATCCAAAAGAAAACAGTTGAAGCTGCTGAAATTAATTACACCATCACCAGCAATCGCTATCTCAATAATTTGAGTTCGATGTTAGAAGTAAATGATGCTGAGTTGGCATTGAATACCGTACAACTCAATTATTTGACGGCGGTTTATGAGTTAAAGGTCTTAACCGTTGAATTTGAGAAGGCTTTAGGTTCGTTAAAATAATCTTCCATTTTTATAAAATTATAGTAAACAAGAATAATAAAGTGCAAAGTTCAGGTGAACTGTTCGCGTTAATTTTGCCTTATACAATTTAAATCATGAAAAATATTAAATCAACAACGGCTCCTGTTGCTTATCCATTGCGATGGTCAGCCTTATTTTTATTGTGTGTAGCACAATTTATAGTTATTATGGATACTTCTATTATTGGTGTGGCGTTACCCGCGATAAAAGCCGACTTGGGATATACCCAAACCGGATTACAATGGATATTTAATGCTTATGTTATTTTCTTTGGTGGTTTTCTGCTATTAGCGGGAAAGCTGTCGGATTTGTTTGGCGCACGCAAAATTTTTATGTGGGGTTTTGTGATATTGACTTTAGCGTCATTATTTGCGGGACTTGCCTGGTCAGAATCTGCTTTAAACACAGCCAGAGCTTTGCAAGGTTTAGGTTCTGCGTTTATCGCACCTGCAGCACTTACGATGGTAATGAGCATGTTTACTAATCCGCAAGAACTAGGTAAAGCCTTCGGTTTTTGGGGTGCTGCTGCCGCTGCTGGTGGTTCTGCCGGTGTGTTTTTAGGTGGTGTTATTACAGAATGGATGTCGTGGGAATGGGTATTTTTAATCAACATTCCTGTCGGGTTACTAGTGCTGTTTCAAGCCCCTAAAGTATTGCTCAAAGGGACTACCAGAAAAGGGAGTGTAGATATTTTAGGAGCGATTACTGCCACTACAGCATTAGTACTCATGGTTTATGCTATCGTTTCCGCAGCATCCACGGGATGGATGTCATTAAAAACGATTGGATTATTAGGGGTTTCACTATTATTGTTCCTGTTGTTCCTTGGAACTCAAAACAGAAAGAAAGAACCTTTGCTTCCTTTGACGATCTTTAAAATACCTAATCTTTCTGCCGGAAATATTATTACCGTTTTATTGGCCGGATCCTGGATTCCACTATGGTTTTTCCTTAATCTTTATTTACAACAAGTACTCAACTATTCTGCGTTTAACAGTGGGTTAGCCCTGCTCCCGATGACTATTGTGATTATGATAGTTATGGTAGGCTTTACCGGAAAATTGGTAATGAAATATGGCTTTAAAGCAAATCTAATAGCGGGATTGTTATTTCTGACAGCTTCTCTGGTTCTTTTCAGTATGGCTCCGGCTAATGGTACTTTTATGCTTACTATTTTACCCGCTTCTATTTTAGCTGCTATCGGAATGTCGCTGGCTTATATACCGAGTACAATGGCTGCTATGTCAGGCGCAAAGCCTGAGGAAATGGGATTGGCCTCCGGATTAGTGAACACCAGTTACCAGATAGGTTCGGCATTAGGATTAGCCGTAATTGTAGTAATTGCCGCGGCTAAAACGGAAGCGGTTACTGCTATTGCTGTTACCCCACAGGATGGACTGGTTGCAGGATTCCAGACTGCCTTTATAGCAGCCGCTCTCCTGAGTGGCCTGGCTGCACTGATTACAGTATTTTATATTAAGACAACAAAGTAAAAACAAATAAATATTAATTTAAATTTTTAAAATCATGAATAAATTACAATTCAAAACAAACATTAAGTGTGCAGGATGTATTGCAAAAGCAACTCCAATATTAAATCAAAAATTAGGCGAGGGGCAATGGGAGGTAGATATTATGACGCTAAAAAAGACTTTGACCGTTACTTCCGACTTGAACGAAGATGAGGTAGCTGAAATTGTTAAGGAGTCAGGATTTACGGCGGAACCGATTTCTTAGGTACATTTTGAAGCTACGAGTTTACGACAGTATTCGTTGTTACATTATGCAATTAATTAGTCAGGACCTATTTAAAATATGCTTCCCAGCACTGTTTAAAATATGTCCTGTCTAATTGCATTTTTGTCCTGTTCTTACTATTAACCAATAGCTTACCTATGCATTATACTATCAAAGAACTATCATTCATTAAAAATCAGAACTAATGAGCAATCCAAGTTTAAAACAAAAATTTTTCAGCAGTCCATTTACGAGAGTTATACTCGGGCTTTTGGTGTGTTTTGCCGCATTTATAATTGCACAAAATGCCGCGGCTAAACTTCTTGAATTAACCACTCTTGATAAAGATTTCAGGAATTTATTTAAAGGTATAATTGCATCAATTGCTGTAATAGCTGCTTATAAATTTTTTTACCGATGGATAGAAAAACGTGAAGTTACAGAAATATCAACTAAAGGAATTGCAAGAAGTTTACTTGCAGGTTTGCTATTGGGGGTTGTACTGCAATCACTAACGATTTTAGTAATTTATTTAAGCGGTGGTTTTAAGCTTGTCGCTGTTAATCCGCTTTCGTTTGTAATTATTCCGTTAACAGTTGCTTTCTCCGTTGCGATTTTTGAAGAAATTTTGCTAAGAGGTATCATTTTCAGAATTGTTGAGGAAAAGCTGGGAAGTGTTATTGCCTTAGTTATTTCAGCAATAGTTTTTGGCGCCCTGCATCTTGCTAATCCTAACAGTACCGTTCTATCGGCAACGTGTGTTACTATTGAAGCCGGCCTACTATTAGGTACTGCCTATATTTACACAAGGAATTTATGGTTTCCTATCGCCTTTCATTTTGCATGGAACTTTTTACAATCCGGAATATTTGGTGCCATTACCTCGGGGAATGAAAAAACCAGCAGTTTGCTGACTACCGAAATTACCGGATCAAAATTAATTACCGGAGGTGGGTTTGGACCCGAAGCAACAATTCAGGCAACATTATTTTGTTTGATAGCTACCCTTATTTTACTATATCTAAATAAGGTGCAACATAAATTTATAAAACCTTATTGGAAGAGATAAAGCTATCGTTGACAGCGGTATTCTTTTTACCTCTAACATCATGGAAATCGTTAAATGCAAGACAAAATTTACTGTCTGGCCGAGCCATTTCAAATCTTAATTATACTATTTATCCAGAAAGCCACACCGGCTTAAAACAGACATTATGAAATCAAAAAAAAATTCTTTAATCCTTTTTCTTTTTGCAGGTTATTTCCTTTTTGCACAGAGTACCGACAGGGCAATTGGCTCGTGGTCAGGAAAACTGTCTATCCCAAATGGACCAACAGTAACCTTATTAATGCATTTTAAAGTTACGAATGAATTACTATCCGGGACATTTGATATTCCTGAACAAGCGGTCAAAACATGGTCTATGGATGCAACTGTATCTAAAGACAGCCTATTCGTTGATTTTTCAACTAGACTTGGAAAAGGAGCTGCATACAAAGGGCGATTCGCAGCTGATAATTCCATGATTGATGGGAAATGGTTCTTTGGAAATGGTGACAGCAGACCTTTAACGCTTTTGCCTACAACAGCCCAATATGTGCAAAAAAGTAACTTACATCCACAATTCGAAGGATACAAAATAGTTAAACTCATAAAAAGCACACCTACCAAAGACCAGCAGAATACCGGTACGTGCTGGAGCCATGCCACAACATCCTTTATTGAAGCAGAAGCGATAAGGCTCGGTAAAAAACCCGTAGTGCTTTCCCCTATGTTTTTTGTAGTTCCGACCTACCTGAATAAAGCAGAACATTATATCAGGATGCAGGGCAAGCAGGTTTTCGACGAAGGGGGGCTGACATTTAATGTATTAAAAGCGTATAAGGAATATGGAGCAATACCTGAAGAAATATATAATGGTAAAACCGATAACTCTGCTATACACGATCATTTTAAGATGGAAACGGAAGCAACCAGTAAAGTAAATCATTATTTAGAAACGGGACGTGGCATTATGACTCCTGAAGAATACAGGCAATCAATAGCAGCAACTGTTTACAAAACAATTCCTAAAGCTCCGGAAAACTTTAACTATCAGGGAAAAAATTATACACCCAAATCATTTGCCAAGGAAAACATTGGGATTAACCCTGATGATTATGTTGAAATAACTTCTTATACGCATCATCCATTCTATTCAAAATTTGTTTTGGAAATGCCTTCCAACTGGAATAACGATTTATACTTAAATGTTCCTTTAAATGATTTTGAAACTATAGTTGACGAAGCGTTGCTGAATAACTATTCTGTGTGCTGGGATGGTGATATACACGAAGGATTTACCAACGGTTTCTGTAAATTAAGCAATGACACTCAAATTACCCAGCAATCAAGACAAGCAGCTTTTGACAACTACACTACCCAGGATGATCACAATATGCATATCATAGGTATCGCAGAAGATACGGAAGGCAAAAGATTTTATATCCTCAAGAATTCTTCTTCAATGTCTGACTGCGGAGGTTATGTATATATGTCAAAGGAGTACCTGCTTTTGAAAACGATATCTGTGATGGTCAACAAAGAAGCCATTCCAAAAGAAATATTGAACAAGGGAAAGATTAAATTATAGGTAGCGGTAAGTACGGCATAAATTCAAGAATCTTATACAATTCTATAACACAAAACTTTATTACCGATGAAAAATAATTCCTCAAATAATCAAGTAGACAAGATTGAAACCACAATTCAAGCACAAGCTGATATGTGTATAGGGTATGGAAATGGCTCAATTGGGATTATGGTTTCGGGATTAGCCTGGCTCACGTCAGCAATAGTATCTCTTCAATTCTCTGATAGAAAAGCTATTTGGACACTTTTAATTGGTGGCATGTTTATTCATCACTTAAGTATATTATGGTATAAGGCAATAGGAATGAGAGGGACACATGAAAAAGGAAACCCACTCGCAAACTTAGCTATGGAAGGGACGCTATTTATGATTATGTGCTTACCTCTTGCTTTTGGACTTTCATTGCAACATAGTGAATGGTTTTTTCAAGCGATGCTTATGATTATTGGTGGAAGATATTTGACTTTTGCCTCTATTTATGGGAAAAGACTTTATTGGTTTTTAGGTGCGGTATTAGGAATAGCAGCCTACTTACTGTTCTATTTTAAAGTACAATCATTTGGTTCAGCACTAACAGGTTCTCTTATTGAAATTACTTTTGGACTTTTCATGCTTATAACTTTTCGTAGAAACAATTTAAAGCATAAGGTTTGAGATTTGAGTTATATTATATGCCAATACGCGGTAAACAAGATTGCCCGGATTTTCCTAACCGTGACAGTTTCAGATAAAGGAACGAAGGAAGTAAATATGCAAAAGGATTAGCAACTGCGGACTTTTTGGACTACGCATTGCAAAAATTACAAACAATTAAAACATTAAATAATTTAAAACGAAGAAAATGAAGAAAACAATCACAACCGGCATATTAGCCCTAGCAATGTTCGGAGCAGCATATGCACAAAATACAAAATGGAATATAGACAAATCCCATTCATCAATTAATTTTGCTGTAGACCATTTGGTAATATCTGAAACAACAGGAAAATTCGAAGAATATTCTGTGAATACTAAATCTGAC
This sequence comes from Flavobacterium sp., assembly GCF_039916025.1. GTDB lineage: Bacteria > Bacteroidota > Bacteroidia > Flavobacteriales > Flavobacteriaceae > Flavobacterium. Next base: position 52,006 of record NZ_JBDSMB010000142.1, read on the forward strand.
AGGACGGATTTTACAGACGTAGTATTTGATTTTACAGCGCAAATCAAAAGTGTCAATACGGATGATGCCAAAAGGGACGAACATTTAAAAAGTGCAGACTTCTTTGATGAAAAGAATTACCCTGTTATTACATTTAAAAGCAAGAAGTTTATTAAAATAAAAGGTAATGCTTATAAAGTGACGGGAGATTTAACAATGCATGGCATTACTAAAACAGTTACATTATCTGCGAAATTTGGTGGTATAATTAAAGATCCGTGGGGTGGAACAAGAGCCGGGTTAAAAGTATTTGGCGAAATTGACCGCTATGACTTTGGTTTAAAATACAATTCGGTTTTAGAAGCGGGAGGGCTATCAATAGGACAAATGATCAGAATTACTTGTAATATTGAATTAATTAAAGTGTAGCTGTTAAAAGAGTTCACGAATTTAATAAGCTATTTATGATTACGAAGTACATAATTATTGAAAGGAACCATAGTGTTATCGTTTTTGAAAAAAGTTTACTCCATTCAGAGGTTGCAAAACCATTTGGGACGATTAAATCTGCAGGATTCTGTAACGTAAGTATAAAAAATAACACTCTTGAAATTAAATGCTTTGGAGCATCTTCGACCTTAAAAATTGATAGTAATCCAACGGTTGACGAAGCGCTAATCAGAGACTTCTTGTTTATAAAAGCACCAAAAGAAGTATTGATAACTATTTAAAATTTTGAATAACTATGAAAGCAATTGTATTTAGACATTATGGACCGCCAGAGGTTCTTAAGTTAGAAGAAGTTACTAAACCGATTCCAAAAAACAACGAGATACTGATAAAGATTAATGCGACGGCTGTCAATTCCGGCGACTGGAAGATTCGTAAAGCTGATCCATGGGGAGTGAGACTGTTTTTTGGTTTAACAAAACCGAAAATAAATACTTTAGGTGTTGTTTTTTCAGGAGAAGTTGAAAGTATAGGTGCAGCTGTTACACTTTTCAAAATAGGAGACCAAGTCTTTGGTCATACCGATATGAGTTTTGGAACATATGCAGAATATAAATGTATGCCTCAAAATGGTTCATTGGCTATAAAACCAGCCAGTATTTCACATGCAGAAGCGGCAGTAATTCCTTTTGGTGCCTTAACTGCATTGCATTTTATCAAAAAAGCTAATCTAAAACAAGGACAAAAAATACTTATTGTAGGAGCATCAGGTGCAGTGGGCACCGCCGCAGTACAATTAGCAAAGTCTTTTGGTGCAATAGTTACCGGTGTGTGTAGCACAGCAAATAGTACATTTGTAAAATCATTGGGAGCCGACGAGGTAATCGATTATACAAAAGAGGATTTTACAAAAAATGGGGAAATTTACGATGTGGTTTTTGATACGGTTAACACCATTTCGGTTTTGCGTAGTTTAAAATCATTGCATCAAAAAGGTTCATTAATTTTAAGTGCCGCAATGACTAAGCAGATGTTACAAGGATTTTGGACTTCAATAATGACCAACATTAAAGTACATACTGGTATGATAATTCACAATGCGGAAGCTATGGACTTTTTAAAACAACTAATCGAAACCGGAAAATTGAAAGCCGTTATTGATAGAACTTATTCTTTAGAGCAAGTGGCTGAAGCGCATCGCTATGTAGAATTAGGGCATAAAAAAGGGAATGTTGTAATAAAAATTACGGATTAAGTTTAGAATAGATTTGTAGACAAATCAAATAAATTATAATTATTACTGCAGCGCTGCTGAGCGCAACTGTTACTTCATTTCGTCTAATTCGTTGCTGGTATTTATCCTGGCAGCTGCTTCGTATTTTTTTGAGAAATATTTTGTTTTGTACACGGAATCCATCTGAAGAAAATGTGAAAGTGCTTTCTTTCTACCTGAATTGTACATAAAGTCAGGATAAACAGAATATTCTTCTCTTATTTGTTCGGTATATTTTTGATACTCGTATGGTGTTTTACCCAAAACTGCTAGGTCCGCATCGATGAGGTAATTGGTATCGTTATCATCTGAAAGTTCATGGGATTTAGTTGCGAGAATCATATTGGCACATTTTGCTGCTTTTTCAGCAGGATAACCAATAACCGCTAGCCTTTGCATTGCCAGTTTTGCACTATCACCTTCGTTGGTGCTAATAGAGGCTTTATAGATTATATCATGGTAAAAAACGGCAAACAGCACAGTATCCCAATCGACAATCTTATCTTTTACTTCCTGTAAATCACTGATTATTGCTTCTAAATGATCAATTGTATGGTAATGCTTTTTTGGTTCGGAGTATTTAGTAAATATTTCTAACCACAGATTCGTGGCCAATTCATGGTCTTTTGAATATTTGTTTACAAGCTGTAAAAATATATCTGTTAGCATAATTAATTTAGAGATTGCAAATTTAGTCTTTTAATATTTTAATAATAAAAAAAAGCAGCAATATAAAAAAGGAGCACCAATCGGCGCTCCAGTCATTTAAAATCTATGCCTTTTTAGTGCTTTTTTTAGGAGCAGCGGCAACCTTGGTTGCGGCACATTTCGCTTTATCGGCAGGTGAGCAAGAAGCATCTGCCATACATTTTGCCTTTTCTTCAGGCGTGCAATTTGTTTTTGAAGCACAACATTCTTTTTTTGCTGTTGTTTTTCCCTGTTGTGCACTGGCAGTATGAGTTCCTGCAAAAAGTGCAAATGCGATAATCATTATGATATTTTTCATTTTTGATATTTTTAAATTGATAAAATTATTTTATTGGATTGTATAGCAATACAGGCCATAATTACATAGCTGCATCATACAAAAAACCGGGATAAAAATTAAACCAATTTTGGCGGATGCCAGATATCAAAAAGATTAAAAGAAGTAATCATTTCAGTGAACCCGAAATTATTGGTCAGCTTTACATACGGGAAATAATGAAAGGTATATTTTGTTTCGGTAAAGAAATAAACACTTTTATAGCAACATGAAAAAAAGGAGCATTCCCGTTTATCGCAGCCGTCACTATCTTTAGCCGATTTTGAATCTTTAGAACAAGACTGGCCGCACTGCGAAGTTAATTTATCCTTTAGCAACTGAACAGCGGGAACCGCTGAGAGGCTAAGGATATATAAGCTTACTATAAGGGCTAAGTGTTTCATTATGATAAAGATACTATTTTCTAACTATCAGTTATATTTTCCTTTATAAACTTTTCTGGAAAGGTTTTATAGTATTCCTTCCGGAACGAAGTTAAGCTTATGCTTTTTTGCAGCAACCATCTAATTGCTGATACGCTTCAGGTTTGGCTTTTACATCATCTGCATCATAACCGAGGTTAGAAATTGCTGTGCGAAGTTTGCTGATACTTGTCTTTAGACCGTTATAATACAATGTAATGGTCATTTTCTTTTCGTCAAGTTCATACATTTTCACACCTTTGATTTTCAATAATGATGCCTGCAGGTTTTTACCGCAACTTGGACACTCTTTGCAATGATCACAATAAATATTTGTTTTGATTACTGCTTTCTCATTTTTTTTAGCTTGTTGTGCATTTGCCGTAATTGAGGATATAGTAAAAAATAATGCAACAATAATTTTGATAGAATTTTTCATAAAAGTTTAATTTTAAGTTGTAAATATAATTAAGTAATTTTCATCTTCTGAATTCGTACAGCATTTAATATTGCTAATAATGCTACCCCTACATCTGCAATAACTGCTTCCCACAGTGTTGCGATTCCGCCTGCTCCCAAACCGAGGACAACAAGTTTTACAATCATTGCAAGAATAATATTCTGCCACACGATTTGTTTTGTAATCTTCCCGACTTTAATAGCCATAACTATTCTTGACGGCTTGTCATTCTGTATTACAATATCGGCGGTTTCAATTGTTGCATCGCTGCCTAGTCCACCCATTGCGATACCGGCATCTGCTAAGGCTACTACCGGAGCATCGTTAACACCATCGCCAACAAATGCTATTTTCATGCCTTTGTGTTTTAGTTCCTGAACTTTTTCGACTTTCCCTTCTGGTAGTAAATCACCAAACGCATTGTCGATTCTCAGTTTTTTAGCTACTTCGTCAACAACCGACTGTTTATCGCCCGAAAGCATAACTGTTTTAATATTCAAGGCATGCAAGTCTTTTACTGCCTGTAATGCATCTTGTTTTATCTTGTCTGCAATTGTAATGTGCCCGACATATTTTTTATCAACTGCAACAATCACAATAGTATAAACAATGCTGTCAATTTCTGCGGGATATTCAATCTTGAATTTCTTCATCAGCTTTGTATTACCTGCAAGGACTTCTTTACTGTTGATAGTTCCTTTTAGTCCATGGCCCGAAATTTCCTCAACATTTTTAATCTGCATTCCATGCGTACTATCTTTTCCGGCGTGGTCAACTACTGCCAGAGCAATAGGGTGCGTTGACTGGCTTTCAATGGCCGCAGCCAGTTTTATTAATTCTTTTTCGGTAATTTCTGCGGTTTTTATTTCCTGAACTTTAAAAACACCTTCCGTTAATGTTCCTGTCTTATCCATTACTACCACATTTATTTGTGTCATTACATCAAGGAAGTTGGAACCTTTAAAGAGAATACCATTCCGGGATGCCAAACCAATACCTCCAAAATAACCTAAAGGGATTGAAACCACCAACGCGCAGGGACAACTAATTACCAGGAATACCAACGATCTGTAAAACCATATTTCAAAAATGTATGGATCCACAAAGAAATAGGGAACGAAACAAACTGCCAGCGCCAATCCAAAGACAATTGGTGTATAGATTTTAGCAAACCTGCTGATGAATAATTGTGTTTGAGATTTACGGGCAGTAGCATCCTGAACCATTTCAAGAATTTTACTCAGCTTACTATCGGTAAACAGTGAAGTTACCTTGATTTCTGAAACGCTATTCAGGTTAATCATGCCTGCATATACTTTTTCGCCTTTTACCTTGCTGTCTGGTTTGCTTTCTCCGGTAAGTGCCGCTGTATTGAATGAAGCTTTATTAGAAATCAGTTCGCCATCAAGTGCTACTTTTTCACCAAGTTTTACCTGAATAATTTCTTCCGGTTTTACATCTTTGGGATGAATTTTTTCCTGTTTACCGTTCCTTATTACTGTCACTTCCTCTGGTCTGATGTCAAGGAGAGCCTTAATACTTCTTTTTGCACGACTAACTGCGGCATCCTGAAACCATTCGCCGATGGAATAAAATGCCATTACTGCCACACCTTCACTATATGATCCTATAGCAAACGCGCCAATTGTAGCAACTGACATCAAGAAAAATTCATTAAAGAAATCGAAGCGTATTGCCTTGCGAAATGCCAGATATAGCACGTTGTAACCGGCAAGCAAATATGCAATCCCGAAAATAATCACGTTTACCGGAAATGCAAGTATGTAATGAAAGCCAAATTCTGCTATGAGCATCACAAATAAGATGACAATTGCCAGAAGCAGCTGCCAGTGGCTTCTCCAACCGGAATCTTCAGCTGCGTCGTGGTTGTGTCCATCATCATCGGAATGATTTTCTTTTGCATTTAAATTTATTCCTTCATCTGAAGCGCAACATTTGGGTTCTTTTTTTTCTTTTGATGAATGAGTTTGTTCCATAGTTTTAGATTTTTTTAAAGCCACAAAACTGAAAATTTTGTTTCGTATCAAATGGGGTTGTGTGATTTTCTGTAAAATATTTTATTGCTTCAAAATCATTTTTAAAAGTTTCCTTCATAGTATTTTCGGAGTACTGTTTTATCTCTAACCCGCTACATTTTAAAGGACCATTTTCTGAAAATGTTCCTAGAAGAAAATTGCCTTCTTTATTAATTGCTTTTCCAATAATTGCAACATATTTATTGATGCTATCTTCATTGGTTAAAAAATGAAACACAGCTCTATCATGCCAAAAATCAAATGTAACTTCTGGTTCAAACTCTGTAATGTCTGAAACTATCCAATGCACCAAATGGGCTTTGTCACCTAATCGTTTTTTCGCTCTTTCTAATGCAAATTCAGAAATATCAAGAACCCAAATATTTTGAAACCCTTTTTCTAACAGCGCATCAGCTAAATTACTGTCACCACCACCAACGTCAATAATATTAGCAGTTTTTGACAAGTTTAACTCTTCTAAATAATCCATTGAAGTTTTAGGATATTTTTGTGTCCAGCTTACTTCATTTGGACTTTTAGTGGCAAAGACATTTTCCCAATGTGATTTTTGATTTTCCATTACTTTTATAAATTAATTTTTGATTTTGCAAATATCCAAAATAATACGAGCAAGCCCAACGTTAGAAGACCACCAATTAAAAACTCATTGCCCTTACAATAGATGCCTGTTAATCCTGCTATAGGATAACCAATTGCCCACCATAAATGACTCCACGCAAAATGACTTCCATAGACTTTTCCTTGTGCTTCTAATGGTATATTTTCGGCAATTAATATTTGAGAAGGCATTTCGGTAAAACTTTGCCCTAAACCTGCAATCATCCAAAGCACTAATAAAATGGTAAAGGGTACTATGTTACCCAATGAAACAGCAATGGCAAGCATTAACGCTCCAACAATTAAAAGTGTGGTCTTGTTTTTTGATTTGTCCAATATATTGGAAGTAAAAGCGGCAATCGTTGCACCTACTCCAAAGGCTGTCATTGCCCATCCATATTCTCTATCTGTTAACAATAAATCCCCTTTTATATGTCCTACGGTATTTACTAATATCTGTGCTCCTGCAATAGCAGCAACCAATTCTATGAGCAACGCAAAGCGAATGGGGGGATTTTTAAACAATAGTTTTGTGCCTTTAACTATATCATTCCAAGTATTTATTATATAAGACTTACTTTGTATTAAGTCCTCTTTTTTTAATAAAGAAATGGGTATCATAAAAACTAAAATTGAAGAAATTATGAATGAAATAGCATCAAAGATAAATATTTGCCTAGATCCTAGCCAAATTGCTAAGACTCCAGCCAATCCAGGACCCAAAATTCCTAGCAACTGCCAGGTAGCGTTTGACAATGTAATAGCGTTGGCATAGTTTTCTTTGTTATTTATTAATTGCGGAATACAGGCTTTGTATGAGGGTGTGAAAAACGCGTTGAAAATATTCAGCAAAAAAATCAATACATACAACTGCCAAACATCTGTAACGAAGGCTAACGAAAACACAATAAACATTCTCGCTATGTTTGTAATAATCATAATAGCCTTGCGATTAACCCTGTCAGCTAAAACACCTGCATACGAACCAAAAATGATAAAAGCTGTAACCCTTAAAGTCAGTGCTGTTGCTAATATTTTAGCCGATTGATTTCCTCCAAACTCAAATGCCAGTAACGCAATACCTATCCATGTAAAAGCATCGCCTAAAAGGCTAATGGTTTGCGCCAGATAAAGCTTTGCAAAAAGCGGTTCTTTTAATGATTTAAGAGGTTCTGTTATTTTCATTTTATGCTTAAAAATTTATTAATGATACACATGATACTACCCAATATCTAGTAAAAAACAAGCTTAATTTTATTCCTCTTCTTCGCTGTTTTTCATTTTTGAAAGTAAATCGTATGCACCATTGGTAACTACTTTCCAGCTTTTCCAATCGGTTGTACTGTCAAAAATTAGTTCGGTATAATTGAGTTCGCTAACTCCAGTCTTAATGCTAACCAATTTGTATTTGGTGGCGTTTTTCTCTTTTGCTTTTTCAGAATCAGTAATAAAAATATATTTGCTTCCTTCAAATTCAACGATAGCTTTTGACAAAATCGCAGGGACTTTGTTACTACCACTTTCAACCAATGCCTTTAGATACATTCCAGGTAAAAGACTGGTATCTTCTTTGTCTAAATGACAATGTATTTGAACAGTTCTCTCTTGGCTGATTTCTTTACCCACTAAATAAACTGTCGCCATTCTTTCTGATGTTTCGTTGGCTAATGTAAAGCGCACTTTTTGCCCGATTTTGAGTTTCGGCACATCTTTTTCAAATACGGTTAATTCGGCGTGTAAATGTTCAGTATTTGCAATTTTAAATAATACATCTGTGGCTGTTGCAAATGCGCCAATATTAGTATTTACCTCTGTAACAAAACCATTGATAGGTGAGTATAGTGGAATTGTACTTTGAATGTTGCCTTTTTCTAAACTTGACATATTAATATTCATAAGTTGCAACTTGGTTTTTAACCCCAACACTCTGGCTTTCATACTTTCATATTCTGCTTTTGATTTTTGCAATGTTTTTTGTGCGTTTACATTTTCTTTTGCCAATTCTTGTTGGCGTTCGTATTCTAATTTTAAATAGTTCAGTTGACTTTTATAATCGATATAGTCTTGCTGTGGTTGAACATAATCGGGGTTTTGCATCATCGCAACAATTTGCCCTTTATGAACTTTTAAACCTTGAAGCATATCGGTACTTTTTACAAATCCGCCAAAAGGTGTTGAGATAGAGACTAAATTTTGCGGTGGTACATCTAACATTCCGTTTACTTTGGTTGTTCCGCTTAATGCTTTTTCTTCGATTACACCCATTTGCACATCGGCAGTTTTATATTGTTCTGCTGTAATTTCTACTGCGTTAGCATCTACTTTTTGTTCTTCTGCTACGGCAGTTTCCTCTTTGGCTTTGTTACCACAACTTGCTACAATTATAGCTAAGAATAGGAGTGTGATTATTTTATATCTTGATTTCATATATTTATTTTTAGTTTTTTCCTGAAAGATATTCCAGTAGTGAAATGCTTTGGTTGTATTGCAAAATTGCGGACAAATAATTTTCCTGAATTCCGTTTGCCGTTCTTAAATTTAAAAGGTTTTCTGAATAACCAATTTCTCCATTTTTATAGGCACTTTGGCTTTTTGTTAAAATTAAATTGGCATTGGGTACACCCGAAGTTTTATAATATTCTAAACTGGTTTTGTTCTTTTGAAACTCCTGTTTGGCTTGGTCGTATTGCCCTTTTAGATTGATTTGATTGCTTTCTAAAGCTGTTTTTGCAATTTCCTTGTTGATGGATGCCGATTTTATTTTTGCATTATACGAGCCAAAGAATATCGGTATGGCTACTCCCAAATGGAAACCTTGAAAACGGTTGCTGGAAGTTGCCAAATCAGTATTGGTTGCATCAATTGGCGAACCTATTAACGATTGATTGAAATACCCAAAAGTAATGTCAGGAAGTGCTTTGACACTTTCTACTTTTTTCTGTTTTTCAGCAACTATCGTTTGTTGCTGAATGTATGCTAAAACAGGATTTTCGCTCGTTGCTTTTTCATCGTTAGTTTCCGAAAATAGCTGCTCTGCTAGTTTTTTATCCGCAATCAAAATAGCTTCATTGCTCCCTAAAAGTGTTTGCAGTTGCGACAAATAAATTGAAATATTAGCATCGTTCCCTTTTAAAATATTTTGCGTTTCATACAATTGTGTTTCGGCAGTACTTTGTTCTAACAAAGTACTTTCTCCTGTTTTGTATCGCAATGTTGCCGACTTCACAAAACCTTGATAAATACTATCCTGCTTTTTTAGAAGGGATTGTCTTGCATACAAATATTGCAAATTAGAATAGGTTTGTTTGATGCGATACATTAATTCGTTTTTGCTAATATTGGCTTTTAACTCGCTACTTTTTACGAGCGCATTTCCCAAAGAAGCATTGGCTGAAAATACCGTTGGAAAAGGAATAGTTTGAGATATACCGAAGTTATTATCGTTTTTGATATAACTGTTTATTTGCCCAAATTGACCTGATAAATCAGTTTTAGGAATTTCAATACTGGCTTTCTTTAATTGTTTTTGGTATTTAATTTCCAATTGTGAAGTCGTTACTTCCTTATTGTTTTTTAACCCTTGCTCAATAGCTTGGGTTAAAGTTAACGGTTGCGTTTGCGCTGTTGCAAAATTTGCAGTTAGAAACAAAGCAATAACAATTATTGTTGGATTTATTTTCATTGTTTTTTTATTGAATTTTTCAAACCACATATAGAGTATTGGTAATAGTAGAAGCGTGAGTAACGTTGCCGTGAATAAACCACCAATGACAACCGTTGCTAATGGTTTTTGAACTTCGCCACCGCTTCCCTGAGATAATGCCATTGGAAGAAAACCTAATGAGGCAACTAATGCCGTCATTATAACAGGTCGCAAACGTACCGAAGTGCCTTTGATTACAATTTGTTTTAAATCGGTCATTCCTTCTTTTTTTAATGCGTTGAATTCGGCTATTAGCACAATTCCGTTTAGAACGGCAACACCAAACAGCGCAATAAATCCAACTCCTGCGGAAATACTAAAAGGCATTCCCCGCATCCATAAAGCAAATACACCTCCGATTGCGGAAAGTGGTATAGCTGTAAAAATAAGTGCTGCTTGTTTCATGGAACCAAAGGCAAAAAACAACAGCAAAAAGATGAGTAATAACGAAACAGGAACGGCAATACCTAAACGTTCTTTAGCAGCTATTAAATTCTCAAAAGTTCCACCATAAGTTGTGAAATAACCTGCTTCAAATTTGACTTGCTTGTCAATTTTTTGTTGCATTTCCAACACCGTACTTTCTATATCACGATTACGAACATTAAAGCCAACTGTAATTCTGCGTTTGGCATCTTCTCGCTGAATTTGGTTTGGACCTTCTTTAAAATCAATATCAGCAACTTGTTCTAGCGGAATTTGATTTCCATTTGGAGCGGTTACAAATAAGTTTTTCACATCGTCTAAAGTTTGTCGGTTTTCTTTATCTAATCGAACCACTAAATCAAAACGTTTTTCGCCTTCAAAAACCAATCCTGCTGTTTCTCCTGCAAAACCCGAACGAATGGCAGTATTTACATCTTCGATATTCAAACCAAATTGCGCAATTTTATCTCTGTGAAATTTGATTACAACTTGCGGTAATCCCGAAACTTGCTCCACATAAATATCTTGTGCGCCCTCTATTTTTCCTGCTATTTTCCCGATTTGTTTGGCATACTGTGATAATTTGTTCAAATCTTCGCCATATATTTTTATAGCCACATCTTGTTTAACTCCCGAAATCAATTCATTGAAACGCATTTGAATTGGTTGTTGAAAACCATAAGTTACACCAGGAACACTTTCTTCCAATTTTTTCTGCATTTTCTCGGCTAAATCTACTCTGTTGTCGGCACTTGTCCATTCGCTTTTGTCTTTTAAAACAATAATTAAATCACAAGCTTCAACAGGCATTGGGTCGGTTGGAATTTCTGACGAGCCAATTTTTCCAATTACTTCTTTGACCTCTGGAAAATTATCTTTTAAAACTTTAGCTGATTTTTGTGTGGCTTCTACTGTATGAGATAAACTACTTCCTGTTAAGGTTCTCATTTCTACCGCAAAATCGCCTTCTTCTAAAGTTGGAATAAATTCAGCACCTAAAAATGTAAAAATAATTCCGCTGATAATTAGTAAACCAATGGCAATAGCAACTATTAATTTTTTTGATGCTAAAGCAAAATTCAGCATTGGTGTATACACTCGTTGAATAGCGTTTATAATTCGGTCAGAAATATTTGGTTTTGTTGATATTTTTTTACTTAAAAACAAGGCACTCATTACAGGAACATACGTTAATGAAAGAATAAATGCACCTAAAATGGCAAAGGAAACGGTTTGCGCCATTGGACGAAACATTTTTCCTTCAACACCAACTAATGCTAAAATAGGCAAGTACACAATTAAGATTACAATTTGTCCGAACGCTGCCGAACTCATCATTTTTCGTGCATTACTCAATACACTATGATCCATTTGGTCTTGTGTTAGTTCTTGCCCTTTGTGTTTGACGTATAAATAGTGCATTGTGGCTTCAATAATAATTACTGCACCATCGACAATTAACCCGAAATCAAGTGCGCCTAAACTCATTAAATTGCCATCTACACCAAACAAATTCATTAGACAAATAGCAAATAACAATGCTAACGGAATTACAGATGCAACAATTAAACCAGCTCTTAAATTTCCGAGTAGTAAAACCAAAACAAAAATTACAATTAATGCGCCTTCTAATAAATTTTTAGAAACTGTTCCGATTGCGTTATCTACTAATTTTGTTCGGTCTAAATAGGGTTCAATGGTCACACCTTCGGGTAATGTTTTTTCAATTTGCGCCATTCTTGTTTTTACGCTTTGAATAACTTTTGAGGAGTTTGCCCCTTTAAGCATTAAAACAATTGCACCAACAACTTCACCCTCGTTGTTTCTTGTCATTGCACCGTATCGAGTGGCTGCTCCAATTTTAACATCAGCAACATTGCGGATAAGAACAGGAATACTATTATTGTTAGTTTTTACAACAATGTTTTCTATATCATCGATACTTGTGATTAAGCCCTCGCTCCGGATAAAATAAGCGTTTGGTTTTTTATCAATGTACGCACCGCCAGTATTTTGATTGTTTTTTTCTAAAGCATCAAACACGTCTTTGATGCTAATGTTCATACTTCGTAATTTATTTGGATTTAAAGCAATTTCATATTGCTTTAGGAAACCACCAAAACTACTTACGTCAGCAATCCCATCAACGCCAAGCAATTGTCGGCGAACAATCCAGTCTTGAATGGTGCGTAACTCGGTAGCGTTATATCTGTTTTCATAGCCTTTTTTAGTATGTATAACGTATTGGTAAATTTCGCCCAAACCTGTTGAAACAGGAGCCATTGAAGGTTTTCCCATTCCGGGTGGAATTTGGTCTGTGGCTTCGGTTAAGCGTTCGCTTACTTGTTGTCTTGCCCAATAAATATCGACATTTTCTTTAAAAACTACGGTTACAACTGACAACCCAAAACGACTGAAAGAACGAACTTGCTCGATGTTTTTAATTGTCGCCATTGTTTGTTCGACGGGAAAGGTTACAAACCTTTCTATATCTTCTGCACCATTACTTGGCGAACTGGTAATTATTTGTACTTGATTATCTGTAATATCGGGAACGGCATCAATAGGTAATTGTTTTACGGAATAAATTCCCCAAACGATTAGTGCCAATACCATTAGCCCAATAATCAGTTTATTCTTTATAGAAAACTGAATGATTTTGTTTAACATTGATTTAAAAATTAGTTAATTGACAAAAAAGAGATTTTGTGGTATTTTGTACCACAAAGAATTTGTTCCGATACATCGAAACATAAAAAAAAGTCAATTAGCTAATTTGTGGCGGCTGCCAAATGGAATTGTGAAAATTAGAGAATAATGCTGAAGTGTATCCTATTGTGTTTTTCTCTGTTTCTATCTTTATTACTGTTGAATGTTCTGCATATTCGATAGTTTTATGAAAACCATTGCAATTACAGCAATTGCAAATACAAAATGGGGAACAGCTATCATCCTGATGTTTATCCGATGGAGCGTTTGTTTCGTTATGCATAGAAACCGATTTATTTCCAATATTGACTTCCGCGTCAGCACATGGCATACACGACAATGCAATTATGTAGATTGAAAATATGAGGTTTATAAATTTCACTGAGTAAAAGTAGTAATAAAATAGGTTATTACAAATTTATATTCTTAAATGCTATTGTTTGTCAGTCTATTACTCGTTCGGTTCAATATGTATCAAAACATGACCTAATTCTACTATTTCACTTCGTAAAGTATCTTTTAATTTATGAGCTAAATCATGTCCTTCTTTAACTGTAATTTCAGAATTTACTATTGCATGAAGGTCGACGTGATATTTCATTCCTGCTTTTCTAATGAAGCATTTTTCGGTTCCAATAATACCTTCAACTGTAATAGCTACTTGTCTAATTTTTTCTACTAAATCATCATAAAGATGCTCATCCATAATTTCTCCAAGTGCTGGTCTAAAAATCAAATAGCTATTATATAAAATAAAAAAGGAAGCTAAAAGTGCAGCCCAATCATCTGCGGATTCATACCCTTTGCCTAAAAATAAAGCGATTGATATTCCAATAAAGGCAGCAATTGATGTTATAGCGTCACTTCTATGATGCCAAGCATCCGCTTTTAGTGAAGAACTATTCGTTTCTTTACTTTTTTTCATAACTAACCGAAAAGAATACTCCTTCCAAATAATTATTAAACCTAAAATAACTAATGTCCAAGGTTTTGGTAATTAGTGAGGTGTCCCAATGTTTTGAATGCTCTCATATGCTATTATTGTTGCTGATGTAATTAGAAATCCAACAACCATAAATGTAACCAATGGTTCTGCTCTTCCGTGTCCATAAGGATGATTATCATCTGCTGGTTTGTTTGAATATTTTATACCAAACAATACCAAAAAGGAAGAAAAAATATCAGCCGTTGATTCAATTGCATCTGCAATAAGAGCATAAGAATTTCCGAAAAAACCTGCGAGTCCTTTTATAATAGCTAAACTAGTATTTCCAAGTATACTAAAGTATGTTGCTTTAATAGCCGTTTGTTCATTATTCACTAGAACTTTTTTATTGTTTAAAATTATTATTCAGAGAAGAGAGTGTTGCTAAATGGATGGTGTAATGCTTTAGTTATTACTGCTAAGTCATTTTGCAATTCTGTAAAGTGTTCTGTTTTGATGCCCCATGATGAGTTTAATTTAATAGTGAAATATTACAATAAATATCATACCCGCTATCTATAAAAAAAGATGCATGATTTTCATGCATCTAAATAGTGTTAAGCTCAAAATCAATTAATGAGCAATATTGTGGTGTGAGATTACTATTGAATCATGCTGATGATGCTGGTCCTCATTATGATGTGTACCATCGTGGTGGTGAATGGTATCCCCATGATGATAAATTATATGCTCATGTACATAAATGGAATCATGATGGTGAAAAATACTGTCATGATGGTGATATAATGGACCCGCATGGTGAATTACCAAAGAATCATTTTCCGCACCCATCTTAGCTAATGATTCATTCATAATTGTCGCAGCTGCTACATCTTCTGTCTCTGAATCGTCTGAGTTATTGCAACTAATGAAAGCTACGGCCGCGATTAGAAGTGTGATTGATAATTTATATTTCATATTTTTTTTTAACGAAGTTATTAATTTTTTTTAGAGTTAGCCAAGAGCAAGTGTTAAAACTCTTCCCGTTAGTCTAGTATGTGAAAGCTGCACCCACGCCAAGCCCCATGTCGCTGTCATAATGGGTAGATGTAGAAATGTATTTTCCGCGAATATAGCGGAATCCCGCCACAGTCAATAAAGCGTTTTGAAATTATTCCTACTTCTGTAACATGAAAATGTTCCGGAACAGTTGCTCCATTTTCTAATATAAAGTTTATTGTCTCCCTGTATCTAAATGTTTTTTTTATTTCTGATAAGTTCATTTTTTTAGATTTTATGATTAAAAACAATTATTTTATAGTTAATTTTTTCACACAATAATTTCTACACAAAAAACCTCATTATATAATTAATGAAGCCTTAAGTATTCTAAAACAAAACATAAAAATTATAAATAGATATTTTAAAATTTAGCTGTAAAACCAGCATAGAAGCTTCTTCCAACAGCGGGAATAATTCCAGGACCAGGATATTCATCTGTTCTTCGAGTAAAATATTGTTTATCGGTTAAATTATTAGCTCCCAATTTTAATGTGAAGTTTTTGATTTTATAGGTTGCGCTTAAATCTAGTACAGTATAGGCAGGAATATAACCTGCAATAGCATCATCACTTACTTTGGTATTTGTTGCGTCACCGAAAGCATCACCAACTGAATTTACTTGAAAAGTAGTTGAAAATTTTTTGGTATTAAAAATTAGACCTACACGATTAATTATTCTTGTGGCAGTTTCAACTCGTTTTCCTTTAAATTCTCCACTGGTATATTTTGCATCAACATAGGCAAAAGAATTGAAAAGACTTAATCCATATTCTGATTTTTGATTGAAGAATTTTATCAGGTTGAATTCTATATAACTTTCAATTCCTTTGTGTGCACTATTGGCTACATTAGTTCTTAATGTATATTCTTCATTTGTTATTGGATCGTTTTTTAGAATTGTTCCAATCCTATTGTTGTAAGCCAAATAGAACCCGCCAATATCAAAATTTAAATAATTTTTAATGGTTCCCCTATATCCTAAATCAGCATTATAACCTGATGCATCTTTTAGATTAGGGTCAATTTTTGAGGTCACTCCAAATGGCTCTAACTGTCCGTAATCTATTGGACGATATGCTTGACTAATATTTCCGTAGATGTTAGTGTTTTTCGAAGCTTTGTATTCTAATCCTAAGCCAACTAATGGAATGTATCGATTGCGACTTTCATTAGCTGTTTGTAATACATCATCTACTGTTTTGGTTCCCTTTGCAGTGCTATGAAGGTATTCAAATCTAAAGCCAGGTGTTATGGTTAATTTTTTACCTACTCTAAAAATGTTTTCAACGAATGGTGCAAGATTAGTAGTTGTAAAATCTAAATTGTATCCCCAATTACCAGATATTGACAAATCAAAATCACTACCTGTTGTTCCTTCCCCACCGCCTAAACGTTTGAACCAACCATAACTAAAACGAACTCCACCTGCAAGCGTTGATTTGATGTTTCCTAAATTATATTCTTGTGCAATGCGTAATTCTGTTGTTGAATTATTAAAGTCTTCTTTGCCTACCTCCCGAGGCACATATTGATTGGTAGCTGGATCTATTTCATCAATGGCACTTGCGCCACCATCTTCATTTCTCCAAACTAACGAACGATGGCTAAACAAATATGTAGATTTTAAACTAATTGTAGTACTTGCCGAAGGCGTGTAATTTGCATAAGCTGTTACAATATTCCATGGACTGTTCAACCAATTTCGTGATCTAGTAGATTGTCTTGGGTCGTCGTTAAATTGTGCATCGGTTAGTCCTCCGGGCATTTTCAATTTGTTACGTAACAGGGAATATTCTACTCCAAAGTTTAATTTGTCTGAGTAATTGTACTGTATTTTTCCATAGCCCGAAAGTTGCGATTGCTGGCTGTTAGGTCTGTAACCATCAATATATCGGTATTGGAGAAATCCGTAGTAACTGATTTTTTTATAATTAACTCCAACGGAGTTAAAGGAATTGTACATGCCAAAACTTCCTAAAGTTTGAGAAGTTACAAATTCAAATGGGATATTTTTTGGAACTTCTTTAACAACATAATTAACTAGCCCACCAAACTGAGAGCCAAATTGGAGTGAAGAAGCACCTCGAACCATCTCGATTCTATTTACTGCCTCCATTGGTGGTAGAAAATAAGATTCGTTATAGCCGTATATGTCGGCACTGATGTTGTATCCGTTTTGACGTGTATTCATTTCGATACTCTGGACAGGATTTAGACCACGAGTAGCTATACCGTTGGCAGTAAAACCGCCGCTTTCAGTTTCTACAATGTTTAACCCAGGAATTCTACCTAAAATTTGTCTAGTATTATTAATGGCTTTATTCGCATCCAGGCTATCGACAAGGATAATTTCATTTTTTTTTCCAGCGTAGATAATTCCATTTTTAGTTTCCGGCAGATGTCCAACCCCATTAACCGTTTTGAAGTCTTTAATAATTACTTCTTTTAAAACAGTTATACTATCTTTGGTTTGTGCATTAGCGAACGGACTTACTATTAAAATTAACGGGATAAAAAATATTCTTTTAAAGGTCATTGGTATGTGATTAAAATGATTTAGTTTACTTAATTTAGATTTAATAAAAATAACGATGCAAAAGTAATCTCTTTATTTTGCTATGCAAATTATTTAGAATAAATCTTAATTGTAAATTGCTATTTATTTTAATACATTAAAGTTATCCCAACACCAATCCCCATGTCGCTGTCATAGTGCGTGGAGGCTGAAATGTATTTGGTAAGAATATAACGGAAACCAGCCATATATTCTTTGTCGGTATTGATCATCATATTGAAACGCAAACGACTTGAAACGGGAATATCATCGCGGCTGAACTGGAAACGAAATTTACCATCACTGTCTATTCTTGCATCAGCAATAAATAACATTGGCAAAGTGTAAGCCACACCTGCTGTGATTGTCTTTCTATTATCTTTATTACTTTTTTGCCCAAACCAATTCCTTTCCTCGCTACCAAAAATGTTCCTGACGCTACCATCCAAATCAAAAAAATTCTTTTGGAACATACCTTCAGTCTTATAGTGGTAATCAAATCCTACATAAGGAAACCACCATTGCATACGACTCACGTAACGACCTATTGTTGTTTCGCTTTCATAGCCATGCATATCGTGATATCCTAAATGCCAAAGACTGCTGGCTACCCATCGGGTTTGTGCCAACATAATTTCACCATCAGTACCATTAGTTTCAACTCCGACAGTGCCCATTAAGTGAAATTTTCTGTCGTCTGAATTCAGCCCTCGTTTTGCTACTTTAGCATCGGGTAAATCAGGGTTTAGAGCTGAGTTCTCATAACTGAAAACCCTGCCCATTCCGCTCATCATGTGGTATAAAATATGGCAGTGAAAAAACCAATCTCCGCCAGGTTCTGTAGCTGCAAATTCTATGGTGTCGCGCTCCATTGGCATGATATCGATTATATTTTTCATTGGAGCATAATCACCCTGCCCATTAAGGACACGGAAGTCATGACCATGAAGGTGCATCGGATGCCGCATCATACTATTATTAAAAAGAACTATGCGAAGATTTTCACCTTTTTTGATCATGATCTTATCGGTCTCAGATACAACTTTATTATCAAGGCTCCATACATATCTATTCATATTACCAGTAAGGTCAAACTTCAACTCCCGCCAAGGGCCTTCAGGCAGTTTTGTTTTTTCGGGAGCTTTAAGCATTGCATAATTTAGTGTCACCAAATCAGTATTGCTATCTGCATCCATGCCTGCCATGCTGTGCTGATGGCCGCTCATCTGCATTTCCTTGCCTTTATCCATAGGCATATTCTGCATGGCCTTGTCTTTTATTTCATCTTTTTCCATAGTGGATTCCTCTTTCGGATTTTCAGGACCGGTAATCTCAGGATACATCACGGTGTTCATGTCCATTTCCTGATTCTGCATTTTCATTCCGTCCATCTCAATCATATTGCCTTTCATGTCCATCATTTCATTCATCATTTTCATACCTGCGAAATATTTGAGTGTAGGCAGCTTTACTGCCGGAACTTTTTCGCCAGTTCCTAACCAAAGAGATGCAGATTTTGTTCGATCTTCCGGTGTAACCAAAAATTCATAACTTTTGTTTTCCGGGATGGTTACTACTACATCATAGGTTTCAGATACAGCAATAATCAATCTGTCTACCTCAACAGGTTCGACATCATTTCCGTCGGTTGCCACTACTGTTATTTTCCCACCTGCATAAGTGAGCCAGAAATAATCTGATGCACCTCCATTAGCGATTCGCAGCCTGACTTTGTCTCCCGCTTTAAATTGGGGCTGCTCGTTTTGGTTCTTACCGTTGATAAGGAAATTTTCATAATACACATCGCTTACGTCCATTGCATTCATGCGCTTCCATTCATTGGTAACTTTGGTTTTAAAGTGTCCTGATTTTATCGCTTCGACATAACTTTGCGTAGTCCCTTTTTTAATCGCGAACCAGTCAGTCGCCCCACGCAGGCTGCGATGTACTTCTTCCGGTTTCATATCAGTCCATTCGCTAATCACAATGGGGATTGTAGGGATGTTCCATTCTTTCTTTTTGTTCATAATAAAAGCACCATACATTCCAATCTGTTCCTGCAGTTTACTATGACTGTGATACCAATGAGTACCATGCTGTACAATTGGAAATTTATACAAGTATTCTGAATGGGGTTTAATTGGCATTTGAGTCAAAAACGGCACTCCGTCCATCCGGTTTGGTAAAAACAATCCGTGCCAGTGCAATGAAGTTTCTTCATCGAGTTCATTGTAAACATGGATTTCTGCAATATCACCTTCAGTAAAAGTGAGCGTTGGCATAGGAATCTGTCCATTTACGGCAATTGCTCTTTTTGTTTTTTTTCCATATGTTACCAAGGTATCACGAATATGCAGGTCATAACGAACTGTTTTTGGTGAAGCCGAAGAAATACTTGTTTTAATGGGACCAAGGTTTGCTTTGGCTTTTTTTATATTTTGGCTTAATTCATCCTGGTTATCCATATCCATTCCTGAATGCATATCATCCATACTTTTATCTGTATCCTCCTTTAGCTTTTCTTTGACCAGCCTCATGCCGCATTTAGGACAGTTACCCGGTTTGTCTGAGTGGATTTCAGGATGCATAGGGCAGGTATAAGACAAGGGCTGTGAAGCATCTTCTTTGGTTACGGTAGCTTGTGGGGTTTTATCTACTGTCTTTGATTCTTCCTTTGATTCACTCCTTGCCTTTTTTACAAGTTTCATTCCGCACTTTGGACAATTGCCAGGCTTTGCTGACTGAACTTCGGGATGCATTGGACAAGTGTAAATGGTTGCTGTGGCTTCTGTCTTTGCTTTAACGGGCGATGTTTTAGTGGATGATTGTTTAGTAGCAGCTTTTGGATTAGCTACATTTGGCTTTGGCTTTTCTTTGACCAACTTCATGCCGCACTTGGGACAGTTTCCGGGTTTGGAAGCGTGTATTTCGGGATGCATTGGGCAGGTGTAGGTTACCTGCTGAACCTCTTTGTCTGATTCCTTGTTCATATTCATATTCTTCATATCCTGCGCCTGAGATACAGAAAACATGAACAAAAGCAACACAATTACTATTTTTTTCATGGGATTTATTTTTTCATTTGATTTAGCTTTGCTTTCATCTGTGCGATTTCAGCTTACTGTGATGTGATAATTATTCGGTGTTTGAGTTGAGGCATTCGGATATCCAATCTTCCAATGCTTTTTTTTGCAACTCGCTCAGCATAGCATTTTTATGCATTGCTGTGTATGAATTCAATGGCATTTCACCGGAGCTTACTTGTTTGGCAATTGCCCGCAATTTACTTTCCTGTTTGCGATTGGAATAATTCCCAAACTCGCTAAAGTTCAACTCTTTTTTTCCCTCTGTTATATGACTGTCCAAAAATGCACGAGCAGGCTGTATATAAGAGTACCAGGGATAATTGGTATTATTGCTGTGGCAATCATAGCAGGATGTATGCAGTATGTTTGAAACCGTTAGTGGCATACTGTACACTTTTTCGATATGAGCAGGCGAAACCTGCCCGTTTATATTACGGGCAGGCTGGTAGAACTGAATCAGCACAAAAAGGATTAATCCTCCGAGCGCTATTTTCCTAATCGCCTTTTTCATTTTAAAGTTCTTTTTTGACCGATCCACAAGTCAGCATTTTACTGCCTTCGTATGGGTTTTTTATTTCTTTGAATTCACTAATCCAGATTGCACCTTTGCCATCGTCTGCCATAGGGCAATAATCCTGATATAATTTTTGTGTTGCTCCAAAAGTTTTAATCAAATCGCTTATATCTTTGCTTAAAAGCACAAAATGCTCTCTTTGATGTGGAATATTGCCACCATTATCACCAATATGTTCAGCATGTTCTTTGGCATCATCAGCAATATCAAGATAGTCTTTTTTATTTTTAGCATCGATTGAGTTTACATTTACTGCATTGAAAGTAGCATATAATGTTTTTCCTGCAGTTGATGCACCTTTTGTATCGTCTTTGGTCAAGGCATTTTTTAGAGCCAAATAATTACTCACTAGTTCGTTTATAGAAAACGTGGCCTGTGCAGCTTCGGTTGTCGCTGCTTCTTTAACTGGTTCTGTTGTTGCTTTTTCAGTAGTTGTAGCGTCACTTTCTTTGGTTTTTTGATTGCAAGAAACCAATAAGAACGCCATTACTATGGCTGAAATAATTATATTTTTCATTTTATTATATTTTTTAATTTGTTATCAATTATACTGCTATTGGCAACATTTTTTTATGAATATTTTTTTGAAAATCCACTTTAGAATATTTAATGTTTTTTTCATATTGAAAGATTATAGTGAGTACACTTTTTAGATTAATAATTGCTACAGGATTTTACTCCCGCAGCAATTTTAATTACTATTTAACCTTTAAATAAGAATTATTTTTTCACTAAATCCATTCCGCATTTAGGGCATTTGCCACCTTTAATGCCAACTACTTCCGGGTGCATTGGGCAAGTGTAAACAGCAGCAACTACTTTTTTTGTTGTTTTCTTTTTTGTCATCATTTTCATTTTGTCGTTGCACATTTTACCGCTCATATCCATACAATCTCCTTCTTTCATCATCATTTTTTTACCATCTTTCATAGTGCATTCTCCGTTGGTCATACAAGTAGTTCCGTTTTTCATGGTCATTGTTTTGTCCATTGGCATTGTTTTACCATCTTTCATACACATCATTTTACCGTCTTTCATCATGCAACAATCTTTCATTGCATGGTGTTTGGGTTTGGTTTGTGCATTTGCATTGCTAACCGCTAGGAAAAGCACCATTGTAAAGAATGATGTAACTACTGTTGTAAAAGCATTTTTTGTTTTCATAATAAATATTATTTATTTAATTTCGTCAGTACCGCTGTTGCCCGGTCTTCAGTATCGCTGTTGCCCGGAATATTATAGTTGTAAACTTCGTAATCGCAGTGCGTTCGCAATCACTGATACCGAACTAAAACTCATTGCTAAAGCTGCTATCATTGGAGAAAGCAATATTCCAAAAAAGGGATATAAAACACCTGCTGCTATTGGAATTCCTAAAACGTTATAGAAGAAGGCAAAAAACAAATTCTGCTTGATGTTTCTCATTACGGAATGACTTAGGTGTTTCGCTTTTACGATACCCAGTAAATCTCCTTTTACGAGAGTAATTTTCGCGCTTTCTATTGCCACATCAGTTCCAGTTCCCATTGCTATTCCAATATCTGCTTGGGCTAATGCAGGAGCATCATTAATACCATCGCCAGCCATCGCCACAATTTTACCTTCAGCTTGCAAGCGTTTTATTTCTTTGAGTTTGTCTTCAGGTAAGCAACTCGCTTT
Source organism: Flavobacterium sp. (assembly GCF_039916025.1). Lineage (GTDB taxonomy): Bacteria > Bacteroidota > Bacteroidia > Flavobacteriales > Flavobacteriaceae > Flavobacterium. The sequence goes on from NZ_JBDSMB010000142.1 coordinate 74,966, forward strand.
ATAGGAACTTAAATGTAATTCCTGAGCCACTGCTTTTGCTGTATTTTCATTATCTCCTGTGAGCATAATTACTTCTACACCCTGGCTTATCAATTCTTTGATTGCCGCTATACTAGTTGATTTTATAGCATCTGTTATAGACACATAGCCAACTGCAATGCCATCTATTGCGATATAAGAAACCGTTTTTCCTAATTTTTGTTCTGTGCTAATTTTGCTTTCCAGATCATCAGCAACTTTAGCACCGACCTGCTCCATTAATTTTTTATTGCCAACTGCCACTTTTTTATTGGTTACAGTTCCTATAGCACCTTTGCCAGTTATTGCTTCAAAATCTTTAACCTCAATTAATTTAATCTCTTTGGTTTTAGCATAATTAACAACCGCTTGTGCTAACGGATGTTCACTATATTGATTTAAGGATGCTATATTTTGCAATAACTCATTCTCCTCATTTTGTGTTGAAAATACTTTCTCAACTGATGGTTTTCCTTCGGTAATTGTTCCTGTTTTATCGGTTATTAAAACATTTACCTTATTCATTTTTTCTAAAACTTCTGCATTTTTTATGAGTACACCTGATTGCGCGCCTTTACCAACACCTACCATTACTGACATTGGAGTGGCTAATCCTAAAGCGCAAGGACAGGCTATAATCAACACTGCAATAGCATTGATGAAACCATATACTAACCGTGGTTCAGGTCCGAATTTTGCCCAAACAAAAAAGGTAATTACTGAAAGAATGACTACAATAGGAACAAAATATTTAGCGATACTGTCGGCTAATTTTTGGATCGGTGCTTTAGAACGGCTTGCCTCATTGACCATCTGAACGATTTGAGAAAGCAAGGTTTCGGAACCCACTTTTTCGGCAATCATTACAAATGATCTGTTTCCGTTAATAGTACCTGCGATAACTTTATCATCTACTTTTTTATCAACAGGAATAGGTTCTCCAGTAATCATAGCTTCATCAATACTACTTTCTCCATCAGTAATTTTTCCGTCAACCGGAATTTTGTCTCCGGGTTTCACCCGTAACAAATCTCCTTTTTTAATATCGTGTATTGAGATTACTTTGTCTTTACCATCAATGACTAAAGTTGCTTCTGTGGGTGCTAGTTTTAATAGTTCTTTAATTGCACTACTGGTTTGACTATGTGCCCGGGCTTCCATTAATTGCCCTAATAAAACTAATGTTAGAATTACGGTTGCAGCTTCAAAATAGAGGAGTACTGTGCCTTGTTCTGTTTTAAATTCGTTTGGAAAAATATTTGGAAAAAACATTCCAACTAAACTAAATATAAACGCTACTCCAGTACCAATACCTATTAGGGTAAACATATTGAGGTTCCAAGTGATTATTGATTTCCAAGCCCGGACAAAAAACATCCAACAGGCATAAAAAACCACGGGGAGTGATAAAAATAATTGCACCCAATTCCAATAAACTATTGGCATTAGCTGCACCAATGGATTATTAGGCATCATTTCTATCATAGCAATTGCAAATACAGGAACCGTAAACCCTACTGCAATCTTCATTTTGAACAGCAGGTCTTTATAGGTTTTCTGTTCTTCGGATGCGGATGGTTCCATTGGTACTAAAGTCATTCCACAAATAGGACAATTACCCGGAGCATTTGTTATAATTTCAGGATGCATTGGGCAAGTAAATTGTTCATTTTGTAATGCAGTAACTTGTTGTACTAAATGCATACCGCAAACAGGACAATCGCCCGCTTTGTCATATAATTTTTCTCCCTCGCAGTGCATTGGGCAATAGTATTTCCCGTTGGCATTATTGGCTAAATTGACCGTTTCCTTATTTTGATGGGCAGCTGAATTGCAACAAGATTTTGTTGTAGCATTTTCTGTATTTAGTGGTAGATCAGCATCATTATCAGCAGTAATTGTATACTTTCCTGCGACTTCTAAAGCTTTTTGTAATTCAGCAATAGGAATATGTTCGTTCATTGTGATTTTTGCTCTTGGCGGATTTAAAGTAACCTTGGCTTCAATTCCTGCAATAGTATTCAGAGTTTTCTCTACTTTTGAACGACAACCATCACATGTCATTCCTGCAATTTTATAAGTATGATCCATAGTTGTTAAGTTTAAAATTTTACTGTAAAGGTGACTCTGATATGCTACTTTGCTATTGTACAATTATCGATTCTTTGTGTATCTTTTATAGATTTTCAATTGACAATCGTTTTTGCCCTTTTAGATTCTTAAAATCAGTAGGCGTCAGACCAGTTACTTTTTTGAATTGCTTGCTTAAATGTGAGGTACTGCTGTAATTCAATTGGAATGCGATTTCGCTTAATGATAATTCATCATAAACAATTAATTCTTTTACCCGCTCAATTTTTTGAAGAATATAATAACGTTCTATTGTAATGTTTTCCTGCTGTGAAAAGAGACTACTGATGTAACTGTAATCCTGTCCAATGATTGTTGTTATAGCTTCGGATAAATTGATTTTTAGAAGATTACTTTTTGAATAGACTAAATCGATAATAAGATTTTTTACTTTTTCGATTACCCGACTTTTTTTATCATCAATCAATTCAAAACCCAGTCTTAAAAATACTTCATTTAGTTCGGAGACTTTTTCTTTGTTCAAGGTTTCAATAATATCTACTTCACCAAGTTCTACTGTAATAGGGTGAAGTCCGAATTTTTCTAACTCGGATTTCACTACCATTTTACAGCGGTCACACACCATATTTTTGATATATAGTTTCAAAACCTTACTTTAAGGTTTCAACTGTGCTTCCACACGTGAGCATCGCACTTCCGTAGTATGGATTTTTTACTGCTTTATCTTTACTAAGCCAGTTTGCCCCTTTGCCGCCGTTAGCCATTGGGCATTTTTGGTAATATATTGTTTCGCCAGCAGGAAAAGCTTTCATCACTTCGTGCATGTTTTTAGACAGTGTTACGAAATAATTACGCTGGTTCTTTGCATCGTTTGTCCCAGTAATTTGCTCAGCATCTTCTTTTAGTTCTGAAACTACTTTCATCCAGACAGTGTGTTCTTCGGATTTCATTTTATCCATTGAGAGAGCATTAATTGCTTTTGTAAGTTCAGAAGCTTTCGCAGCAGCGGTTTTGCCGTCAGATTTTACCAATGCATCCTTGATACCAAAATAGGATGAATACACATCAACCATTATACTATTCTGGTCTTGGGTTGCTACGGTTAAGTTTTGGTCAGGACTATTTATTGCATAAGTACCTGCAAGTGAAAATGACAGCATTGCTGCCAAAATAATTCTTTTGAAATTTTTCATTATTGTATTTTTAAGATTAAAATTAATTGGGTTTTAAACAAACAACCTTATCCGGAACATGTTAATGCCGGATGCTGTACTTTAAACTAAAAAATCAAATTAGGAAAACCTGGTTGAGCAGGTAAATGGGGTGCTGGTATAAGTTGGGAGGTCTCGGAAGATGGGTTGAGGTCAGTTTAACTTCTGAGAAAGAATATTTGGCATCTATCTGAAATGCTGGAGTAGAAGGCATTACAAAAAAACTCACTAGTTTTGGAGTAATGACTTCGGTTTTTTGCTGGTTGTCTTTTAACTTGAAGGTATATTTTTTATTATCGCAGCATTTTTTATTTGGTTTACCGGGCTTGCAAACACATTTTATAATGTTGTTTGCCTTCATGTTGCTTTTATTGCATTTACTCCATGATACCGTTACGCCCAATGTAGGTGTCAGGTATATAAAAAGGAATAGTATCGCAATGGATTTCTTCATAATACAATCAAAATTAATCTAAAAATATAAATTTCTGCGAAAATTACGATTTATTTAAGAATTGTATTTACAAAATCACAAAGAAACGTTACAGGATTAATTACTCAATTGGTTCTCTTGCATATTCTTAGCTATTTTTATTTATATCATCAAGATAAAACTGTAAATCATAAAGACAAATCAATTCATCATCTTCATCTGTAGCTTGAGCCAACTGAACGAAATTAATGTTTTCATAAAATGATTTTTCACCTAACAAGTCCTGAATCATAATGGAGATCAACTGCATCAAATTGTTGTTATGGGAATAAATTGTATAATTCTTCAGATAAACAATCATGTCAATTTTTTTCTCACCATCATATTCGAATGGCGTGAATTTGAGTTCGCTTGTTTTTAATGTAATATCACCAAAAATGTATGGTTCATCCAAACCTGCTTCCATCTCATCATAATCCTGTCGAGGCTGGATAAATGCGGTAAATTTCCAATCCCATAGTAAAGGAGCTGCCTTAATCAGATTAATTGCCCTTGTGAAATATTCGGGATTGCCTTTTGCTGTAATCAGGAGCTGCATTTTCTTTTTCTTATTTTTATGTTTTGGGAATACCAGAATGTATTCGAGTCCCGGAGCATAGAAATGCAAATGCCAGTTTAACCAAAATAAATAGTGTTTTTGGTCTTTCACCTTTAGTTCCATAAGGGATTTTAATTGAGTCTTATGGTCGTTAAACCATGACCAGAAGTGTTCTGCTGCTTTGTTCATTTTGTTTATTTATAAATTAACGTTTGTCTTTGGTATTTTTATCGTAAGAAATGAGATTTACCATTTGCCGAAGTCTACTTCTTACCCTAGCACCATAATGTGTTTCAATTTCGGGTGCTGAAAGGTTTGATGTAATATGAGTTTTGATTTTTTTGCTAATGAAAAGATCATAACGACTCAATAGTATCTCAGCGATTACGTTGCATTCATTGCCATAATATTTCAGGTTATTTTCGACTCCCATATCGTCAAAGCAGAAAATTTTTGGATCTGCTTCATATAGCTTTCCCTTGCTGTATTTATGTATTACTTCGTAACCATCATTTATAAATTCAAAACTCACTTCTCTGCATGGTTTGATACTGAATTTTTGTTCAGCCCGAGTTAGGTATTTCATGATATTCATTATGGACGTTTTGCCGCAACCAATAGGTCCAACTAATAGAATTCCTTTACTGAGGTTAATTCCGAACTGAAAAGCAGTTTGTTCATCGTTCAGAAAATAGGCAATCAGCCGATAAATGACTGTATAGTCCGTTTCTTTTATACTGAAACTGTTTCCATATAATTCAACACCTTTCTTTTCAATCCATTGCACTACATCTTTATAATCATAATGGCTCGGAATAGTCTTTTCCTGCTGAAGTGTCCAGCTGTCGTGTCCCATCTGTTCGTTCATGTGTTCGTTCATGTGTTCGTTCATGTGTTGTGAATTTTGGTGTGTTTAACATCCAGTTTCTGGCTGCTGCCTGCCAGTCGGCCATTGGCGTTTTGCCTCCGACAAGCCAACCAATACTTTTGAAATAATTGAAGAATTTATTGGCTTCGAGCTCAGGATATTTCTGTTTTTTGAAATACGCAAGGACTTCCTCAATAGAAGGGACTTTAGTTTTAGCGAGTATTTGCCGACTGGTGTTGTTGCGCTCTGCGCTATCGGCGAATGCCTGAGAAGCCGCTTTCGATTCCTCATCAAATATCTGTTCAGGCATTTCTTCTTTTTTGGCGGAACTTTTTTCTTCTTTTTGAAAATTTGCTACATGGTTTTTAAAATCAGAATTAATTTCTTCAATTTTTTTTGCTTGCTCGTCCAAGTTTAAACTGTTTTCAATGTTTAAATTGTTTGTAATGTTTGTATTGTTTATATAAGGTACTACGACTTGTTCATTAACCTGTTCAGTACTTGTTTCAGAACCAGTACAGGACTTGTTCACAACTTGTTCATTGACTGGTTTAAAATTTGAACTGGTGTTTTTTGGTAAAGGTTTTAAATCATCGGAAAAATTGAATAGAAAGACATGACTGCCTTTGAACGGATTGTAGGATGGTTCGTATTTGATATAACCCTGTGAGTGCAATGCTTTCAGGCATTTGTGATAGGTTGCTTTTGAACTGATCTTGCTAATTCTCATTATTTCATCGCGCGAAATGCTTATTGGGTTTCTGAACCGATTGCAATTCCAGAATTGAAAGAGCGACATGTATAGACTTACATGGGTTGGATTAAGATTTCTATCAGTAGCCACTTTTTCGAAAAAGCCTGTTAGGTGTTTTATGTAGTTCATGAGAATTACGAATTACAAATGGTTTCCCGCCTTCGCGGGAATGACAATTGAGGTATGACAGTTATTTGAATAGGGTTGGATTGGCGGTGACTTTGTTGGTCGTTAAGAGTTTTTCAATATCAGCGTTGTTGTAATAGAGTATGCCGCCGATTTTGGTGTAGGTGAGGGTTTTGTTGATACGGAGCGTTTGGAGTGTACCAGGGGAAATGTTTAGAAGTTTACGAACTTCTTTGGATTTGAGCCACTGTTTGGTTTGTTGTGGGTTATTTTTTAGGAGTTCCTTTAAATCAGCGAGTAGGAGAGTACGGAATTCGTTTAAATCTTCACTAGTAATTACCTGGATTGCCATAACTGATGTTTTAGATTGTTATGGTGCAAAATTGTGGAGTTTGATTTTATTTAAATCACAAGTCGGTCACAAGTTGTGAAAGAAAAAATGTCAATTTATCAAGAAATGTTCGCAGATAGTGACTTCTTTAACTTGTAAATAAAGTAGGTTGGTGAAATACCTGTTCTGTTTTTGAATGCTTTGGTAAAATTTTGAGTAGAATTAAATCCGGCTTCATCACCTAATGCCTTATTGGTATAATTACGGAACCGGCTTTCTGTTTTGAGTTCCTGAATGATGTAATCTATTTTCAAATCTGTTATGTATTCAATTGTTCCTTTATCCCTGTGCTTAAAAATAACTCTGGTAACATATTTTGTATTGGTATTCAACAATGTTGCCATTCTAACTAGGTTCATATCCTTTTCGAGGTACTTTTTGTTGGTTTCAAATTTTTCTAATCTGTTCACAATTCCTGCTTCAATATCGGCGCTTATATCCTGTGATGTTTGTTTATTGTTTCTGGGCAGATTTTTGATTTCCTGTTTTGCACCGACATCCAATACCAATTCCTCATTGTTGCTTTTAAGAGTTTTTAGTTGGGTAGTATCACGTTTCATTAGTTCTTCAAACAGGTGTTTATTCTTGAAATGTCGGTTTACCAAATAGAGTATAACAAGCGCCATCAGGATAATGATGCTAAAACCAATAATTGTTCTAAATGTCATTGCATTTTCAATATCCTGTTTTGATTTTAATAATTCTTTGGTATCGTATTCTTTGACAATTTTTTGTAATAAGTATTTGTAGTTCTGCCCGAGCAGATGATCCACTTTTAAAAGTTGATTGATGTAATATAATTGCGATTTGGTATCATTTTGATTTTTATAATAATCGATTAACCGTTCGTAGCTTTTTCGCAAATCGGGACGGATGTATTTTTCTTTTTCAAATATTTCATCGACTTTTTTAAGATAGGTAATTGCGTTTTCCTTTTGTTTTAGTGACCAATAAGATTGTCCAATGTAGTAGTATGCCACTGATTCGTTTGCAAAATCTTTCAAATTGATGATAGCCGGCAATGCTGAAGTCAATTTTTTAATTGCCGCTCCGTACTTTCCTTTACAATATTGATTTATACCTTCAGAATGAATGAAATAGAATTCCATACCTGTATCTTCCAACCTTTTGCCTTCATCGATTCCCATTTGATTGGTTAGTGTACACCATTCGTAATTTTCAATATGATTGTAACACAATCCTAAACAATGAAGTGAGTTGAGATACGCCCGATCATTCTCTTCCTTAAAAAAATCTATGCACTCTCTTAATAGGGAAATTGCTTCATCATAAAACCCCAGGTAGTACTTTGTTTGTGCAATGCCATATTTGACTTTGTAAATTAGATATGGACTGTTAATCTGTGCTATATAGCTATCAGCAATTAGATAATTGTCAAGTGCTTTTGTAGGTTCCATACGACCGTAATGCACAACCCCTTTTGTCATATACGATGAACCAATTAATTCGATGTCTTTAGTACGATTGGCCCATATTATCATACTGTCTGCATAGGCAAGGCGGGATTTCTTATCTGCGTTAAGGATTAATGCTTTATATACCAATGCCAATTGATAATAGTTCTTCTTTTCTGCTTTGGCTTTTCTTAACCAAGCCTGGGCATATATGTTTGATCTAACCCTATTGTTTAGATTGGAACTAAATCCTTTGCTCAAATAATCAAAATCCTTTGTCGAAAGGCTGTCATCGATATTACTATTTGGCAACTGTGCCATTGTCCAATTTACAATTAACAGTACTACTATCAATAAGAATTTCTTTTGACTCATTTTTAGGGATTATACGCGCATAAAGTACTCGCAGAGCAAAATACGATAGGTGACAAATTGCGAATAAATGTAAAAAAATAATCTTAAAAGTACTATTCAAAAAAACAATTTAATTGGGAATATACTGATATAATGCAAGTGTCTGAAAGGTTGTTAATTACTTAAAATTATGTGGTGTTTCATTCGGGAATTAAACATTTTCGATTCCCGAATGGGGTAGCTGTTGACTTGTGGGACGTTAAATGTCCCGTTAGTTTTGCCTCGAATTCAAATGGTTTTTGTTATGAGCAAAACCAATAACAACTGTTCAGACTACCCCGGGCGAAATGAACTGAAAAAAACTTTTCAGTAACATTTTAAAACATTAACAACCATGAAAAAAATATATTCATGCCTACTAATTTTGACTTTTTTTACTTCTTGTAACGATGATTTGAATACTCATCAGGAAGTTAACACTAACACAATTGCCAGCAGGGCAATTAATGAAGTATTCCCTTTAAATAATGATAATCCATATGACAATGTTGGACAGCTTCATGATGATCTATTTGAAACTTATTATGCTAGCGGAAACCTTCCAAGTGATATTTATGGAATTATCAATAGGGTTGAATCTATTGCTAATTCTAACAACACATTCATTAGCATGAAAGGAGCCAATTACCAGACTGTTGCGCCTCAAAGGGTTCAGTATATTCTGGAACATAAGAATACCTGTATTGCTGATATAATTTCAAATAGTTCGATGACAACTGCTGCCAAAGTGAGTCTTGCCGATTTTGTCAATTCTCTTATCCAATATTTCCCAACGGAATTTAGCGGCGATGTCCTAAGTGACTTTGTTGTAAAATACGAGAATACTATAATTGCTAGTCCTTTGTTCACTACAAATGATAAAAGAATTATGTTAATTACCACTTCGGTTGCTAGACATTCTACTTATATGGCCCGAAAGAAGCCCAAAAAGAATACTGATCCTGACTGGATAATATTTGTTGGGAATATTATTGCCGCTACTGAAGGTGCCGAAGATGGATATGCTAAGGCTGTTACGTTGGCACTTGCGACCGGTATAGCACAGAATTAGATACCTCGCCCTAAATCCCTCTCCTTTGGAGAGGGATTTTTAATTTTCGTCTGCATCATCCATGCGTAGTATGAGTTTTTCCTTTAAGGTATTTAGGAACTTCGTTCTTTCAGATTTTCTTGCACGGATTTCGAGAAATGTTCTGTTGAACTGCCCTAAATCAACATCAAATGCAATTTCAAAGATGTTTGCTACTTCTTTGAGTTCTGATGTGCCATTATTGAAAACACCTTCAGCATGCAAGGCATAAATTAGTTCGATTAATGCTACTTTGGAGCCGGTCCATTTTTTATTGGTTGTAGTGTCTTTTTCTTTTGGAAGGATTTCATTTGGAGTGTCCAATTTTGTAAGCTGCTCTTCGATAAAGATTTTTATCATATCATTTGCCAGAATCATTGCAACTTTGTAATCGTGTGATGTTGAAAAACGACTATCAGCCTGGAAATAAAAGCTATCCAATGTTAGTTTTACATCATATTTACCACGTATGAAATACTTATTATCAAGGTGAGTGCTGCCAGTACGGTAATACTTGTAAAATTCTAAATTAGTATTGAAGAAGGCAGCGAGTTTGCCTAGTTCGGTTTTATAGTATTTTCGCAGTGCTTTTTCGGAATCGAAAGGTTTGTTCGTTTCTATGTTGTAGATTTCATTGAAGTAAATGAGTTTGGCTGCGAATTGAGGTTTGATGTTCCGAAAGAAATCTATTTCATCTGTTTTAGATTGGAACTTATGCTTTATGAAATGAGTTTTAAGTTTTTCTAAAACGCCTATTGCTGCTTTTATGCTTTGCTCAGTGCAACTTACTTTGTTCTCAGATTCATGATTGATTACTTTTAACTGATTGTTTAATTCTGTCTTTAATGTTTCGGAAAACAATTTCATTTGCTATGCTTTTGAGTTGACAGAAGCAAATCTATCCGTGTAGTGTGTTGTAAACAAATACTATGATGTTTGATTCCCGAATTGAATAGTAGTTATTCCCGAATCGCATAGGGTTTTTTTTGTGAAGCTTGTAGTTTTACTAATATTAAAAAATGAACTAAAGTTTACCGAATGTTCACGGGACATTCTCCTCTTAATTTCAAATTCTTAATTTCAAATCCGAATGGAATAGTAGATTTTCTTAATTGTGCGGTGATTGTACTTTCTATTCACCGCAAAAATGCGGTGTAAATCTAAATCCTTTAAAATGAATGGTTTTTTATTTATTGCTCTGTTGTATTTATTATTTATTTTTCTTTTTGCAAGGGAAGTTAAATTAGACCATAAACGGCATCTTGCAGCTGACCGATTAGGTGATGAGCATATTTTGAGGGAAGTGGGCCGTTTTCTTGAAGAAAAAAGGCTTGAAAATAAAATCTAAAGCAACAAATCAGTTTCTTGCAAATGTCATTAAAGGTTTGATATCGCCTTTGTCTCCTTCACGAATGGCACTTATATACGCTTTTCTGATTTCGTCTGCCTTTACCATGTTGGAATGGTTCCACGAAAAAACGAGGTGAGCAAAAACGGATTCTATTATTATATCTGCCATAATGCGAGAGTGCCTTCCATTCCCATTTGGAAAGCAGTGGATATTTACTAAGCGGTGCTTGAACCTTATCGCAATTTCATCAGGTGGATATGTTTCGTTGTTGATCCAGAAAAGGGTATCATCAAGTAAAACCTTCAATTCCGTGCCGATTTTTATCCATGATACCCCAATGTTTTTTTCTGACCTTCTGAATTCGCCAGCCCATCTCCATACTTCACCAAGCATTCTTTTATGCAGATTTTTGATGAATTCTTCTGTAAGTATGGTTTCTTTTTTTAATTTTTGACGCATAATCCATTGTATCGCCTTTTCAATATTTAGCTGCTCGTATTCGTCAAGTTCACCATGTGTGGTAATTGTCGTGATGAGCAAACCTTCTTTTTCTTCCTCACTTAATGGCGTCTGCCCATCTTCATATACAAATTCTAATCCCATAATGATTTGTGCATTTCACGTTTAAGTTCGCTTGCCAGTTCCATAATGGCATGGTTTATCTGTTCGGGGCTGTTGCCCTGGTTTTCGAGCTTCATGTTTTGATTGGTACGCAATACAATTCTTTCGGCTATTGCAATTGCTTTAGATGTTACCATTTCGTCAATTGACCCGTGCTTAGGAACAAAACCATAGATAAACTGCATATCCAATGCTTTTCCCATTTCCCGGAGTGATTTGATTGATATTGACTCGGTAGCTTCGCGCTCTTCTATTTTTTTAATGCCCTGCTTAGTCATTTGGAGTTTCTCACCTAACTGTTCTAAGGTCATATTTAATGAAGTGCGGATAGTGTATATCCAACCCTGTTGGGGGACGATTACTTTTTCTGTTCCCTGAAAAGGTTTCAGCTTTCTGTCGAGCTGTTCTATAAGTAGTTTTTTAGTACTTCGCATAACATTTACGTTTACAAATTTCATCAAAAGTAAACATATATATTTACAAAACAAATAAAAAGTAAACTTATATGTGTACTTTTTATAATTAAAGTAAACGTAATGGTTTACAAAGTAAGTAAAAAGTAAATACATACGTTTACTTACCTACTTGACCTTGTGGTAAAAAAAGACTAACTTTACCGACCGGAATTCGTTTCGATTTCCGTTCACGCGCGTAGCACTGTTTGTAAAACAAACAGTGCAGCGTTTTTTTTTGTTATGTAGTCAACCTAACAAAATCTTAGTGATGAATTTACCGTACTCCAATAATTTGCACATACCAAAACTCGCTGCCTCGTTCGGCAAAACTTCAGTGACTATAGTTTTGCGGCTTAATTGATTTTATTGAAACATTATCCACTTCGTTTAGGATAGCCACGAAGTCAGGAGATTTCGTGGAGCGGGGTGTAATGAATTCAATATCAGATTAACATTCGTTACTAACAAAAAAAGCCAATCGTGAGATTGGCTTTTGATAAACACTGGTAAATATATATCTTAGATAACGTTTACATTGGTTGCTGTTGGCCCTTTCTGGCCATCTGTTACATCATAAGACACCTTGTCGTTCTCCTGCACCGGGCCATTAAGACCGGTTGCATGTACAAATAAGTCTGCTCCGCCATTACCTGGCGTAATAAATCCGAAGCCTTTGGCTTCATTGAAAAATTTAATTGTTCCTTCGTTCATAAAAATAAATTATTAAGTGGCAAATATACCTTTTATTATTGATTTTTAGGTATTTAGTCTTACTTGTTTAAAATATTGCAATACATAATTAACCCTATCGGTTTTTTATGAACATTGATTTGTGATACCTCCATTTCCCTATCTTCGTCCTACCACAATTATTTTTTATGAATCTTCCTTATTCTGAAAACCTTCCTGTATCTAAACTTGCCGCTTCGTTTGGTAACACCTCAGCGACTTATAAGTCTTCATCTAAATACTTCTCAGGACTTCATTTTATTTATGAATTATAATTACTTAGTTCATTTACAATTTTAATGAATTTACTTATTATTTAGTTTTATTTCATAAATTTAGACACCATTTTAAATCAAACACAAGCAAAAATAATGATTTCTAAACCTCATATTTATTTTGATAATGCGTCGACAACAAGGGTCGATGAAGGAGTTATAAGAGTAATGAATTCCTATCACACCGAACTTTATGGAAATGCTTCGAGTTCACATAAATTTGGAATGCAAATAAATGCTGCTGTAGAAGATGCAAAAAGTAAAGTAGCACAATTGATAAATGCTAAAGCTAAAGAAGTAGTATTTACGTCAGGAGCAACAGAATCTATAAATACTGTTTTAAAGGGTATTGTTAACGCAAATCATTTAAAAAACAGAAACAAGATCATTACTGTGTCAACAGAACATACAGCAGTTTTAGATACATGTCATTTTTTAGAAGAACAAGGAATTGATGTTATTTATTTACCAGTGCAAAAAAATGGATTAATTGATCTTGAGATTTTAAAAAGAAACATCAATGAACAAACCCTAATTGTTTGTGTGATGTTCGTGAATAATGAGACTGGCGTTATACAACCTATAAATGACATTGCCAAAATTGCTCATGAAGCTGGGGCTATGATGTTTACTGATGCTACTCAAGCAGTTGGTAAAATTGATGTTAATGTGGTTGATTTGGATATTGATTTTATGGCGTTTTCAGCACATAAATATCATGGTCCGAAAGGAATTGGAGGTTTCTTTGTAAAAGAAAAATTTATAAAAATTCTTATTCCATTTATTCATGGCGGTAGTCATCAAAATGGGTTAAGAAGTGGTACTTTGAATGTACCTGGAATAATAGGATTTGGTGAAGCATCGAGTATTGCTATCGAACAGGAAGAAAATATTAAGAGGATAACTAGTTTAAGAGACTTACTTGAACATGAGTTGTTGAAAGTTGAAGGTTCTTTTGTAAATGGTGATTTGAGTAACAGAGTTTACAATATTTCTAATATAACTTTTTCAGATATTGACGCTGATGTGGTTATTCGCTTGTTAGATAACATTTGTGTTTCAAATGGTTCGGCTTGCAGTTCAGCATTAATTGAACCATCTTATGTATTGAAAGCAATGGGGCTAAATGACAGCGAGGCTTTCTCTTCATTAAGATTTAGTTTGAGCAAATACAATACTACAGAAGAAGTTTTCTATGCAGCTAACAAGCTCAAAGAAATCATAACTCAATTAACACCTAAGAAATATGTTTAACCTAACTAACGATGAACTTTTTCGTGCATTATACCTTTCTCCAACAGAAGAAAAAATCGATGAATTAATAGTCAGCCAGCTAGATATATTTAAAGATGAAAATTGGGCACCAATTGGTGACACCGAATCAAATTTTAGCATTATTGAAAATCAACAATCTAATCCTATTGCAGCTTTGGTTGAAAAGGTAACCAACTCGATTGATGCTTTATTAATGAAGGAATGTATTTTGAAAAAAATTAATCCAAAGGATGCAACCGCACCTCGAAACATGGATGATGCTTTGAACCTATTTTTTCCAGATAATAAGAATTGGGATTTAACGACATTTAGAAGAAAACAAGCAGAGGAAATACAAATACTAGCTGACGGACCAACAAGAGAAAGCTCGGTTATAATTTATGATAATGGAGAAGGTCAACATCCTAGTGATTTTCAAAAAACCTTTCTTTCGTTAATGCGAGGGAATAAGAATGAAATACAATTTGTTCAAGGTAAATACAATATGGGCGGAAGCGGTGCTATTGTATTTTGTGGAAGGAAAGGCTATCAGTTAATTGCCTCTAAGAGATTCGACAATACTGGTGAATTCGGTTTCACTATTATCAGAGAGCATCCTTTGTCACAAACTGAAATGCAAACTAAGAAAAATACATGGTATGAATATTTAGTTATTGATAATAAAATTCCATCATTTGCTATTACTGAGTTAGATTTAAATCTATATGGAAGAAAGTTTAAAACTGGAACTATTATAAAAATGTATTCCTATCAGATGAAAGGAATATATGGTTTTGCCCAAGACCTTAATCAAAGTTTGAATGAATTTTTATTTAAACCTGTTCTTCCTTTTCTTACCGTAGATAAAAAAGAACGCTATCCAAATAATCCCGTTTTGGAAGCAACGGTTTATGGACTTCAAAGGAGATTAGAGGAAGAAAAAAACTATGTTGAAGATTGGTTTTCTGAAGTTTACGAGGATAATCTTTTTGGCAACATGAAAGTTACATGTTATGTATTCAAAGCAAAGCAAGATGGCAAGAGTGTTAAAGATACCAAGGCTGATATTCAAAGAAGGTATTTTAAAAATAATATGTCTGTTCTGTTTTCAATGAATGGTCAAGTTCAAGGACATTATACCTCTGAATTTATATCAAGAATGGGATTTAATCTATTAAAGCATTATGTCTTAATAAGTGTGGACTGTACTCAAATGAAATATGAGTTTAGAAAAGAACTTTTTATGGCATCCAGAGATAGGTTAAAACAAGGTACTGAATCAGATGCTTTAAGGGATTACTTAAAAAAGAAATTATCAAAATCAAAATTAGACGAAATTAATAAGCATCGTAAAGATGCCATGGGAATGGAAAGTGAGGATACAACTGAACTTATAAAGTCTTTTGCCAGTAACCTTCCTAAGGATAGTGAACTATTTAAATTGTTACAGAATACCTTAAAGTTAGAAGAAAAGAAGAAAGAGAAACCGGAACGTAAAGAGCCAAGTGCTAATCCACATAAGGAACCAAAACCTTTTAATCCTCAGCGGTTTCCAAGTTATTTCAGACTGTTCCATAAAAAGGATGATAAAACTATTATCCGTGTCCAAGTTGGAGGAGAAAAAACATTAAAGTTTGAAACAGATGTTGAAGACCATTATTTTGACCGAACTGAAGAAGCGGGTGATTTACAAGTTAGTGTTTTAACCATCAAAAGGAACGAGACTGATGGAGGAACAGACAAAGGAAAGGGGAAAGAACCCGGACAACTTATTAATATTGTAAAATCAAGCCCTGACAAAGGAACTATCAAAATTACTTTTAATCCTGACACAGAGTTACGACAAGGTGATGAGATTGAAATCCAAGCTTCATTGAAAGGTGCAGACAATCAATCTTTTGATGAAATTGTCTTTTTAAAAATTGTGCAACCGGATAGCCCGAAAGAAAATGCACCCACTCAAAATGATGATGTCAGCAATATTGGATTACCGGAGTTGATAAGAGTAAAAAAAGATCAATGGGATAGCCTAGCTGCAGGCGGTGTAACGATGGATTATGATACTGTTATGTTTCCACAAGCTTCCGGAGACAAATTAGAAAAAATCTTTGTCAACTTAGATAGCCATGTTTATTTGAATCACCGCAAAAAATTGAAAAATGAAAATCAACTTTCAATTTCAGAAAAGAAGTATATCACGGGTGTGTATTTTCATTCTTTGTTTTTATACATGATTACCAAAAGAAAAAACTACACTATATCTGTAGAACAAAACGGAAGCGAAGAAAATATTACCATAGATGACTACATCATGGATGTTTTTGATAGTTACTATAGTGATTTCTTATTGAATTTTGGAATGGAACAGCTAATGGGAGCACTTGAAGAATAAAAATTAGTTTATAATACACTCTTGGTTTATTTTTTGAAATAACGGTATAATATCGGCGACATTTTTAAATCTTATAGTTTTATTATGATGTAGCATCTTTCTGAGAATCCAAAAGACACGTTCATTTTCCTTATTAAAATCAAAGAAATTGATATTACCTATAGGTGCATTATGCTGAAATATATACCAAAAAAGCTTTCCTAATTGAAAAATATCTGATTGATGATCAATTTCACAATCATAGACATATTTGAATCCTTTATTTTCACTTAAGTGTTTATTCATTACCTCTGGAGAAACCCATCCTCTTGGTCCAATAAATTCAGCCTCTTCTTTAACCTTATTATCTAAACTTTTTCCAGCAACCAAGCCTAAATCTCCAATTTTCCAACTATTTCCGACAAAAAGAATATTATCTGGCTTTATATCTCTGTGATAAAAAATTTGCCTATCTAGCTGTCCTATCCCATCTAATAGCTCTAAGCATAACTGAATTTTGTTTTCAAATTGTAGATCGCTATGCTTTTCCTCGATAAAGGATTTTAAGTCATATTCAGCAAGTTCCATTGTATAAAATAGATACAATTTCTTCTCTATTATACATTCACCTTTCTCAAAAATATTTATGACATTTTCTGAACTTCCGGTAATATTATTACATGATTCTAAAGCTTGGATTTCATTTAGAAAACGCAGATGTACATCTTCAAAAAGATTTTTTTGCATGAATCCTTTTTCAAAAGGGAATTTCAAAATCTTCATAGCAGCTAAAGGAATAATTGCATCAAAGCTTTTTTCTCCATTAATTTGATCAACTCTGTATAACTTTAGTATAACTGAATTCCCCCCCTTATTTCCTTTATTAGTAAGGTTATTAAATAAATAATCCACGTTTCCAATTGAAATAAGGTTATTGCTTATATTCTGTAAGTTAACATTAAGCTTACGTCGATACATTTTTACAAATTCAGGAAATAAGAAGTTTGGCATAGAGATTATTTTAGTAATTCTGTATTTAATAAATAGTAATCCCCAGTTTTTGTTAGATTAATTTTTTTATCGCCATACAACTTTCCAAAAAAGGTTAAAATATTAAGTAATTTAGAATTTTTTTCAATTTCATCAATTGAATAAGTATTTAGTAGTACATTTTCCCAAAAAGACAATCTTTCCTCTCGTGCATTTTTTGAATTACTTTGAGAAACACAATTAATAGCATATTCTTTCAGAGCAGTGCAATCATCGTTAGTTGGCCTTATGTATTGATTGTCCTCACTGTCTTTTTCGTTTAATTTAAGAAGAATGTTATATTGAGTTTTCAATATCTGTTCACTCAATGAGTTATATTTATTCAGAAAACAGAACATTGTGTAGAAATCATTTTTCTGTTTATATCTAGTTTTGTTTAATGGAAAAATATTATCCCAAATTGTAAACTTTTTAATAATGCTTTCAAATGAATTTTTTAATAATAGGTACTCATTCTCTGTTATGTCATTGGGAAACATTTCCTTTTCGATATAGATTTTTTTATCGCGAATGCCCGCAAACTCATAACTAGGATTGTTAGCTATGTCTTTATTGTACATATACAAGTAGCCAATTAACTCTTGAACAAAATCTCTATCATTAAGTCTGCTAATTGATTTGTCAGTAAACAGATCAAGATTTATTAATAATTGATTGTTTGCAAGTTCTTCTGCTAACTTTAAAAATTTTGTTTCACTATAATAAGCTTTTTGCCTTTCAGGATCATTAAGGATAAGACCTTTTTTATTGATAAAATAATATATTTCTCTAATTTCATCATCGTTAGTGTCATGAATATATACAATAGGTAATTCATAATTCAAAAAAATATCATTGTCTGGTACATTAATATTGTCAGACGATGCTATTTTAATTTGACCTTTATGGTATTTGATAATTGTTCTTGATCTTTGCTGCCCATCAACCATCTCCATTTTTCCATCTTTTAACACTCTAAGAAATAAATTTGGTAGTGGGAAGCCTTTTGATATAGTTCTTATCAGTGCTTTTTGATCGGGAAGTGACCAAATAAATCCTCTTTGATATGAAGGAGAAAGAATTATCTTTTCTGACACTGCCAATGCTATTAATTCCCTAATTGTGATAGTAGAATATTTATAATGCATATTTTTATTTTTAAATAAAGCAACTTGCGCAACCTTCACCTTCAGCATCATCTAATAAATCTAGAAGATAGGGTGACTTTTTATTTTGTGCAATTCTTTGGGTTCTTTTGATATTGTCTTCTTTTATTTGAGCAATTCGCTCCGGTTTTATAATGTCTTGAAGGCTTTCGTCCTGCATCCAGGTATATCCATCTTTTTCATATTCCATTGCCAAAGTAAATTTGTCCGGATGCTGTTCGTACAACCAAATCCATTCTATCTTTTGTTGAAAAAAACAAAAGAAACATCCTGAACGACTCCGAGCATATTCGCCAATCTTCCCGTTGATTTCATATTCTACCTTTTCGTAATACTCAGGAACACCAACACCACTTTCTTTTAGAATTCTGAAAATGTCGTCTCTAACTAGGTTATCTTCATTATCTAATAAAGCAAAATCTTCTTCGTGAGCTAAAGGATATTCCGTTGTTTTTAGATAATCGAATACAACTTTGTTAAATGCAATGATATCAATGTCTAAAAGTGTATTTAATTTATCTTTCAAATCATATTTAGGAGAAATAGGTTCTGTTACTACTTCTTTGATTCTGTCAAATTTTTCAATTGGACTGTATTTTTCGTAAACACTAACTAAGTTTTGTATGTTACTATTTTTTAAAATACGTCTAGTAACATCTTCGCTCCAAATATTTTTTCTAAAAGGGAAGATGGATTGAATATTACTTTTTTTAGAAATATAACCCTCTCTGTCTTCGTCGCCTCTTATACCTACATATGATATAACCGGGTCATTTCCTACCCATTTTTCGAATGGTTCTAATTTTAATTTTTTTGTACACCAACGGGCATTTGAAGAGGGCAGGTACCCGCCGTAGAGTTTTAAAAAATGGTCAAAGGGGTCTTCATGGCTTCTGTCAGCCGCTTCTATTCTTGTGACTGTTCTACCCGTTAGTTTTTCAATATTACTTATTAGATTATACGTTTCTTGAAGTTCTTTGCCAGTATCAGTAAAATAATATTCTATTCCTAATTCAGGGTATTTATCAAAAAGATAAATTGCTAAAGCTCCACTGTCTTTACCTCCTGAAATTCCCATTACATGTCTTACCTTTTTCATTTTTTAAGTTCCTGCTGTAATAAACTAGTTAATATGGCAATATTTACTCCCGAATCATTACCTAACAATAATTTAAGTTCGGCTTCTTTTTTTTGTGCTTCTTTAGTCTTTTCTTTAGGTAAACGTACTAAATTTTTCTTTAAGCCATCAACAAATGATGTTATTTCGATTTTAAAGATGTCTTCTTTTTCTTCATCAACGTCCTTAGAACTGATTTCGCACAAGTTATCTAATTCTCGTATAAGTTCTGTAAAGCTTGAGTATAGTTTAGCTTCTTCTTCATCCGTTATAAAATCCAACGTTTTGCCAACGACAACCTGAACGAGAGAATTTAGCCAAGCCTCTTTATCATCCAAAGGAGAAAATAATCGCTGTATAAACACCCTTTCATTAGGTTTCAATAAGTGTTTTTTAATCTTATTAAATCTATTTTGCAGTTTTATCTTAAAATCTTCAAACGGAAGCTTTTCACCAATAATATCATTAAGCAAATAATATTCAAATCTTTCCAGCAATGCTGAATAACATAATCTTATTTCTTTGATTGCCTTTTGCATTTCAAAAAAGTATTGCTCCAAAATTTTGGAGTCATTCTGTAATTGAACAATATTATAACCCATCGTTTTTGGAAACTCCTCAAAAAATGTTTTTTCCGGGTCTTTTGACTGTGCAATTGCATTTCTTAAATCAATTGCTTTGCTGCTTAAGCGTTTTGTGTTTTTTGCATAGAAGTTTGTCTCCTTATAAAACTTAAGAAAAGGTTTGATGGTTTCAACAAAATTTTGATTTGTAATTGTATCTTTTTCTGTTTGTTCCAATAAAACTCTATACTTATTGAAGAGTTTTAACTTGATCCCTTCAACATCAAACGTTTTTATTTCAAAGCTACCCGGATTTTTCCCAACTAAGTCTAGGGTTTCATCTGAGAGATCTACCACATAAATATCATTGCTAAAAAGAGCAAAGTCGTTTCGTTTAGCAAAAAGAAAAATTGGAATCCAAAAATCTATAAATCCTTGTTTTAGTTTGAATGGTTTAGTCGATAATTGGTCTGCAAAATCCTGAAGATTTCTTTTACTATGCTTTGCTGAATTCAGGAATTCCTCTCCGATATCCCACAAGTCATTAAAGCTCTCATCATTTGGCCTCCCTATTTCATACTCATTTTCGCGTGTTAGAGAGTGCATTCCTGTTTCATTAAGTAAGCTTAGATAAATAGTTCGGTCGGGAGGGAAATTATTTCCTTCATACCCTAAATTGTCAATAGTCCAATTATCAACTAAACTTCTAATTAGATTTTTCTTTGCAGTAGTTATTGGAGTTGATAATTTTGTCCTGTTAACCATTTCATTTCTAAAAACAGGAGTACTGCTATATATTCTATCGGTTATTATAGAAAGCTTTTGATTTAATATTCTTGGATTTGTTATTAGTATCTCCTCGCCATCGATATACCATTTCACTTTTTTGTTGGCTGAATATAAATCTTCTAAGACCAATTTGTTCAATAATTTTACCTGATGCTGTCTGATATTATCCAATTCATTAACGGCGATTTTATCATCAATGTTATCAGATTTTACTTTTTCTATTTTTAGTATTTCGTAGATAGCATTTAAAATTAAATCTGTGTCCTTATAATGGGCAAAAACTATTGCTTCTTCTGATTCTCTAGAAAAATTAATAATATCTCGCTCATTTATATAATTAGAAAAAATCAATTGAATATATCCATCAACTTCACCTTCCGCGATACTGTTAGTGGGTGCGTCAACTAATTGGAATTCAAAAAACCTTGGCGTTCCTTTTCTATAATATATTGACTTTGCATTTACAAAGTTGAAATTAAAATGTTGCTCTAAATAGCTGATAACATTACTGGGTTTTTCAATTTGTAAAGCGGCTTCCTGCAATGCTTTTTCAATATCAAGGTCAGTGCCTTGAGTTAAGACATATCGTTTTAGATAGTTTTGGAATCTTACTATTTTAAATTTGAGCAATTCATCAACAATGCTTTCGACATTGTTAACTTTAAGTGCTTGCTCCGAGTATTTTTTTATAAATTCTAAATCAATTATTCCAACGGCTGAGGTTAAAATATTAAGTATGCCAATTGTTTTTACAATTTTAATGGCCTCCATTTGGTTTTCAGAAAAAAGCCCTTCTATTTTTTCAATAGATGTTCTAATTGTAGCCCATTGTGAAAAATGAGGATTAAATTTGCTAGTTAAAAATGAATAATAATTATGAATTAAGTAATCGTAAACACATGCTAGATTGTAATAAGGATTTTCATCTTTATTATAGTCTTGAAAACCGTATGGATCGTTAGATTCTAAAAATGAAAAAAGAGATCTTTCATTTTGTCCATATTTTTGAAGAGCAATTGTTAAAATTGCAGCAGATAAAATATCAAAAGGCAAAAGTTCTTTTGCTATTTCCTTACTAAAATAGTCTTTTAAGGGAAAAAGTTTTTTGTCACTAAAAAGTTTGAAGAGACTATCAAAATCTACAGTGTTCTTTTTAAAATTTAATTGATCTACTCTTTTAGCTGCAAGGTATAACAACTGTTCAACAGGCTCGTTGAAAGTTATTTCTTTTAGCCGCCCTTTTACCTTGTCCCATTCATTTTGTTGCAGGATGGATAATCCATCTGAATATCTATTAAAATCCTGATGTAAGGTCGATACAAGAATTATATTTTTTTTACTATCATTTACAAATTCTGCTAATTCCTGAATAAAATATAATTCTTTTTCCGGATTATTTTTAGATGCAAATTCTAAAAATTTACCGAATTCATCTACTAGTATAACTAAACCCTTATTTTCTTTTTCTGTCTTTAGATAAAACGATTTTAGATTATCAATAATATCTTTAGAAGCATACAGACCCTTTATACCAAGCTTATTAGCAAATGACTCTTGAAGTGATGAATATTCTCCAATGAATCTTATAAAATTAAATTCTTTAAGACCTTGTATGTTATCGTTGTCAAAAAAAAAATTAGTTGCCTTTCTTAAATCATTTTCTATAGCCCATAAAAAAGCAGATTTACCAATACCATAGGCACCTACTAAATTAAAGGCCCTAATTCCAATTTGATAATTATTTATTATCTGTAAAAAAGATTGAATTGCATTAGGTGTAGGGATGTAATTTAATACTACTTCACTATCCCTTACAATATTTACTGAAGGTGAAAATACACTATTTTCTTTAGTTGTAATATTCATTTAATATATCCCATTTGTTAATGTTCCCCTTAAGCTGCAAGACTTGATTACCTGCAGTTTCGCTGTACACGATGGTTTTGCTGTATTTGTTTACGATTTGTTGAATTTTGTTATAAAGACCTTCTGCTGTTAAAGCAAAAACACTTCCTGGAGAGTTATAGCCCACTAAAAGTTGACGGAAACTAATGGATGTTTCATTTTTAAAATTATCTAAAATAACAAAGAGTATGATTTCAATTGGAAGTTCTTCTCTATTACTACCCTCAATTCGATACCAATCAATCAAATGCTCGTCTATATTTCTTTTCTTATAGTTGGTGATTAGGTCTAGATCCAAAAACATATTTGAAAAAACATCTTCAATTTCCAATCTAGTTTTACTATCTGGTCTTGAGTAGTTTTTCAATAAAACATTTATGTCCGAATTAATTGTGTTTTCATTGTATTTGATTTCAGCATCGTTTTCGTTGCATTTTCTTTTTAAAAAAGCATGAAACTGCTCTTTAGTAAAATCGACTCTTTCTTTGCGGAATTCATTAAATAATAATGAATATATTGAAGCTTTATTTTTTTTTATTAGGTTGTAATGTAAAAGCCAAACTGTTCCATTATCCTCCAAATAAGGGTCTAAGCCATTTTCTGAAAATATATTTGTCCCAAAATCAGTTACGGTATCATTTTCTTTGATAATATTAAATGCTTTACTCCAGTATCTTATTGAGTTAACCATATTTTTTCCAACACCTAATTCAACAACAGCTGTATCATCATTAAATGAATGCAATGCGTTCGCGAAATCGAATCCCTTTTTTAGCCAAAATTGCTTACATGCGAAGGATTCATGACCGGAAAAATGGAGTTTATTTTTTTCTGTAGTTAGACTACTCATTAATCTTAATTTAATTCTGTAAAATAACGAAAATATTATGAATATTTTTTATAGCTAATTCTATATTTTGAGCTACCAGCGTTACCATCTTGAATTTATTGCTTGAAAAGCAATATTAGATTGATTCTAATTTTTGTAAACTAGTTTTTGCTATTACTCCTTCAACAAATGATTGCATTTCAGCGAGTCCTGCAGAGTCATTATTTCCTTTGTAATAACCATAGGAATAGCCGCTATTTTCTTCTTGTATGTAATAGAATTTTTTCTTCCAATTTATAAATATCCATGGTATGTCATCAGAACTATCGTGATATTGAACATCTTTATATTCTTTCTTTAATTCCAAGAATAAAGCATAAGAATACAGATTAGCATGGCGTCTCCAATTATCGGCTGGGCTCCTTGATAACGCAATTTTATTTTGTGCACTAGAGATTCTAAATTTATCACAATATTCTATAATTCCCTTATTTTTAATAAAAACTCGCTTCCAATCATTTTCTATGTAGTTATCGACAATCTTCTTTAAATCTTTCTCAATGCTATTCTGATGGATCGCATCGAGAAAATTTTTCAAAATATATTTTTTCTTTTTATCATCAAAGACTTTTCGCCAATTATCTGTTTTTTCTCGAAGATTTGAATTAAACGAGCAAAATGTTTTACAGTAATTTATAGGGACTAAATAATCTCCAAAAGCTAGTAACGAACGTTGAAACAAACAATCGTGATTTTCTTTGAATTTATTGCCAAACAGTAATGTCAATTTTTCAGAATAATTCTTAAATAATTCAATGTCAAAATTTTCGTCATTTTTTGAAAATTCTAGTATAAATCCGATTTGACCAGCAAAATAATAATGTGTTTCTGCACTATAAATTAATGATTGCCATTTTTTGTCATCAAGCAAAAGAATAGCCTTAGTTTTTTCTTCTTCACATTGCTTCTGTACAAAACCTTCTATTTTATTATTTGAATTTGAAAGGAATTCATATAAATCATCAATATTATTGCTTAATCTCTTAATTGAACGTATTGCTTTATAGAATGCATCGCCACCTTCTATTCGGGTATTATTAATAAGATTTGTACAAACTCTAATCCATTTCTCAAAAATGACATAATTAAGACTGTTCACATTTCCCTTTTTGATAAAAAATCGCATAACTGCATAAAATCTAAGCCGATCCCAATAATCAGGATCATCGTGAAGAAATAATTCAAAATATTTATTATCATCACTATATGAAGCTAGTGCATCTAGTACTTTCGATAAATCTTGTAAACAATTATTTTGTGAGTAAATAACAATATATTCATCAAATATATTGAAGTCGTCCTTGATTTTTTTATCGATATCTACACTTTCCGCTAGCAAGTTTAAGGATACATTTTTTAAAAAATTTAAGTATTTTTTATCAACCTCACCAATATTAATTTGCAATCTATCCTTTTCTAGTTTCCAGAATATATCTAGCCATTCGTTATCCAATTTTGATTTGTTTTCTATATCAAGGAGAATAGAAAAATTAGCCTTAAAATTTTCAAATTCTGTCAGCGGTTTACCTCTAGAATTCATTTTTACATATATTTTATCATCAAGCTTGAACTTTTCAAGTGGCAAAAAATGAAATTGAATAGGACTGCTTTCTCCAATTAGCTTTTGATATAAAATGTTATCTGGTTTAACAAATTTTCTTTGGATAACATCTAACATATTTAGCATTGAAGCTATTGTAGGATCATTTTCCCATGACAAAAAAAACCATTTCGAGTTTTTTATTTGCTCACTTAAAATTTTGCCCTCCGAAAAATGCATATCTTCTTTTACTAATTTCAGACAAAAATCTTCGCAACTTGGTCTTGTTTCATAAACAAATTTTGATAATGTATTTTTATCAAAGTCTGATAATTTGCCAATAGAAAGAAACCAATGTAATAAAAATAAGGTTGTTAATCTTTGCTGTCCATCCAAAGGAATTAGATGGTCATTTTCAATTTTGCCATATACGAAATGGAGATTTATTTTCTTTGCTTCAGAACTAGTCAATGAAACAAATAAATCATTAACAAGAGAAGTTGCAATTCTGATTTCTGATTTTCTTCCTTGAGCATAATCCCTTTGTATAGCTGGGATCTCTATACGATATTTGGAAATTAAATCCCAAAAACTATATTCTCTAGTATTCATCTTCTTTAATTTTTATGTATTTGTCGAGAACATGCTTCATTTCATTTAGATATGATAACATATCTTCTTTATCCCATTTTACATTTTGTTCAACGCTTTTCGAATAATATTTTAGAAAAACATTTTTGGTACAAATCGGAATAAAGGAGCCTTTTTCGTCCAGTTCTTTAATTAAGTCACGCTTGATAGGAAAGATATTATTATTTAAACAAGAGTTGTCTGGTGCAGTAAGCAGAGCTAGATTTTTTATTGAATGAACTGTTATTGCATCTGAATATTCTTTGAAAACATATTCCTGAACTGTGTCAAATTCATCCTGATCAATTTTTGTCATTGCTAATAATTGCTCAATTTTTAGCAATAGTTCACCCTCCTTATGATTCAAAAAATATTTTTTTTGCTCTGATAATAACTGCCTTTTTTGCTTATCTGTTTTTAAATCTTGTGATTGTTGCGCATGTATATGTTCTAAACTCCACTTTTCATTGGAAAATGTATCGAACGCAAAACGATTATATCTGGTATTCATTGTCGAAATGACATTAAATAATAACAATAATTCTTTTGCTTTTTTACTATCAAATTCATAACCAATTTGCTCCAAATCAATTTCATCAAAATGATTTTGAATAAGTCTTTGCAATTCCTTTTCTAATTCATCCTTTGGTTGGCTTTCGGTCAGAATTTTTATAGATTCTATATCTTTGTTGATCTGACGTAAAAATCCAATGATATGATAATAATTATTATTGTTGTACCACTCTACAAAGGTTCTATAATAAGTTTTGACCTCATCCCATAAAAAATCTCTTGTATTATTATATCTCTCATCAAATATCTCTTCGTTTTTAGATATCAATTCATTAAAAACATAAAAAGACCAACGTGTGTCAATGTTTTTATTTAATTCTAAATTTGTTCTGTGAATATATTTATCAGCAATTAATTCGAATATAAATTCTATATGATTTGTATATGATTTATTATGATTTATAAATTTCCAAAAATCGTTTTTTCTAAGTGTATTTTCAATGTCATCCCATTCATATCCTATCTTTAAATGATGTTTTTTCTTTTCCCTATCGTTTGCAGATTTTTCGGAAAGAAAAAAAATTGCTTTTATTAGTTCTGCATTAGTTAAATCAATTTTTCCTTGATTATATTTTGCAAACGCAATATTTGGTTTATCGCCTTCAGAACTTAATTCGTACCAAATGAAACGAACATTATTAGCTCTATCAAGTAATTCGTCAAAATCAGATTTTAGTAATGTATTGCAAAAATCACCTAGATTTATATCTTCATTTCCTAGCCATTCTTTGATAATTAGAAAAGCATCACTCATTCTAAAAAAATCAATATTTGTTTTATCTATTATATTTACTGAGGTAATATTTTCTAAAAACAGTTTACTGCTTAATTCTTCTTTTTCTCTTGTTTCGTATTCTAATGTAAAAAAATTTGTTGGCAGTTTTAAGAGTTTTAAAGCCTCTTTAATAGAAGACAGCAAAATGAAAATTGTAGTTAGTCTCTGTTGTCCATCAATAACTTCCCACTTATCATCTTCTCTCTTTAAGACAACAATTGGTTGAAGGCAATAAAATTCCCCAACTTTATTTTCTGTTTTTTTCTTAACCTCTTCTTGAAATTCATAGATGTCATCAAGTAAATCAATAATTTGCCTTTTTTCCCATCTGTATCCTCGCTGATATGAAGGTATGATAAAATGGTGCTTACCGTCTAAAAATTCGGCAATTGATTTTAAACGTGGGTTTATAAATTCACTTACTTCCATATTAAAATTCTTATCATTTTCTGGTTAATTGATACCAAACATAATGTTTTAATTATCTGTAAACAAATATTGTTTACCAAATCAGAACAACATTAAAGTTAAAATAATACCATAGTTGCATCTTTAATCGCTTCTTGTTCTTCCAGCTATCGTTATGGTATATGTTTTTTCTGAACTCTTTGAATTTGACACCAATATTAACGCCTAGTATAATAACTGGATTTCATATCACTTCATATTTTTGAACTATTAGGTTGGCTCAAAATATGAATTGCATTTAAGGAGTAGTATTCAATTCGGGAATAATTCTATGCGATTTGGGAATAAAAAAAGATGCCTATAAAATAGCATCTTTAAATTCATTGTGGTATTGTATAATTTAAAAGTCGAAAAACTCCTTTAATGAAATTCCAATCATATTGCTAAATCTCTTGATTGTATAAATAGTTATTCCTCTTTTATTTGTTTTGCTTTCCCATCTATTGATTATTTGTCTATCAATATCATTCTTTTTAGCAAATTCAGTTTGTGAAAGCCCAGTTTTGTTTCTTAGAAACTGTACTCTTTCAGCTATTTGGTTTTTTAATAAAATATCCTCTTTATCTAATTCTGCCATAGTGCAATTTTGGGATATTTTTAAAAATTATTGTAATCCATTTGGATTACAAATCTGTATTGTATATATTTGCGTTTAGTATTATATTTGCGATTCTTCATATAAAATATTTGAAGCATTCGCTTTGAATCTCGTTATCAAAAACTGGTAATTTTTAAACACACGAGATGATAAGTAAGATGCTCACGTCAAACGGCGTGGGCTCACTTATTCGTGTGTTGGGTATACCAGTACCTTGATAACGTTTAAGCTGAGTTCCGCGCTTTTTTTATGCCTATAACTCAACAAATTCTTAGCAAACTTCATACAGGCTCGCAAGTTTTTAACCTTTAAAAAAACTAAGCCTATGACATAACAACCAACTAAAAACCAAACAGCCAGGGCGGCGTTACCTAAATCTGGGGTTAGTTAGTTGCCGTTCTGGTTTTTTTACACAAAAAAAGGCCCTCTGCATCTTCTTGGCGGTTGAACAGAGGACCGGTAGACAAACAAAACTAATGTTTCATTTAACCAAACCAATATTATGAATAAAAATTCATTGTACAAGGCAATTAGGCTTTGTATTTACGCTGCAGCTCTTTTGCTCGTGACTTATGAAGGTTTCGCAATGATGCCTTCGGAAAGAAGGCAGAAGGCAATAGGCAATAGGCAAAAGTTAGTCACTTTACTAAAAGACCAATCAATACAACAATCCTTCGACTCCGCTCAGGACAGGCTAATTTCAGGAACTGTAACTGATGGAAATGGTGTACTTTCAGGTGTAACAGTTACTATAAAGGGGAAACCTGTTAGTACTATAACCAATGAAAAAGGACAATTTAGTATAGCTGCTCCTGAGGGGGATATTCTTGTCTTTTCGTTTATAGGATATAAGGAAGTGGCAGTCGCAGTTGACAGTCGTAGTGTAATTAATGTAACTATGCAGGAAGATGCTACGACCTTAAAAGAAGTAACAGTAAATGCAGGCTACTATAAAGTAAAAGACAAAGAACGCACCGGAAGCATTTCAAAAATTACTTCTAAGGAGATAGAAAACCAACCTGTAACCAACGTGCTTGCTGCTATGCAGGGACGCATGGCAGGAGTTAGTATTACCCAAACCAGTGGTGTGCCCGGTGGTGGATTTGAGATAAAGATTCGTGGGCAGAATAGCCTGCGAGCGGAAGGTAACAGTCCGCTTTATCTGATTGATGGTGTGCCGTATTCGTCAGAATCGATTGGTAATTCACGGACTACTGGTGTGTTGCCGACTCTTGCCAATCCGCTTAATAGAATTAACCCATCAGATATAGAGAGTGTGGAGGTTTTGAAAGACGCTGATGCCACGGCAATATATGGTTCGCGCGGTGCCAACGGCGTAGTGCTTATCACCACTAAGAAAGGAAAACAGGGTAAGACCAGGTTTACTGCCAATGTCAGCCAAGGCAGTGGCAAGGTAACTAAATTTATGAAACTGCTAAACACAGAGCAGTACCTCGCCATGCGTAATGAAGGCTATGCCAATGATGGAGTAGTCCCGGAGTCCTTTGCCTATGATGTAAACGGAACCTGGGACCCCAACCGATATACTGACTGGCAAAAGGAATTGATTGGCGGCACTGCAACCTATCGTAATGCTAATGCAAGCGTGAGTGGCGGAAGTTCTACCACACAGTTTTTAGTCAGCGGTACTTATCATGATGAGACGACTGTTTTTCCGGGTGACTATGGCTATAAACGGGGTGTGCTGCGAAGCAGTTTGAATCACAGGTCTGAAAACGGAAAGTTTGCTATGAACTTTTCGACAGCGTATACCGCACAGCAAAACAACCAATCGTCAACCGACCTCAGCAGCCTTGCACTTACTTTAGCACCTAATGCACCGGCACTATACAATGCCGATGGCAGCCTTAACTGGGAAGGCAGTACGTGGGCGAATCCTTTGGCGCTGCTGGAAGGTAGTTACCGCACCAAAACGCATGATTTTATTGCCAATTCCTTATTGAGCTATAGCCTAGTCCCGGGATTGGATTTGAAAACTAGTTTTGGCATTACTGACACCCGGCATGATGAGACCCAGACACAACCCTCGACCTTGTATGACCCTGCTTATCAGGCAGGACCTGAATATTCCTCCTTATATGTTACTAATAACAACCGAAGATCATGGATTGTAGAACCGCAGGTGAGCTGGTCGCATCAATGGAAGTATGGCAAAACCGAAGTGCTGGCCGGAGGAACATTTCAGCAACAAAAAAGCAATAACCTTTTGTTAGAAGCCGACGGTTTTGCCAGTAACAGCCTGATCTATAACATGGCATCTGCTTTTCATGTAACTACCCTGAAAGATCAACAGACGGATTATAAGTACCAGGCTTTTTTTGGAAGGCTGAACTATGCGCATAAGAACCGATACATAGTGAACCTGACGGGGAGGCGTGATGGGTCGAGTAGATTTGGCCCAGGAAGGCAGTTTGCCACTTTTGGAGCTGTTGGAGCGGCATGGCTTTTTAGCGATGAACCCTTTCTTAAAGACAAGAGCATTTTAAGTTTTGGAAAACTTCGCGGCAGTTATGGCAGTACCGGGAATGACCAAATTGGTGATTATCAATTTTTGGATACCTATTTGTCATCTGGCGTAAGCTATGCGGGTGTTATAGGCCTGCAGCCAACGCGGCTGTATAATCCGAATTTTGGCTGGGAGACTAATAAAAAGTTAGAGATAGCCCTTGAAACCGGTTTTATTAAAGACCGCATCTTTTTAACGCTGGGATGGTATAGCAACTGTTCTTCGAGCCAGCTGGTGGGAATTCCTATGCCTGCCACAACGGGTTTTTCATCGATACAAGGGAATCTTGATGCTACTGTGCAGAACCGCGGTGTTGAGGTTACATTGAGGACTGTCAACTTTCAGAAGCCAAATTTTAGCTGGATTACCAATTTCAATATCTCGGTAGCGAAAAACAAATTATTGTCATTTCCGGCTTTAGAAGGCTCTACCTACCGTAACCAGTTTGTGATTGGACAGGCATTGAATATTGTGAAGGTGTATCATTATACCGGACTTGACCCGCAAACGGGTGTTTTTACCTTTGAAGACAGCAACGGCGATGGCAACACTGATGCTTTAGACAAGCAGACCGTTGCCGATTTTAATCCTGCTTTTTTTGGTGGACTGAGTAATCAATTTACCTACAAGCGCTGGCAACTTGATTTCCTGCTGCAGTTTGTGAAACAGCAAAATTTTACCTCGGCTTCGATGGCAGGGCTGCCGGGAACCAGGGGAAATCAACCTGTAGAGGTACTTAATCACTGGCAGACTGCGGGCGATTCGACAGGCTTTCAGCTCTATACTGCAGGTTATAATGGTGCTGCTGTTGATGCTTTTTACAATTACCTTGAGAGCGATGCTGTGATAGGCGATGCTTCCTACGTGCGATTAAAAAATGTTTCACTCACTTATAAAGTACCTGAGAAATGGCTGTTTGGTGCCAGTTGCCGGGCGACTTTTGAAGCACAAAACCTTTTGACTTTTACCTCGTATAAAGGCCGTGACCCTGAATTTACGCTTAGTGGTTACCTACCGCCTTTGCGGGTAATCACAGCAGGATTGCAATTTACTTTTTAACTTAACTATTAATCAAATGAAAAATATAAAGATTTTTTTCTGTTTCCGCATGCTGATGGCTGTTGGAATGCTGATTCTAGCTACCGGTTGTGATTCGTTTGTGGAGGTGGATTTGCCTTCATCACAACTGAGCTCTGCCACTGTATTTGAAGAGCCTGCGACGGCCAATGCGGCTATGACCGATGTTTATGCGAAAATGCGCGATACCGGTTTACTGACCGGATATAGTTTTGGAATGCATGCCGCGCTGGGCGCTTATACTGATGAACTGGATTACTACGGTGCGACCGGAGGTACCTCATTTTTTTATACCAACACTTTGTTGCCTAATAATGGAGATTTAAGTTTTTGGTGGAGCAGCAGCTACAATCAGATTTACGCCGCCAATGCCGTTTATGAAGGCGTTGGCGCCTCTACCAAACTGTCTCAAAATGTTAAAGACCAATTGATGGGAGAGGCCTTATTTGTTAGAGCGATGCTGCATTTTTACCTGGTTAACCTCTATGGTGATGTGCCTTATGTAACCACTACAGACTATGAGCAAAACCAAATGGTACATAAATTGACTTCTGCCACCGTTTATACCAGAATCATTGCTGATCTTGAAATTGCTCAAACTTTATTGCCTACTAACTACATTGGCACAAACCGAGTGCGTCCTAATAGGTTTGTGGCGACCGCCTTACTGGCAAGAGTGTATCTGTACCATGGTGATTTTGATGCGGCAGCGAATGCGGCTTCGGCGGTATTGAATGAAACCGGGACTTATACTTTGGATGCCAATTTGGATACTGCCTTTTTGAAGGACAGTCCGAGTACCCTGTGGCAGTTTAGTCCTTCTTTTGATGGACAAAACACCAACGAGGGCAGTACTTATATTTTCCCGGCAGGACCGCCACCATTTGCTGCGCTGAGCAATGATTTGGTAAATGCCTTTGAAGCAGGGGATTTGCGAAAAAGCCATTGGTTACAACCCGTTACGGATGGCAGTACTACGTGGTATCATACCTATAAATACAAAGAGCCTACGGCTACAGGAACTACGATGGAATATTCGATAGTGCTGCGGCTCTCTGAGCAATATTTAATTCGGGCAGAGGCACGGGCGAAACAAGGTTTTTTGACAGGTGCTACAGCTGACCTTGATGTAATACGCAATCTTGCGGGTTTGCCCAATACCATGGCTGTGAGCCAGCAGGATATTCTTGCTGCGATACTGCAGGAACGCCGGGTGGAGTTTTTTACCGAAGGAGGTCATCGCTTTTTTGACCTGAAGCGTGCCCAGTTGTTGGACAGCGTATTGAGTCCGATTAAACCGGGATGGAACAGTACAGATGCTTTACTGCCATTACCGGAATCAGAACTGTTGCTAAACCCTAATTTATTACCTCAAAACCCCGGATATTGATGAAAAGGATTATAGTATTACTAATAATGACCTGCCCGATGTTTGGGCAGGTTTTAAAACAACCGGTTACGGAAGCGGATTATAAGCTTTGGGGTAGTATGGATAGCAACCAATTATCTGATTATGGCAATTGGGCCAGTTATTCCGTTCGTTATGAAAGCGGAAAGGATACCTTGTTTATAAGGCATACTAAAACCTTAAAGACCTATGCTTTTGCAGGAGGTTCTGATGGCTATTTTGGTAAGGAAGATTTTTTTGTATGCAGGGGAAAGGACGGAGGGGTAGTGTGGACAAACCTTAAAAACCGTAGCCAGCAAGTGCATTCAGAAATTAAAAACTATACCATTGCACAAGATGGGAGAATGTTGATCCTACTCAAAAATGGTGGTAGTGGTGGAGGAGATTTATTATTAATCGGAGCAGATGGTAAAAAGTTGCTGACGATACCCAAGGTAACACTGTATTCACTTAGTGTTGATTCTAATAAACTGGTATGTGACAGTGAAAGGAAACTGCAGCTGATTGACCTGAAACTTTTAAAAACAGATGCAATTGTTGATACGGTTGAGCAGGGATATCAACAATTTGCATGGCAAAGCGATGGGTCGTCGTTCGCCTATCTGACAGACGGAACCAGTAGCACTGTCGGCTATTTTAGTCTAAAGGAAAAGAAGCTTAGTACTTTTGACCGAAATCAATTCAGCAATTTTCCGAAAGATGCTGTATTGTATTGTACATCGGCTGCAGAACTATCCGTTTCCGAAGATGGTAAACGAATCTTCTTTGGGATAAAGGGGAAAGAATCGGTAGTGGAAACCAGCGGTGTACAGGTATGGAATACTGCAGACCAACTACTTTATCCTGCCAGAGCCGAGCTCAAGAATTGGAGTGTTCGACCTAAATTGGCAGTATGGTTTCCTGAGCAACAGCAGTTTAGTATGGTGACGGATGCACAATTTCCTTTTCAACAATTATTACCAAGACAGGTATTGGCATTGGTTTATAATCCGAATGGCTATGAGCCACAGTTTAACCGTGATGCCCCTATTGATTATTACCTGCAAGATATAGCGACGGGGCAGCGCCAACTCATTTTACAAAAATTTAGTGACGACCAAAATAAAATCAGCATTTCAGGTGCCGGTAGATTTATTGCTTATTACACCGAAATGCAGTGGTGGCTTTATGATATAAAGTTAGGCACCCGGCGCAACCTGACTTTAACTATGGGACAATCCTTTACAGAGGAAAAATATGACCGCTCGGGAGAAGAGAAAGTCTGCGGCATTGCAGGCTGGACTGCGGATGATAAAGAACTATTAGTTTATGACACGTATGATATCTGGCTTTTAAAAACAGATGGTAGTGGGGCAGTACGTTTGACAAAGGGTATAGAGGAAAAAGTAGTTTACCGGGTTGTGCCTAAAAAATCCTATACCTCAGTCCGTTTGGATAACGAACGGTTTTTAAATTTAGAAAACGGCTTGTTGCTTGAGGCTACAAGTGACACCAAAAGCGGTTACTTTAGTTGGACTGTGAAGAAGGGATTGCAACAAATTGTATTTGAAAATAATCGAATAGGAGCGATAAGGCGTTCTGTAAATGGTGTTTTCAGTTTCACAAGAGAACACTATCACCTGTCACCCCAACTACTGTTGCAACATAAAGGAAGCAGGGCTGAGGTGTTATACCAAAGCAATCAGCAGCAACGAAATTACAAATGGGGTTTCTCTAAATTGATAACTTATGAAAATTCAAAAGGGAAGTTACTACATGGTGCTCTTTTTTATCCTGCCGGATTTGATGCCGATAAAAGCTATCCTATGGTTGTATACATTTATGAAAGATTGTCGGATTTCTACAATCAATATTTTAATCCAAGCCTGTTCAATGATGAGGGGTTCAATATCAGCAATCTGACCGCGCAGGGTTACTTTGTATTGCTGCCCGATATTGCCTATACTGAAGGGGAAACTGGCCGCTCTGCTCTTGATTGCGTTACGGCTGCTGTTGATGTAGTGCTGGCAAACGAGTCTGTTGACCCAAAGCGCCTGGCACTTATTGGCCATTCGTTTGGCGGGTATGAAACGAATTTTATAATAACACAGAGCCATAAATTTGCGACCGCCATATCAGGTTCGGGCATGGCTGATATTACTAATAATTACCTAACGGTAGGTAATAGCAGGCCTAATGGCTGGCGGTATGAATTCAGTCAAAATCGCATGGGCGTTTCGCTCTTTGATGGCTATCAAAAGTATCTTGACAATTCTCCCATTACCTTTGCAAAGCAAGTACAAACGCCAATTTTGCTTTGGTCGGGAGATGCGGACAAGCAGGTGGACTATAGGCAAAGTATGGAATTTCACTTAGCGTTGCGAAGATTGCAGAAGCCTAACGTGTTGCTACTGTATGAAGGGGAGGATCACACGATTACGAAAAGGGACAATCAGATAGATTTGACACATCGGGTGCGGCAATGGTTAACATACTATTTAAAAGGTGGAACAAAGCCGGATTGGTTTACACCAGATAGACTATAAAAGAACAATGCAGTTCCTGATGGAACTGCATTGCTTTTTACTATGGGTGGTTGCGGTAAAGTTTTACCACACAATTCCCACTAGCATTCTTACCCCAGTATTGAACTCCGGAGGCTGTACAAAGTGGCCCTCCGTCATCAGCACACATAATGGAAGTGCTGCATTGTGTTCCTAATGGGTTTACTTGTATAAACCCCGGAATGTTGATGGTCTTTTTTGCATTGTTGCTCACGGTGAATGAGCTTAGTGCTCCAACCAGTCCCAAGGCAAGTACTGCCATTGGAATGAATTTACTGAATCTTTTCATGATTATTAAATTTAATGTTATTGATCTACTCTGTTTACAGGTTTTCGATCTTACTCCTGACAACCGGCGCCGGTTATAATTATTACCTAAAGTTTACTTTGTTTGTAATTGCTACTTTATTTAGTTTCTGAATACCGCTTTATTACCATATTGCTCAACTTGTAACTAACGAGATGCGTTCCGATTAATCCATAAAAGCGATTGCCTTGGACTGCAAATCGGCTTAACCTTTCCCCATCGATGTTGTACACATAGAAGCTGACCAAATAGCTGCGTTTTTTAAGGTCATATACATCGAGAATGCTTGCCTGCTTCCGCATTTTTTCATCCTCAAAATTGCCCATTAGTGCTGCGTTGACAAATAGAAGACCTTTGTAAACGCATGCATTTTTGTTTACAGTCAAAGGGGGTGCTGCCAATTTCCTTTCGTTCCGTGCTTTATTGTATGCGACTTTTATTTTTGCATGGCTGTTAGTGTCTATGGTGTTTCCACGATACAGTAAATTTAATTTTGGATCGGCAACTATATACTGATTGCGATAATAATATAGGTAGACAATTTGATTAGTATACGGGTCGTAATTTAGAATTCCGTCCGTATCAAAAATACCGTCAATTTGTTTTTGGAGTAATGCCGGATTAAGTTTTAGGAGGTTTGAACTATGAGAATACTCGCCCAGAACATTTTCGCCATTCGCTTTGTCTGTGCGGAATGCAGTTGAAACGGAATCTGTAAATACGGGGTTTGAAAACCGTGTACTAATTCCTTTTTGGTGTACTGCCTTCCAATCTCCTGTTTTACCTCTGAATAGTACAGGCACGGTGCCATCAGACGCAAAAAAGTACTTTGAATGAACCTGAATCTGTAGTGAACGGAAAGGGAAATCTAGCTTGTTTAGTTTAATAACGATTTCCTTTTTATTTTGTAGTGCCGAATCAGTCTCGGTGAGTAATAATGGTGCGGTTACATTTCCTAAATACACTTTTCCATTTACGGTTCCTGCAAAATAGTACGAATTGAAACCCAAGTCAATATCGTGCTCCTGGAAGAACTGCTCAGGAAGCCTTCGTACAAAATTGTTCCGATGCTGAATTATATCTTCGGACATGAGAAACAGGGCAACGATCAAGGCTATCCCGGAAGTAAAAAGAATAATTAAGAACCCGTAAACAAACCTTGTTGTTGATTGTAGTACTAGTGCTATTGCTGCAAGTACCACGAACAAGATATTAAAAATCAAATGCTGCGTCCAAGTCATTTTTTCTAAAATACCTCCGCAGGAACAGGGCGTAAACGAACTAAAATTCAGGATTATTACAATGTAGGCTGAAAACATTGTCATTAACACAAAGCTGCCATACAATCCCATCCATCGGGATTTAGCAGACATTAAGAGCAAAACCAAAATAAGTTCTACCCCTATAACTCCATAAGAAACAACACCTGCAAATGCACTTAACAAAGGGGATTGCCCGAGCTGGATTTGAAAATTTTGAAAGTCGAGTATTTTGCTTGCTGCGGCATAAGAGAATAAAAGAATATACTGTAAGCTGATAG
Organism: Flavobacterium sp.; assembly: GCF_039916025.1. Lineage (GTDB taxonomy): Bacteria > Bacteroidota > Bacteroidia > Flavobacteriales > Flavobacteriaceae > Flavobacterium. Next base: position 112,854 of record NZ_JBDSMB010000142.1, read on the forward strand.
TGTATGTAATGTTGTTTTTTAAATGTGGTGACGGTTTCATCTTTTTACTTTTGGTTCTGTAAAATTCTGAAAATGAATTTTTTAAATGATGACAATTCGGGAATTTAGATATTCAAAAGGGGGAAGGGGAAATTTACCTATTCGTTAGTACGGATTATTTCGCTTGGGCTACAGTTGTATTTCTTTTTAAAAGCTTTGGAGAAATTGTTATAGTCTTTGAAACCACATTTAAATGCAATCACTTTTAGTGGCATGATTGTTTTTTCAATTAAATAGTACGCTCGCTTTAGTCGTTCGTTGTTATAAAATTGATATATACTTGTATTTGAGATATTCCTAAAACCTTCCTTAAGGGTAAATTCATTTGTGCCAAACAATTTTGACAGTGCGTTTGAAGAGGGTAGAGGTTCCTCAAGATTATTTAAAATATAATTCTGGACTTTCTGAATGATTTCCATAATCGGCTCTTTATTTGCATTTGAGTTCGTAAATTCATGAAGTACAAATTCATTTAACTGCATTTTTTCTGCTGCCTCATTTAGCAAACCAGCTACTTCATCAAAGTATACATCTGTTCCATCCAACTCGATGCGAAAGGCTAAATTTCCCGTAGCCATTTCTAATAGCATGCGATATAGTGATTTTATACGATGTTGGTTTGAATAGTTATTCATAGTATATAAATTGGATGGGATTGACCAAAATTATATACTATGATTCAATGAAACTAAAAGTATGGTGTGTGATTCGGGAATTAAACACCCTAATTTTAGAGTTTTTTTCAATAAAAAAACATTGCAAGAAAGGCTGCAATGCTTTGAAATTTAGGAGGATTGTGCAATGCTTTTTGTCAAAGATTTTATATCCAGCTTTGATTTCAATATTTGCATGTCTTCACTTATTTTCTTATCTAAAACTCGGGCATATATCTGAGTAGATTTCCAACTTGTATGTCCAAGCATCTTACTTACGCTTTCCAAAGGAACACCATTAGAAAGTGTTACGGTAGTAGCAAACGTATGACGTGCTACATGGAATGTCAAATCTTTATTAATCTCACAAACATCCGCAATCTCTTTTAAATAACTGTTCATTCGTTGATTGCTTAGAATTGGCATGAGTACATTTTTATTGAGGCATTGCGGGTGGTCTTTGTATTTTTCAATTAGTTGTTCAACCACTGGTAACAATGGAATATTTGAAGGACCTTCCGTTTTTTGTCGTTTAGTAAAAATCCATTTTGAACCATCAATTCCAATAGCTATGTTATCAGTGGTTAAATTTCGAACGTCAATATAAGCTAAACCAGTAAAGCAGCTGAAAATGAACATATCTCTTACTAATATCAATCTCGGAATTGTGAATTTTTTATTGTAGATATTTTGTAGTTCGTCGTTGGTTAAATAGTCGCGATCAACCCGGGTGATTTTGCATTTGTATTTTTTGAAAGGGTCAATTTTAAGCCAGTCGTTATCCAAACATTCATTAATTACTTTTCGAAAATTCTTTACATATTTTACAGCAGTGTTATTTTTGCAATTGTGACTGGTGATGAGAAAGAATTCGAAATCTTTTAGTAAAGCAAAGTCTAAATCCTCAAGGGCAATATCGGATAGATTGCGTTTTGTATCAAGAAATTCTTTAATGTGGTTTAATGTAGTCTTGTACCTTTCGACAGTTCCTTGGGCAAATTCTCCTGATGGGACTAATGCCTGCAATCTATCATTATGCCCTTGAAAGATTGAAATTAGCATTCTTCGATTTTCGTCTTTCCCGGTTAATTTTTTTTTCATATTAACATAATTGACTACTTCGCGATCAAGTCTTAAATCCTTTTCAGCTTCTGAAACGTCATTTAATAGTATTTCAAGATGGCTATTTATTGAACGAGCTGCATCTGTCTTTCCTTTCATTTTTGTCGTTTCTACTGACCATAACTCTGGGTCAATGTATTTACCTGTGCTTTTTTCAATACGCTGCCCATCCACGGTGACGCGTTGAAAAATTGGAACTAGTCCTTTACTGTTGGGTTTTGCTCTTTTGATGTAAAAGAGATTGGTGATGGTTGCATTCATAATGGTGACCTTTTTTTGATAGTATTAATTTACATTAAGTATCAAAGCAAAACAAGAAGTTCATTTTCTGAACAGGTTGATTTTACTGGGGTTCACAGACAAGTAGGGGTACATAGTGCTTCAAAAGTCAGGTACCCCGAATTGTACCCCTTTGGCATTGCGAATTATTGATTGATTTTGATAGGATAGAAAAATAAAAACCCCGTAAAACCTATGTTTTGCGGGGTTTTGAGGTAATTTAAAAAGTTAATTGTGACCACGGTGGGATTTGAACCCACACGCCCTTACGAGCACCACCCCCTCAAGATGGCAAGTCTACCGTTTCTCCACGTGGCCTAAAACAAAAAAAGCCAAACAAAACTTGTTCGACTTTTTGTGACCCGACTGGGGCTCGAACCCAGGACCCCATCATTAAAAGTGATGTGCTCTACCAACTGAGCTATCGAGTCTTTTTCTTTTCTTGAATGCGGGTGCAAATATAAGGTGTTATTATTAATATTTCAAAGCAATTTTATTATAAATTTGCCTTTTTTTGACAAAGGGTGTTAACGGCTTAATTTATAAGGTTTTATTGTAATGAAGAAAGTTATTTTGATTGGTTATATGGCTGTTGGCAAGACAACAATTGCTCAGTTACTATCAGAAAAAATGAAAGTTAAATGCATAGACTTAGACAATTTGATTGAAGAAAAAACCAGTTTGAGCATTAGTGAACTCTTTAAACTCAAAGGGGAAATTTATTTTAGAAAAGTTGAACACGAAACTTTCAAAGAAATTATAACAAATGATGAAAGTTTAATCATTAGTACCGGTGGGGGAACACCTTGTTATGCTGATAATCACTTGTTTCTGAATGGTAAAAACATCACTTCGATTTATTTAAAAGGTTCAGTAACGGTTATTTTAGAGAGGCTTAAATCAGAAAAAATGAACCGACCACTTGTCGCTAATCAATCAGAAGAGGAATTAGAAGAATTTGTTGCCAAACACTTATTCGAAAGAAGTTATTTTTATAACCAAGCCACTTTTAAAGTCGATGTCGATAACAAAGATACTGAAGCTATCGTTCAGGAGATACTTGAACTATTAGACTAAATAAGCGTAATCATTTTTGTTTTCAAACACTACATGCACATGTTCTTTTATCGAAGTTGATAAAGAAATTCCTTTAAAATCAGCTTTCACAGGGAATTTTTTATGATTTCTATCCACTAAAACAACTGTTTTTATTTTTTTTACAGGCACTTCTAAAAAATGCTTAACACCATAAATCAATGTAGTACCTGAATGTAACACATCATCTACCACTACTATGTTTTTGTTTATGTAAATTTCCTTTGCAACAGAAGTAGTTATTTGTTTGAACGGATTTTGTTTGTCAATTTTAACCTCGCATAAGGTTACTTTTAAATCTGATATCTTTTTTAAAACAGCAGTTATTTTTTCTGCCAAAACATAACCATTGTTTGCTATGCCCGCTAAAATCACTTCATCTTCTTCAGCAAAAGTCTCATAAATTTGATAAGCAATCCTTTTGATTTTATGCTCTATTTCCAGATGGTTAAGAATTATATTTTGGCTCATTGTGATGTTTTTTCAAAGATAAAAAAATAGGATGTTTATTTTCAACAGCTGTATAACTTTTATATAATTTTTTATTCAGTTCCCAATTCAAGATCATCCAAATCCCGTCTGTCTTTTTTTGTTGGTCTTCCGGTTCCTGTTTTGCGATAATGCTCTTTGGAAAGTTTCAGCAACTCAAGATGGGCAAAAGTTTCCGGAGGTGTTTCATCTTTTCGATAGATGTCTACCAACTTTGCTCCAACGCGATTTTGTGGAATATCTAAAACAGTTATTAAATATGTAATCTGGTCTTTTCTAAAGGTGACTTTATCCATTGGAAAAACTTCTCTCGAAGCCTTTGCAACCTGGCCATTAACAGTGATTTGATTTTTTCTGCAGGCTTCTGTCACCATGTTTCTGGTCTTGTAATAGCGAACGCACCATAAATATTTATCTACTCTCATTTTTTTTCCAAAATCAACGTTAAATTGTTTACAAAAATAAATCAATATTGTATCTTGCGGGCTCAAAATTCAAACAATAATGAATAAATTTTTAAAAATTATTTTTCTTTTTTCTTTAGTCTTAACAGTTGTTTCCTGTTCTCATAGTGATAGTGGAAGTGAACCTCTACGTGATTTTACAACTCAACGGGATACTGATATGACTAATATTGAAACCTATTTGCATACGCATTATATGGAAGTAGTTAATAATCCGGGACAAACAGACGATCAGGATGTTATCTTTACTTTAATTCCGGCAGGTGGTACTCAAATTTCAATTTGGGATAATCAAGGTGTTTATCCGCTAAAAACAAGATATGTTCAGGTTAGACAAAACGAAGTTGATATTACGTATAAAATTTACTATATAGAATTGAGACAAGGCTCAGGTGCTAACAGCAAATCACCGTGTAATGCAGATAAAGTACTAACATCTTACAGAGGAGAATATATTTATAGCAGTACGGTAACTGAAGGAACTCCTCCGGTTTCGACTACAACAATAAAATCAGAAGAGTTTGAAGAATCAATTAACCCGGAAAACTATTTTAATTTAACGGGCGTTATTAGAGGCTGGAGCGAAATATTTCCACAATTCAAAACAGGAACTTACACAGGAAATCCTGATGGCACAACGTCTTATAATGATTTTGGTGCCGGAGTGATGTTTATTCCATCTGGTTTAGCTTATTTTGGAACTTCATCAGCCGGAATTCCTTCGTATTCACCACTTATATTTAGTTTCAAATTATATGAAATTCAAAGGATGGATCAGGATGGAGATGGAATTGATTCCTATCAGGAAGATTTGGGAACCTCAGTTGTAAATAGTGATGGCACAGTTATCAATACTCCTGGAATTCCTGATGGTTATGTATATACTTTACCGGAAGGTGTTTCAAATATTGATAATACCGATGAATTAAAAATTCCGATACCAGGAACAAATCCGGTAGAATATTATCCAACTGATGAGATTCCGGATTTCCTTGATGTAGATGATGATAATGATTACTTTACCACAGTCAGTGAAATCAAAAACCCTATAACAGGTGATGCTTATCCTTTTGCCGATATACCAACTTGTGGCGGCACAGGTAATGGCAAGAAAAATTATCTCGACCGAAGTTGTCACGGTCAACCATAAGTAATAAAAGCAATCCAAACCATAAAACAAAAAACCCTGTTCAGACCGAACGGGATTTTTTGTTTTAACAAGATTTCATACAAACTTTTTTTGTAGTTTTACTTACTCCCAAGTCTTTGATTTTTTCAATTGTTGTTTAATTTAAATGATTTCACTGTGAAAAAAGGCCAAAGATTACAAGCAAATTCGATCCTTCAACAATCAAAACCAAACAAAGAGCAACCTTTTTTATTTCTCTTTTATTATTGGCTTCTTTTTTAAATTTAGTTGTAGGCTGTTCCTACTACAAGGTAAAATCTACAGACGCCAATTCGATGTCTTCAAAAATTAAACCCGAAACACCAAAAGGACAAACGAAATATATTATAGTACACTTTGGAGATGAAAAACGGCATTTATCCAATGTAACGTTCAACGAAGATACCAAGGAAGTGTCCGGAACTTTACAGGAGTTTGATGAATCCCATAATTTATATCAACCAAAACCTGGCAAAACAGGCGGTAAATACAAAAAATCCAAATCAAATAAACCGGCTGAAGTGCATATTTATACAAACAAAGCGATAACCAATTCGATTGGCTCACAATTAACAATTCCTTATTCTGATATTTCAAAAGTAGAGTTATATGATAGCGATTCGGGCAGAGCAGTCATGTCGGTGGTTGGTATCACTTTGGGCGCTATAGTATTACTTACAATAATTATCCTGGCCACAAAAAGTTCCTGCCCATTTGTATATGTCGACGACGGAGAAACATATGCGTTCAATGGCGAAATATATCCCGGAGCCATACTTCCTAATCTGGAAAGAGACGATTATCTAAAACTAAATCGCCTCAAAGATTCAAACGGATTTTATAATTTAAAAATCACGAACGAACTCAAGGAAATTCAGAATACTGACTTAACCGAATTAATCGTGGTAAATCATCCTAAAAACTCTTTAGTGCTGATGGACCAAAAAGGAGAAATCTATACACTTCAAAATGAAAAGCAACCAATTAATGCGTATTGCAATGATTTTAAAGTATCGACAAAACCTTTTTTAACTGCAGATAAGGATTATTATTCTTTTAATACTTCTGAATCAATAAATAACCCAAATGAAGTTGTTTTAGAATTTGATAACACTCAAAAAAGCAACATTGGAAAACTTCACCTCAATTTAAAAAACACCTATTGGATGGATTATATGTATGGTAAGTTTAATGAACAGTTTGGTTCTTACTATAACACCTTTCATAAAAAACAACGTAAACTTCCAAAGGAAACCTGCGAGAAGTGGCGATCCAATCAATATATTCCTTTAGCTGTATATGTGAAAGAAAATAATGAATGGAAATTCATCGAAAACATAAATACCGTCGGACCTTTATCTGCCAGAGATATTGTTGTTCCCGTTTCACTTTCGGCTGGTGAAAAAGTCCAAATCAAATTAGTCAGCGGTTATATGTTCTGGGATTTGGATTATGCCGGAATGGATTTCTCCAAAAATGAAAGCATAAAAAAAACTACTTTAAAACCAACAACTGCTACAGACGAAAATGGGAAAGATGTAACTGCTCTTTTATTGGAAAAAGATAATAAATATCTTATTCAGCCTAGCATTGGCAATGAAGTAACATTAAACTTCGCTGCTGTAAAAGTCGGCCCAAATTCAAAACAAAGTTTTTTCTTTAAAACCAATGGCTACTATGAATACATCAGAGATTATAAAGGCATCCCGAATTTTGCGAAGCTAAAAACCTTCAGGGAAAAAGGCGCTTTAAATGCGTATTCGATTGAATTGTATAAAGATTTTGTTTCTGATTCTAAAAACCTGTCTCTAATAGCTTTAAAAGATGAATAGCAGCGAAACGATTATTGAAAATATCCCGTTAGAATTTCAGGAAAACATAGCTTTAACTGATGATGCTATTGTCCAAACGAGTGTCAGGAAGCAAAAAATGATAACAGGAATCCGGAAAGAAATTGTCCAGTTTCTTTACCGATTGACGATTGTTGGCATTGCTGTAAAAAGTTATAAAAATCCGTGGAATTGGATAGCTATTCCTTTAGCTTTAATCAAGAAAAGAAGAAGGAACATTGGTCAACACCGATTGTACAAGTTTGCCAACGTGGCTGGAAGATATTATTGGGGACTTTATACACCGGGATGGAATAGCATTTCATTTAGGAATTTTATTGCTTCCGAAATGAACAGAATCGTTCCGATTAAACAAAAGACAAATAGGTTTGTAAATACCTATGTGGCGATTACCAAAAAATGTTCTTTGCAGTGTGAACACTGCTATGAATGGGAAAACCTCAATAAAAAAGACGTGCTTTCAGCTGAACAATTAAATAAAATTATCGCCACACTTCAGGAGCAGGGCGTTAGCATAATTCATCTGACTGGTGGTGAACCGCTTCTTAAAGTGGATTTGATTACGACAATTCTCAACAATGCCAACAAGAGTACAGATTTTTGGGTTTTGACTTCTGGTTTAAAACTGACAGATGAAAATGCAAAGAAATTAAAAACGTCAGGTTTGAATGGCGTTATGGTAAGCCTCGATCATTATATTCCGGAAAAGCATAACGAATTCAGAGGATTTAAAGATGCTTATTATTGGGTTGAAAACGGAGTGCAAAATGCTATTAATAACGATTTGGTTACCGCGCTTTCTATTTGTGTAACCAAAGATTTTGTCAACTATGAAAATCTGATGTGTTATGCTGAATTGGCTCAAAAAATGGGTGTTTCTTTTATTCAGATTTTAGAACCACGAGCGGTTGGGCATTACAAAGATACCGATGTCGATTTGAGCGAAGAGCAACTGAAACTCTTAGATGATTTTTATATTGATATGAATTACAATCCAAAGAACAAAGATTTCCCATTGATAACGTATCACGGTTATCATCAAAGAAGAATGGGTTGCTATGGTTCGGGTAACAGAAGTATGTATGTAGATACCGATGGCGATTTGAATGCCTGTCCGTTTTGTCAAAAAAAATCAGGAAATATTTTAGATGAAAACCTTTCAGAATCTTTAGAAAATCTGCAGGGTTTAGGCTGTCAAAAATTCAAACAAAGTTTAGATTAAATGTTTTTAAACAACGACTATACATTACTCACAGGAATTCTACTATTCGTATTAAGATATTGTCTTTTTGCGGGAATTGCTTTTTTTGTTTTTTATGTCTGGAAAAAGAAAGAATACATTCATCTGAAATTAAACCAAAAGCAACCAGTAATCAGACAAATTAAAAGTGAATTGCTGTATTCTGCGACAACATTACTAATCTATAGTGTTTCTGTTTTGTTGTTGATTTATTGGTATCAAATGGGATATACAACGATTTATTCTAAAATAGAAACCTATGGTTATGGTTACTTTTTTCTAAGCATTTTGATGATGGTGGTTTTGCACGATGCTTATTTTTACTGGTCCCATAAATTAATGCATCAGTTGCCATTTTTATTTCGTTTTCACAAAATCCATCATTTTTCGCATAATCCAAATCCGTGGAGTGCCTTTTCGTTCCATCCAATAGAAGCCATAATTTCTCTTGGCATTATACCAATAATCATTTTTATAATTCCGGTTCATCCCTATGCACTGTTTGTGTTTTCAACATTTATGACCTTGTACAACGTTTATATTCACTTGGGTTATAAACTAAATTTCCTGTTTCTGGGAAGCCTGACGCAAAATACAGCAGAAAATCACGACTTGCATCACAGAGTAAGTAAATACAATTATGGATTGTATTTTTCTTTTTGGGACCGAATCATGAAAACCTATAAATAAAAAATCCCGCTCAATTTGAACGGGATTTTTTTGATATATAATTGAAAATTATTTTCTCTTGATTACTCTTTCTACAGCTTCTACAATCGCCTGATTGTTCAGCTTGTATTTTTCCATCAATTGCTCCGGAGTTCCGCTTTCGCCAAAACTATCGTTAACCGCAACAAACTCTTGTGGTTTTGGATTATTCAAAGCTAAAACTCTGGCAACGCTTTCGCCTAAACCGCCCAAGAAATTGTGTTCTTCCGCTGTAACTACACAACCTGTTTTTGAAACCGATTTCAAAATAGCCGCATCATCCAAAGGTTTGATTGTATGAATATTGATAACTTCAGCAGAAATACCTTTAGCTTCCAATGCTTCTGCAGCAATTAATGCTTCCCAAACCAAATGCCCGGTAGCAATAATCGTAACATCAGTTCCTTCGTTAAGCATAATCGCTTTTCCAATTACAAATGGTTCATCAGCAGGAGTGAAGTTAGCCACAACCGGACGACCAAAACGCAAATACGCCGGACCGTGATGATCTGCTAAAGCAATTGTTGCTGCTTTGGTTTGATTATAATCACAAGTATTGATTACAGTCATTCCAGGTAACATTTTCATCAAACCGATATCTTCCAATATTTGGTGTGTTGCTCCATCTTCTCCCAAAGTCAATCCGGCATGCGAAGCACAAATCTTCACATTTTTATCAGAATATGCTACTGATTGACGGATTTGATCATAAACTCTTCCGGTAGAAAAGTTAGCAAATGTTCCTGTGAATGGAATCTTTCCACCAATAGTTAAACCAGCTGCAATTCCAATCATGTTAGCTTCTGCAATCCCAATCTGGAAAAAACGCTCCGGATGGTTTTTCTTGAAATCGTCAAATTTTAATGAACCAATCAAGTCGGCGCAAAGTGCAACAACGTTTTCATTTTTTTGTCCAAGTTCTGTCATTCCTGCTCCGAAACCCGAACGTGTATCTTTACTTCCTGTGTTTGTATATTTTTTCATCTTCTTAATAGTCTTGTTCTCCTCCAACATTATAGTTTTGTGCCAATCCGATTGCTAATTGCTCATCATTTGGGGCTTTTCCATGCCAGGCATGAGTATGCATCATAAAGTCAACGCCATGTCCCATAATCGTATGCAACAATACACAAACTGGTTTTCCTTTTCCGGTTCTGCTTTTTGCTTCAGTCATTCCTTTGATGATCGCTTCAATGTCGTTACCTTCTTTGATTTCCATAACATCCCAGTCAAAAGCTTCAAATTTAGCTTTGATACTTCCCATTGGTAATACATCATCCGTAGCACCGTCAATTTGTTGCCCGTTTAAATCAATTGTAGCAATTAAATTGTCTACTTTTTTGGCAGAAGCATACATAATTGCTTCCCAGTTTTGACCTTCCTGTAACTCACCATCACCATGAAGTGAATAGATTAAATGATTGTCGTTGTTTAGTTTTTTAGCCTGCGCCGCACCAATAGCAACCGACATTCCCTGACCCAAAGAACCTGAAGCTATGCGTACGCCGGGCAATCCTTCATGTGTTGTTGGATGTCCCTGCAAACGCGTATTAAGTTTTCTGAACGTTGCTAATTCTGCAATTGGGAAATAGCCACTACGTGCCAAAACGCTATAGAATACTGGCGAAATGTGACCGTTAGACAAGAAGAATAAATCTTCTCCAATACCGTCCATATTGAACCCCGGTTTTCTATCCAATAGCTGTTGATAGAGTACTGTGAAAAATTCTGTACAGCCAAGTGAACCACCAGGATGACCTGAGTTTACAGCATGTACCATTCGAAGAATGTCTCTTCGGACTTGTGTTGAAAAATCTTGTAAATGTTGTGTGTTTGACATTTTTTGCAGTTAAAATTAAATGTCGTCAAAAGTAATTCTAATTTTCACGAATGGCAAAAGTTTTGTAAATTAGTTATTAAGTGGTTATCAATAAAATACATTCCGATTGAAATTATATAAGATTAGCATAATATTCTGTAATTTATCCTGAAAAAAGGCTACTAACTTGGTATCTCAAAAATCTACCATTATGAAAAAGGCAAAATCCATTTATTATTTAGACGATGATTTCGATGACTTAGGCTTCTTTAAAGAGATTGCAGAAGAATTGGGACACAATGTAAAAGTATTTTCCGACGGAAGGAAAATGCTGTTGGTTTTGGAAATTCAAGCCGAGAAACCCGATGTTATTTTCCTGGACATCCACATGCCAGTGCTAAACGGAGAGGAAATTTTGGAAATAATAAAAAAATCCGATGACTTAAAACACATACCCGTTGTGATGGTTTCAGGAGCTTATCCTAAAAAATTATTGGCATATTGCGCTGATATGGGCGTTACTTGTTTGGTAAAAAGACACAATTTTGTTGAGTTTAAGCAGAATATTGCAGATGTATTGAAAGGATTGAAGTTAGTAGGCAGCTAATTTTCAAATTGGAAATTTATATTTAAAACCTGAATCCTTTCAGTCAAATCTTTATGTTAAATAAATTCCTAATTCCTAATTCCTAAATCCTAATTCTTTTATCTTTGCCGACTGATTAAAAGATATAATGAAATTCGATTTACTTGCAAAAGACCCCAATTCAAAAGCGCGTGCCGGAAGTATCACTACTGATCACGGTATAATTGAAACCCCAATATTCATGCCTGTTGGTACAGTTGCTTCTGTAAAAGGAGTACACCAGCGCGAATTAAAAGAAGAAATTAACCCTGATATTATTCTTGGAAATACGTATCATTTATACCTGCGTCCGCAAACAGCTATTTTAGAACAGGCTGGTGGCTTACATAAATTCATGAATTGGGATAGAAATATCCTGACCGATTCTGGTGGTTACCAGGTTTATTCGCTTTCGGCTAATAGAAAAATTAAAGAAGAAGGCGTAAAGTTCAAATCGCATATTGATGGTTCTTATCACTTTTTTACCCCTGAAAATGTAATGGAAATTCAGCGCACCATCGGTGCTGATATCATTATGGCTTTCGACGAATGCACGCCTTATCCATGTGATTATCGCTATGCACAAAAATCAATGAAAATGACGCATCGTTGGTTGGACAGATGTATCAGTCATTTGGGAAAAGTGCCAACAAAATATGGTTTCGACCAGACTTTCTTTCCAATAGTTCAGGGAAGTACATATAAAGATTTGCGTCAGCAATCTGCCGAATACATTGCTAATGCAGGACAACAGGGAAATGCTATTGGTGGACTTTCGGTTGGTGAACCGGCAGAAGAAATGTACGCTATGACCGAAGTTGTTTGTGATATTCTACCGGAAGATAAACCACGTTATTTGATGGGCGTTGGAACTCCAATAAACATTTTGGAAAACATTGCGTTGGGAATTGATATGTTCGACTGCGTGATGCCAACACGTAATGCACGTAACGGAATGTTATTCACAGCAAACGGAACTATCAATATCAAAAACAAAAAATGGGAAGCCGATTTTTCGCCTCTTGACGAAATGGGATATACCTTTGTTGATACTGAATATACGAAAGCCTATTTGCGACATCTTTTTGCTGCCAATGAATATCTGGGGAAACAAATTGCCACAATACACAATTTAGGTTTCTATATGTGGTTGGTTCGTGAAGCAAGAAAACATATCTTAGCGGGAGATTTCAGAACATGGAAAGATATGATGGTAAAAAATATGAGCCAACGACTATAGGTTATTCGTGCATTTGTGGATTCGGTTATTTGAAAATTACATCAAAAATGACCGCATAACCATATAACCACATAACCAAATAAACATACGATGTTAAAAATAATTGACAAATACATTCTCAAACGCTATCTAGGAACATTCGTTGTAATGTTGCTAATGTTTATTCCAATTGGGATAGTGATTGATGTTTCTGAAAAAGTCAATAAAATGATTGAGAATCATGTTGCCTTCTCAGCTATTGCCAAATATTATCTTGATTTCACAATCTATTTTGCCAATCTTTTATTTCCGATATTTTTATTCCTTTCGGTGATTTGGTTCACCTCAAAACTTGCCAATAACACCGAGATTATTGCGATTTTAAGTTCAGGCATTTCTTTTTCAAGATTCCTCAGACCTTATATCATTGGCGCTACGATTGTATCGCTTTTTGCTTTGGTGATGACTATTTATTTGGTGCCAAATGCCAGTGCCGGTTTTAAAAATTTTAGATATACCTATCTGTTAACACAAGGCGGACAAAGTGATCTTCGGGATGATACCAATGTGTTTCGCCAAATCAGTAAAGACGAATATATTTTCGTAAGTAATTTTAATGAGGTTTCTAAAATGGCCTTTAATTTTTCGATGGAAAAGTTTGAAGGCGATAAGTTGAAATACAAATTGTTAGCGAGCAGAATCAAATGGAATCCAAAAGACAGTACCTATACGCTGTTCAATTACACCAAAAGAAAAGTCGGGAAGTTTGGCGATATCATCGAATCAGGTGAAGTTAAAGACACCGTTTTTAAATTTGAGCTGGAAGACTTAACGCCAGTAGTTTACATTGCGGAAACCTTGCCATTAAACGAACTCAATAAGTTTATTGATAAAGAAAAATCACGTGGTTCCTCTAATATTAATGTCTATTTGGTAGTGCTTTATAAAAAATACAGTATTCCGGCTTCTGCTTTCATTTTAACTATTATTGCCGTTTCGGTTTCTTCTATGAAACGTCGAGGCGGAATGGGAAGCAATCTTGCTATCGGAATTCTGCTCGCGTTTGCTTTTGTCTTTCTCGATAAAGTCTTCGGAGTTTTAGCCGAAAAATCGAGCGCTCCGCCAATGCTGGCTGTTTGGACACCAAATATTGTATTTGGACTTTTAGCCATTTATCTTTTACGAAATGCCAAGCGATAACCTCAAAAGTTATTTGCATCTCCATTTAATAGTTTTCATTTGGGGATTTACCGCTGTTTTAGGTGCACTAATTTCCCTTGATGCTTTGCCGTTAGTCTGGTTCCGAATGCTTTTTGCAGTTGGATTTATTGCCATCTATATTTATTTCAAAAAACTTTCTATAAAGATTACCAAGTTTACCCTGATACAATTTCTCTTTTCGGGATTGATAATCGCATTGCATTGGTTTACTTTTTTTAAAGCAATCAAGATTTCAAATATTTCAATAACCTTAGCTTGTTTGTCAACAGGCGCTTTTTTTGCTTCCATTCTTGAGCCGTTTCTTTTTGGCAAAAAAGTAGTTTGGTACGAAATACTTTCAGGTCTGGTGGTTATAATCGGCTTATATTTTGTAGCTATTTCAGGCACCACAGGAGCAGAAGGCTTATTAAATTCCATCCTAAATGGAGGAAATGCGTTTTTATTCGGAATAGGATTAGCATTGATTTCAGCTTTCCTTTCAGCTTTATTTGCTGTTATCAACAGTCAGCTTGTACAAAAACATGACGCGACCGTTATCTCATTTTATGAATTGAGCGGTGGTGTGATATTCTTCACAATTTTATTATTGGTTACACGAGGTTTTTCTGCTGATTTCTTTATGCTTTCGCCAAAAGATTTTATGTATATGATCATACTAAGTTCAGTTTGCACTGCCTATGCTTTTATAGCTTCAACTGGAGTGATGAGGTTTTTGAGCCCATACACAGTAATGCTTACTATTAATCTGGAGCCTATTTACGGAATCATTTTAGCTGTTTTAATTTTTGAAGAAAAAGAAAAAATGAGCTTTGAATTCTATATCGGAGCTTTGATTATTTTACTGACGGTAATCCTAAATGGAATAGTAAAATCACGTAAAAAATTGACCTAAAGTTGTTTGCAATTAATCTGCGAAAAGTGCTTTTTATCACAATTTAAAATTTTATATTTGCTATTCGATTAAATCAAAACGAACAAACCCTATGGAATATTTAGATTTTGAACTTCCTATAAAAGAACTAGAAGACCAACTCGATAAATGCCAGATAATTGGAGCCGAATCTAACGTCGATGTTACTGCAACCTGTAAGCAAATTGAAAAGAAATTAGAAGAAACCAAAAGACAGATTTATAAAAACCTTACCGCCTGGCAGCGTGTACAATTATCGCGTCATCCTAATAGGCCATATACTTTAGAGCATATTACTAACTTAACCAAAGGCACATTTCTAGAACTTTTTGGAGACAGGAATTTCAAAGATGACAAAGCAATGGTTGGAGGTTTAGGTCAGATTGATGGTCAGTCTTTTATGCTTATCGGGCAGCAAAAAGGAATCAACACCAAAATGCGTCAGTTGCGTAATTTCGGTATGGCAAATCCTGAAGGTTACCGTAAAGCGTTGCGTTTGATGAAAATGGCAGAGAAATTTAATATTCCTGTCGTAACTTTGATAGATACTCCGGGAGCTTATCCTGGAATGGAAGCTGAAGAAAGAGGACAAGGTGAAGCTATCGCAAGAAACATTCTGGAAATGGTTCGTCTTAAAGTTCCTGTAATTTGTGTTATTATTGGCGAAGGCGCTTCTGGTGGCGCATTAGGAATAGGCGTTGGAGACAGAGTTTTAATGATGGAAAACACCTGGTATTCTGTTATTTCCCCAGAATCATGTTCTTCAATTTTATGGAAAAGCTGGGAATATAAAGAACAAGCTGCCGAAGCACTGAAACTGACTTCTACCGATATGAAAAAATTGAAGTTAGTTGATGATATTATTCCGGAACCACTTGGCGGAGCTCATTATGATAAAGAAACCGCTTTCAAAACTGTTGAACAATATATCATCAAAGCGTTTAACGAATTGAAAGATTTATCAACAGAAGAATTAGTCTCTCAAAGGATGGACAAATACAGTAAGATGGGCGAATACAAAGAATAATTTCTTACAAAATATATCTAAATCCGAAGCCCAATGGTTTCGGATTTTTTTTTGGTTGTTAACAAAAAAAAGAAACTTATAAACACAACTGTTGCATAACTCAATAGTAATAAATTCATTAAAATAGTTACTTTCGCTACATGGAAAATCTCAGAAATATGAACCCTATAAAAGTAGATAAAACTACTATTATAAACTTAGAAAAAGGAAAGCTCCCACCGCAAGTGCTCGACCTGGAAGAGGCCGTGCTTGGCGCGATGATGATTGATAAAAAAGGGGTTGATGAGGTTATTGATATCCTGCAGCCTGATGCTTTTTACAAGGAAGCACACAAGCATATTTTTGAAGCGATTTTTCAGTTATTCACAGACTCTCAGCCTATTGACTTATTAACAGTTTCGGCTCAGCTAAAAAAGAATGCCAAGTTAGATTTAGCAGGTGGCGATTTTTACCTGATTCAGCTTACGCAAAAAATATCATCTTCGGCTCACATCGAGTTTCACTCGAGAATTATTTTACAGAAATACATTCAACGAAGCCTAATAAAAATTTCTTCCGAAATCATCGAAGAATCGTATGATGAAACTACCGATGTTTTTGATTTATTAGACAAAGCCGAATCAAAATTATATGAAGTAACGCAGGGAAACATCAAACGTAGTTCTGAAACAGCTCAAAGTTTAGTGATTCAGGCCAAAAAACGAATCGAAGAAATTGCAAACAAAGAAGGATTAAGCGGAATTGCAACCGGTTTTGAAAAGCTTGACAAAATAACTTCGGGTTGGCAGCCTTCTGATTTGATTATTATTGCTGCTCGTCCTGGTATGGGTAAAACCGCATTCGTACTTTCAATGGCACGAAATATTGCCATCGATTTTGGTCAGCCTGTAGCATTATTTTCGCTTGAGATGTCATCCGTACAGTTAATTACACGTTTGATTTCGTCTGAAACTGGTTTGTCTTCCGAGAAATTAAGAACAGGAAAACTTGAAAAACACGAATGGGAACAGCTTTCTACCAAAGTAAAAGATTTGGAAAAAGCACCATTATATATTGATGATTCTCCATCGCTTTCGATCTTTGATTTAAGAGCCAAAGCGCGTCGTTTGTCTTCTCAACACGGAATCAAGCTTATCATTGTCGATTATCTTCAATTGATGACTGCCGGTGGAAGCAACGGAAAAGGAATGGGTAATCGTGAACAGGAAATCTCAACCATCTCAAGAAATTTAAAAGCGTTAGCCAAAGAATTAGAAGTTCCGGTAATTGCATTGTCTCAATTATCGCGTGCCGTTGAAACACGTGGCTCAAGCAAAAGACCTTTGCTGTCTGACTTACGTGAATCGGGTGCAATTGAGCAGGATGCCGATATCGTTTCGTTCATTTATCGTCCAGAATATTATAAAATTGATGAATGGGATGATGAAGAGCAAACACCAACTGCTGGTCAGGCTGAGTTCATCATTGCAAAACACAGAAATGGTTCGTTGGAAAACATCCGATTGAAATTCATCGGAAACCTTGGTAAGTTCGACAACCTCGAAGAATACGGAAGCGCATTCGACGATTTGCCATCAAAAATGAATCACGATGATAATCCTTTTCAAACGAAAAATTTGCCATCGCCGAATGAAGCTTTTGGAAGCAATATCAATTCCAATGACGACGATAGCGATGTTCCTTTCTAATAATATAATCCCGATTTATTCCGGGATTTTTTTATGTTTTTCTTCACATTAAATCTAGTATCTTTGACTTAAAATTATCTGAAAAATGCTTTTTAAAAAGTCGCTGTATATTTTCTTTTTTCTTGTTTCATTTGCAGCTAAGGCAAATTTTATTTTGTTGCCAATGGATGAAACCACCCAAAAAAATCACCTGAAAGCATACGGAATTACCTATTGGGCATTAGACAAACAATACAAAGCCAGTTGGTTGTTAAACTATCGTGGTGGTTCTTTTTTATTACCGGATGTTCCCGAAATTAGAAAAGAATGTCAAATTCGCGGTGTGAGTTTTGAGGTTTTATCAGATGCTGAAGAAGCATCAATATTAGCAGAGATATCAAGTCCATCACAAAATATGGAAGCTGTAGTGCTAGAAAAAGCACCAAAAATAGCAGTGTATTCGCCACCGGGAAAACAACCTTGGGACGACGCTGTTACAATGGTTCTGACTTATGCTGAAATTCCGTTTAAAGTGGTTTACGATGAAGAAGTTTTGAGCGATCAATTGTTGTTATACGATTGGCTGCATTTGCATCACGAGGATTTTACAGGGCAATACGGAAAGTTTTATGGAGCATACCGCAATGCGCCTTGGTACATTGAACAAAAGAAAGATGCCGAAGCTTTGGCTGCCAAATTAGGTTTTGCAAAAGTTTCTCAGGATAAATTGGCTGTGGCCAAAAAGATACGTGACTTTGTCATTGGTGGTGGATTTATGTTTGCCATGTGTTCGGCGACCGATAGTTTTGATATTGCTTTAGCGGCTGATGGTGTTGATATTTGCGAACCAATGTTTGATGGAGACGATAGCGAACCAAATTATCAATCTAAAATTGATTACAGCAAAACCTTTGCTTTCAAAAATTTTATCGTGGATAGAAAACCGGAGCATTATGAGTTTTCAGATATCGATATGACTGAAAAACGCCGAATTCCTTTTGAAAAAGATTATTTCACCTTGATGGAATTCTCTGCAAAATGGGATGTCATTCCGAGTATGCTTTGCCAAAACCACACACAATTGGTAAAAGGTTTTATGGGGCAAACAACAGCTTTTGACAGCGAAATGATAAAATCAAACGTGTTGATTTTAGGAAAAAATGAACTGAACGATGAAGCGCGTTATATCCACGGACAAAAAGGAAAAGGATTTTTTACTTTCTATGGTGGCCACGATCCCGAAGATTACCAGCATAGAGTAGGAGACGAGCCAACGGTTTTAGATTTGCATCCAAATTCTCCTGGATTCCGGTTGATATTGAATAATGTATTATTCCCTGCAGCGAGAAAGAAACCACAGAAAACTTAAGTTTTGAGTATATCCTCAATTATCTTGAGATGATGTTTGGTGTGCAATTCCAAAAAGTGGATAGTTGTTTTCAGGTTTAAATCACCCATAAACGGATGTGTAAAATAATTTTTTGAGCCAAGAATTCCCAATCCTGCTATATTATTTCGTGTAATTTCTAATTGATTTTTCAAATGCTCGAGTGTTATTTCTTCAAAAGGCTGCACTGCTTTTGGAGCTCTTACTTTTCCTCTTGGAATCTTTTTCAGAATGGTTTGCACTAAAAAACGGTTTTTGTTGAATCTCCATTTATAATTATTTGGATTCGACTTTTTTATTGCGTCAACAACATTATTTATTACCATAAAAGAATGTACAATCTGCCAGCCAACTGTTGAATTTGAAATAGCAGTGTTTTCCTTTGCATAGCTGGTAATATAGGATTCTAATTGATTGAGTAGATTTTGGAGTTGGTTCATTTTTTTAACAATCTTTCTATAAAGATATGGAATAAATTAAAAAACCCTTTCCTGTTAAAGAAAGGGTTTGCTTTTAATCATCATCATGATGTCTTTTGTTTTTTTTATGTTTTTTCCAATGTTTGTTTTTATGACCATTATAATTGTCTGCATAATCGTGATAGTGTCTTCCATCGCAGTATTGTCTGTATTCTACAACATGGACATTGTTGTAGCGGTACGGGTCATAACCTCCATAATTAAGCTGAATTTGTGCAGCATTTCCAAGATTAATACCTACATAAATATTTGGTAATGTGGCGCTAACTGACCAATGACCTCCGTTAAGATACAAGTACGAACTGCGGTTCCTGTCGTAATACATATTGTATTGTGGGTAATAGATGTGGCGTGTTTTTGCACGGTATCCATGAGCAGGCGCCCATGGTGGCGGACCTTGTGCAAAGGTAACTTCAGGAATTATTAGGAGCAAAAAGGAAGTCATGACACTTATTCTTATGATTGTTTTCATGATGGTAAAATTTAGTTATTACTCAGTTTAGATGTCTGTAGAACACCTGGTTTCCAATAAATATGCCAAAGCGGTTTTTGATTGATAAGTTTTTAAAGTTTTATAAAGGTTTGAATAAAAAAACACCTGACCCTTTTGATAGGGTTCAGGTGTTTGAAATTTATTTTTATTGTCAAATGATTATCTCTCAGTGATTTCCATCTTCACTTTCTTTGTCCAGATATTCCTGAACGATGTTTATCGCATTGGTCACAACATCGCTCAACGCCGTAATAAAACTACCTTCCTGAGCATTATTGATAGCATGCTTAATGGCTTCAACTTCTTTCGGAATAATTTCATGGGTAACATCTCTGCCGCTTTCTTCAATTCCTTCCATAATCAAACCAATGATTTCTTCTTCGGTTCTGCCGCGTAAATATTTTTCTTGTCGGATAATGATATGATCAAACATTCGTGCCGCAATAGTAGCACATTCTTTAATGTCTTCGTCACGACGGTCACCAACTCCAGCAATAATACCAATTTTTTTAGAAGCTTCTACCGAATTTAAGTATTCTTCAACACCTCTGTATCCAGATGGATTATGAGCAAAGTCAATCAGCACTTTGAATTTTTTAAACTCAAAAATATTCATTCTTCCCGGTGTATGTGCCGCACTTGGAATGAAGGTTTGCAATGATAAACTAATATCTTCAGTTTTAAATCCGTGCAGATAACTTGCCAAAGTAGCAGCCAATACATTGGCAATCATAAATTTGGCTTTTCCACCCATAGTTAACGGAACATGAGTTGCTCTTTCCACCCTGATTTTCCATTCTCCTTTTTTAATGGTGATAAATCCATTTTCATAAACGGCAACAATTTTTCCTTCTTTAGAAAACTGTTTTACTTTTGGATTGTTTTCATCCAGACTAAAGTAAGCAACATTACAACTTAACTCGTTAGCTATTTTCAAACATTGATCGTCTTCGGCATTCAAAATTGCCCAGCCATCTTTTTTAACGCTTTTTACAACAGTGCTTTTTACTCTGGCTAAATCATCTAAAGTATGAATGTCGCTCAAACCTAAATGGTCTTCCTGAATGTTGGTAATAATGGCAATATCACAACGACTGAAACCAAGTCCGGAACGAAGGATTCCGCCTCGGGCAGTTTCTAAAACAGCAAATTCAACCGTTGGGTCTTTTAAAATATATTCAGCAGAAATTGGTCCGGTGGTATCGCCTTTTTCCATCATGTGATTTTGGACATAAATTCCGTCCGACGTCGTAAAGCCAACCTGGTAACCATTATTTTTTACAATATGAGCCAAAAGTCGCGTTGTAGTTGTTTTACCATTGGTTCCGGTAACCGCAATAATCGGGATACGACTTGGTTTTCCCGGAGGATAAAGCATATCGATAACCGGCGCAGCAACGTTTCTTGGCAATCCTTCTGAAGGTGCTAAGTGCATACGGAATCCCGGTGCAGCATTTACTTCTAAAATACAACCTCCATTTTCTTTCAAAGGCTGAGTTAGGTTTTCTGCCATGATATCAACACCACAAACATCCAATCCGATTACCCTTGAAATTCTTTCGCAAAGGAAAATATTTTCAGGATGCATCATATCGGTTACATCAATTGAAGTTCCACCAGTGCTTAGATTAGCAGTAGATTTTAAATAAACTACTTCATCTTTTTTAGGAACAGTTTCTAAAGTATAATTTAATTTTTCTAATAAATCAGTTGTATCTCTATCTACATCAATTTGGGTTAGAACATTTTCATGTCCATAACCGCGACGTGGATCTTTATTGGTTTCTTCAATTAATTCTTGTATAGTTTGTTTTCCATTGCCTCTAACGTGTGCAGGTTCACGTTTTGCCGCAGCAACTAATTTGTTATTGATAATTAAAACCCTAAAATCATAACCAGTTATAAATTTTTCGACAATAATGCGATGACTATATTTTTTTGCGTAAGCCAAACCTTCAACAGCTTCTTCTCTTGTTTTTACATTGATAGAAGCACCTTTTCCGTGATTTCCATCTAATGGTTTTAAAACAATTGGGTAACCAATTTTTCTGATTACTTCATCTAAATCTTCTTCATCTACACAAATTCCACCATTGGCAACCGGAATTGAAGCAGCATCAAGCATTTTTTTAGTTTGTTCTTTGTTACAGGCAATATCTACAGCAATGCTGCTGGTTTTGCAGGTAATTGTCGCCTGAAAACGCATTTGATTGATACCATAACCCAATTGTACTAATGAATTTGTTCCCAATCGAATCCATGGAATATCTCTCGAAACAGCATCTTCAACAATACTTCCAGTTGATGGGCCAAGACGAACGCGTTCTCTGATTTCACGCATTTTCTGTATATCACCTTCAAGGTCATATTCAGTTCCGGCAATTAAAGCTTCCGCAATAGCTACAGAGCTTTCGGCAGCAAACATTCCGACATTTTCTTCGGTATAACTAAAAACTACATTATATATTCCCGGTGTTTTGGTTTCGCGTGTTCTTCCGAAACCAGTTTCCATTCCGGCCAAAGTTTGAATTTCTAAAGCAATATGTTCAATTACATGTCCCATCCAGGTTCCGCGTTCAATTCGGGAAAAGAATCCACCGCGAACACCTTCTGAGCAGCGATGCTCTATCATTGTTGGAAACATAGCTTCTATCCTTTCACGAAAACCATCAATTTTATTGGTTGGGAATTGTTCCATTTCTTCCAAATCAAGACGCATTTGGATTAATTTCTTACGTTGAACACTCCAAATATTAGGACCGCGAAGTGCTTGTATTTTATCTATTTTCATGAGAAGGAATAATTAGTAAAAAGTAATTAGTAATGATTTTGTTAAAAATAGGAAATTTTTATTGTTGAAATGAATTTTTTTTGGAGAAATGGCAAAAAAAAACACCATGCACCAACAAGAATAAATTCGGAGTATTGATTTTCAGAATTTTAAGTTAGGTACTTGATGATGGATGGATGATGATGGATGAGCAAAGAAACTTCCTGATGATTGAAAATTTCCCGTTAGCCCCGATGGGAGCGAGCTACCGTGTAGCGCGGACAGCGGGAAGATAAGTCCAAATAATTGAAAACGTGGTGCTCCTGATATTAAATAAAATCAATTATTTTTTGATACAAATCGGCGTCATGCATGCTGTGTCCCAAACCATTTGTTTCAATATAGATTGCATTTTTCCAAGCACTTGCATATTTACGGCCTTCGTCAATGAGTACTACATTATCTTCGGTATCGTGGGCGATGAATGCTTTTTGGGTAAAGCTTTCTGCAAATTTATGTCCCGAAAAATCATCGATATGAATGTTGAATTTCTGAAAATAATAATCTTCTAATTTTGCTTTAATCTTATTGTTCAGGCTCAAAAGGTTTATAAAATTATCGCTCAAAATTTTAAATTCAGAAGGTGCGCCAAGCAGGACAACTTTCTCGAAATTATGGTTTTTGTATTTGTTCAGATAGAAAGAAATAGCAGCGCCGCCAATTGAATGTGCAATTACAGTTTTGGGCTGGTATTTTTGTGTTAGCACATTGATATATTCGGCATATTTTGGAGCGTTGAATTCTTTTCCATCACTCAATCCGTGAGCCGGACCATCGATAGCGATGATTGTTCTTCCCAAAGGTTTCAGGTGGTTCAATAATTTTTTCCATCGCGAAGCATTGCTTTCCCAGCCGTGAACCAATAAAATTGCTTCTTCATTAGCTTCGCTCCGTTCGGCTCCGCCTCGGGTGCCATGCCAAATGTATGTCTGGAACTTTTCAGTTTGGTATTCAAAAGTTTCATGGGTTGCGTTCTGCAGCGTTTTTGGCAATTTTTCTTTTTTGATTCTGCCTTTTCGTGGTTGGCTGAAAAGTTGGTACGCTTTGTTTTTTGCTTCTTCCAAATTGATATAGCTCAATGCGTTGAGATATAACCCAATTGATTTTGTGATAATAAAGAATTGAATTTTCTTCATAAAAAAATCCCGAAAAAATCGGGATTAGTATATTATAGGTGAGCAAATAATTTTTGCATTTTCTCTCTTTCTTCTTCTGCTAAAGAAGCATCTACTAAGATTCTTCCTGAATGCTCATCGGTGATGATTTTCTTTCTGGCAGCG
>NZ_JBDSMB010000143.1:0-2793 GCF_039916025.1 Flavobacterium sp.
GCCCATTAGCGTGCATCTAAATGCCGATATGCCATATAAATCGTATCGTAGGAATAAAGAAATTATTTATCTAAATTTGAATTGAAAATTAATTAAAAAAACGTCAACCTATTTCAGGACGCTACAGGAACCTAGGGGAAACCCTTTTTTTTAGTAGTGAAAATCCTTTTTTTTAGTATGGAAAACCCTTTTTTAAATTAACGATACATACGGAATTTTGAATTGTTGAAGTTTGGTAAAAACTTTAATCAGAGTGGCCGAAAACTGCATTTTGATAGAGTAGGCAAAAATTAAAAAAATATGGCACGGAAATTAACTGAAGCATATGTAGAAGATCATATGCAGTACATTGAGGGTTCGGCACAGAAAGTTGGACAAGCAGTTGCAGATTTATTATTAAAATCTGTAAAAGAGAATATCAAAAAAAATGGTGAAGCAGAAACCATAAAATTTGATGGAACATTTGAAGTTAAAGCTTTTGAAGATGTATGTGTAGAAGTTGAAATATGTCTTCCATTCGTTGGATGTTCGAAAGTTCATGTTGGAATATAAATAGTACTTAAATGTTTAAAAAGACTTCTGATTATTTCAGGAGTCTTTTTTATTAAAACAGCACATAACAGCCGTTTCTCGCAATTGCGGATTTTGTTGTAAGTTCACGTTCACGTTTCGCAAGAAATATTATCTTAGTGGAAAATAATTCGTTCCGAAGTTCGCAACTGACGAGAAGCGGCGGAACGTTACCAGTAATTATTTTGGACCTCTCATAAAAGAGAACTTTTTTTACCTAAATTTGCACAATGGGAATAGTTGACAGAAATATAGACGATTTGAAAAGGCTTTGTACATTGTACAACGTGGAAAAAATGTATCTATTTGGTTCAGCTTTGAATTCCAACTTCAATAAAGAAAGTGATATTGATCTTCTTGTTAAATTTAAATCGATTGAGTTGTCAATGTATTTTGACAATTATATGGATTTCAAAGAAAGACTGGAGAAATTATTTGGACGCGAAGTTGACTTAGTTGAAGAACAAACTCTAAGAAACCCAATCTTAATAAACTCTATCAATAAATCTAAAGAGCTAATTTATGGATGAAAGAATTCTTAAATGGCTTTATGATATTAAACTTTGTATTGAAGAAATAGATAGCTTTTTCCAAAAAGAAGAAAAAGATTTTTTCAAGTACAGAAATAACTTAATGCTTAAAAGAGCTGTTGAAAGAAATCTTGAGATTATTGGCGAAGCCATAAACAGAATAATTACTCGTGACAATTCGTTTACTGAGAAAATTAGTAATGCAAAAGCAATTATTGGTTTGAGAAATCAAGTCATTCATGCTTACGACAATATTTCCGACGAGAATATTTGGTCAATACTTACAAACCATCTTCCGAAATTAAAAGGCGAAGTTGATGCGTTAATCAAAGAGAACGAAAAATAACTACTGGTAACAGCCGTTTCGCACAATTGCGAATTTTGTGGTAAATTCACGTTCACGTTTCGCAAGAAATATTATCTTAGTGGAAAATAATCGGTTCCGAACTTCGCAACTGATGCGAAGCGGCGGAACGTTAGCGGTAATAGTTTCGCAGAATCAAGAATCTAACGCAATTTTTAAGACAAAAAATGACTTAAAATTGTGTTATGAAAACAGCTTACAAAAGACTCAATCGCAACCATAGAATTGAGATTGAAAAACTAATTGCTCTAGGCAAAAACAAAAAGCAGATTGCCTCTACTCTATCGGTTCATCCAAGTACAATTACTCGGGAACTAAAACGTGTTCAAAAAGGTGATTATGACAACCTAAAAGCAGAGATAAATTACGTTCATAATCTGCTTGATAGAAGACTCGGAAAAACCAAAATTGAGAGCAATCCTAAACTCAAAAATTTTGTATATTCACATCTTAAATTACATTGGTCTCCACAACAAATTTCCAATGCCTTAAAACAGTTTTATCAGTTCGATCCAACCATGCAAATCTCTCACGAAAGTATTTATTATCACATCTATGTTCAACCAAAAAAAGAAGTTGAAAAACTACTGATTTCACAACTTAGACAAAAGAGAAATTACAGGGGAAATGTGCGTCGTGGTGCCGATAAAAGAACAACAATTAAAGATCCAATTCGTATTGATGAAAGACCTGCTGAAGTAGCAACCAGAGAAATACCAGGACACTGGGAAGGCGACTTAATAATAGGAAAGAACAGAGAATCAGCCATCGGAACACTCGTCGAAAGAACAACCCGTTTTTTAATTATGGTCCCACTAAAAAAGAAAGATGCAACAGCCGTTAGAAAAGCTTTTGAAAAAGCGTTTTCAAACATTCCAAAGCATTTAAAATTATCGCTGACTTACGACAACGGAACCGAAATGGCGCAGCACAAATTATTTACCAAAAACTCTAAAGTAAAGGTCTATTTTGCACATCCATATTCGCCTTGGGAAAGACCAACAAATGAAAACACCAACGGACTTATCAGAGACTATTTTCCAAAAGGAACTGACTTTAATTTACTCTCCAAAAAAGAGATAAATGAAGTCCAAAATCAACTCAACCAAAGACCAAGAAAAACTCTCGAATATGAATCACCTCTCAATACGATTTCAAGATTATATATGACCCAAAATTTTATTTAAGAAATGACCAATATTCAAAAAAATAGTGTAGTTTTATTCTTTAATTTTGAAACCAAATCTTCAAAAATTTGGTGCAAAAATTCAGGAAATAAAACAGCGAATTTAAAAAACAAAAAATTGCGCTAGAACCTTGAAACCGCCT
>NZ_JBDSMB010000144.1:0-6515 GCF_039916025.1 Flavobacterium sp.
AAAACTTACGTGGAAGAAAACTAATTATGAGAGAAAATTAGAAATGATCGAAAAAATTGGTCAAACGAGAATTGAGTTTTTATTGAGAAATGAGTCTCCTTTATCAGATCCAGGAACCTATATTCCACAGTTTGAATTAGCCCGCGAAAAAGTAAACATAAAAACAGCAATCTTTAAATGATTTTAAGCCCTGCACTACATAACGTAAAATTAATCCTGCTACTACTTCATTAATTTAATTTGTATTAAATCATAACAATGATAGAGTATCGGAGATACCCAAATCAACCGTTTAATTCAATACATTTATAAAACATTTTTAAACTCATTTTATGCAAAAACTTAGCTTGTTCTTTATAAAAATTCGTGAGCTCACATTTTGGAACCGATTGTTTGCGTGGCGCTCAATAAGAAGCCTGAGCTATGAAGCTTTTGAAGAATTTAGGATGCTTGAAAAACAAAGTAAGGAATCGAGAGAGAACTCAAATTTTTTAGAACGCGAGCTTCAAAACAGTAAGACTAAAAATGAGGGATTGCAGAACCAAATTCAGCAACACGAAAAAATTGAAACAAAAAAAGACGCTGAAGTCAATAGTTTAAATGATAGAATTAGCAAACTAAATTTTGATTTGACAGAATTAAACAAATCAATTTCTAAATATGAAACTTCGGAGGAAGATCGTAAAAGAAATTATGAAAAAAGTATCATACAACTAAACCAACTAAAGGAAACATTAGAAAATGAAATTAAACGAGTGAACGACGATAGAGTTCAAGAACAAAAGGATTCTTTTGAGAAAATGAAAAATCAGTGGTCAGAGCATGAAACAATTGTCGAGCAAGCATTAAAAATGATTTGTCAAAATCATCTTGTGAAATATGTTGACAATGTTCCATTTAGGGGGAGCCCTGATAATACAATAGAAATATGTGATGAGTATATAATTTTTGACGCAAAGTGTCCTTCCAATGAAGACCTTACCCATTTCCCTAAATATATAAAAGCACAAACGGAATCTGTAAAAAAATATGCTAACCAAGAAAAAGTAAAAAAAGATATCTTTTTAGTTGTCCCTACCAATACTATACAAGCTATTACACAATTGTCATTTAACATGGGAGACTATAATGTTTATGTTATAACTAAAGATGCCCTTGAGCCCATTATATTATCTCTAAAAAAAATAGAGGATTACGAATTCATGAATCAACTAAGCCCAGAGGAGCGAGACAATATTTGCCGAGTAATTGGGAAGTTTGCACATATTACGAAACGAAAAATTCAGATTGACCAGTTCTTTGCAACTGAGTTTTTAGAAATACTTGGGAGGTGTAAAAACGATTTACCAGATGAAATATTAAAACAAGTCATTGAATACGAAAAGGCAGAAAGGTTAAATCCACCTAACGAAAAAAAAGCAAAACAAATATTGACAAAAGAACTTCAAGACAAACACACATCTATAAATGTTGAGGCCAGTATAAGAGATGTTAGTATTCCTTCAAATTTCGAAGACATTAAAAATCTATAATAAAACAAATAAATATTATTTTAATGTAATTATCACTTTTCTCCTGCCTACCACTAATTCGGGTAGGCAACTTTTATTTAAATACACTTCCTACATTTGTATATTAGAATTTGTCCTGGTGAAAATGAAACATGTGTTATGATAATGACAATCCCATTACTGACTGTGCATTATTTGTGCTGCCCGGCACCTTCTTCATTTTCTTTCATTACCTGATTATTTTTTGGGGAGACTATGGAACCGACTATGAAACCCATGGTCAATCCGCATGTATTTTAGCCGAAAGACGATTCAATCTTATTGTGAATAGTAAATGAAGAAGTATGCAAGAGACACCGATGTTGTTTCCTATGAGCTCTGTAGAGTTCTGGAAGCAGATTAAGACGATTATGGAAGAAGTTGTAGAACAGAAATTAAATGCTTCTATTAAAAAAGAATTACCTCATTCTCACCTGCCTGAAAAGGCACTCCTGAAAGCCACAGAAGTTTGCCAGATCTTCCAGGTTTCAAAACCCACTTTATACGAGTGGATGAGACAGGATAAACTGAAAAGTTTCAAGATCCGTTCGCGTCGTTATTTCTGCCGCGCCGACATCGAAGCCATGATCAATCACCCCCCCGTAGTTAACCACTAAATCTGTGCAAAATGAATTGTGAGCAAGCCAATCAAATTGATCTGGTGGATTACCTGTATTCAATTGGATTTTCACCAAATAAAATAAGTGGAGAAAACCACTGGTATCTGTCTCCATTGCACCAGGAAAGAACAGCCTCATTTAAAGTAAATAAATCCCAAAATATCTGGTATGATCACGGTATTGGAAAGGGCGGGAAACTGGTAGATTTTCTATGCCTCTATTTGAATTGCCAAATACCAAAGGCTTTGCAAAAATTAGTGGATTCTTCTGTCTCCACTGATTTTTCTATTCACCAGCAAAAAACACTGATTTCTCTAAGTAGTTTAGATGACGGAGCCATTCGGGTTTTATCGATCAAAAATCCAATTGTTAACCAGACCCTGATCAGCTACATAAATCAAAGAAATATTTCCAATGAGGTGGCCAATGAGTTCTGCAAGGAGATTTGTTACAAAACCGGAGAAAATACCTTTTGTGCCATCGGGTTTAAAAACAACTCCGGCGGGTATGAATTAAGGTCGCCAAACTTTAAAGGTGCGGTATCTCCAAAATATGTTACCTGGCTAGATAATAGGGCAACCTCCATTTCTGTCTTTGAGGGCTTCTTTGACTTCCTTTCTTACAGGTCTATGAAAAATATCCGGGAAGCCCAGACAAACATACTTGTCCTCAATTCACTTTCTTTTTTCACCCGCAGTCTTTTATTAATGGAAAAACATGAAAGAATTCACTTGTACCTGGATAATGATAAAGCCGGAAAGGAGTGTTTACAACAGGCCATGCAAAGAACTAATAAAGTAATTGATGAGAGTAGTTTGTATCAAGGCTATAAGGATCTGAATGAGTGGTCGGTTAGCCTTGCAGCTGATCCCCGGCTGGAACAGTCCCGGGGTTTAAGACGCTGATTTTTTTGTTAGCGAGCGGTGTTTTTGTTGCACAAAAACGCTGGCTCGCTTTTTCTCCCGATGGTCGCAAAAGAAAGATTCAAAAAGATATTAAACAATATGAAAGAGGAAAAGCATACCGGGGGAAGGCCGAGGAAAACAATCAAACGGGAGGCTGCCACTGGCGTAAGATTTACGAAGGCTGAATACTTTATTGTAAAACAAAAGGCTAAGAAGGCGGGCTATAGGATTACACACTATATAAGAGTAATGTCTGTAGAAGGGCAGATAATTGCGCGGCTAAGTTCGGTAGAAAAAGAGATGATTCCGCAATTGATTGGGATGTCTAACAATCTCAATCAACTCGCCAAAAAAGCGCACCAGGCCGGGATGCTGACGGCTATGTTTCAATTTGAAAAAAACCGGGATGATCTCGACCGGATATTAAATCGCCTGAAGTATGATCAGTAAGATAATTTCCGGTAAATCTTTCAAACGGCTTTGCGAATATTTATGCAAAGACCAGGGCCGTGCTATGGTAATTGGGTCGGATGGTGTACGAGATTATAATTATGAGTTAATGGCCACAGATTTTGAGCGGCAAAGAGGAATGAACAGAAATGTAAAATCTCCGGTGTTACACATGATTCTGTCATATTATCCAGGCGAGCAGGTTTCCGATGAAACGATGGCAAAAATTGCCACAGAATATCTGGGCTTACATGGTATTAAAAACACACAATATGCAATCATAAAGCACAGTGACCGAAACCATCCTCATACCCACATTATTGTTAACCGAATAGATAATGATGGCAGAACAATAAAGGATGGCTGGATTGGATATAAAGGCAAAAAAATTGCACAACATTTAACCTTGAAATATGGACTCATACAAGCAGAAAAAAAGACCCCTGAATTAACACAACTGGAACGACGAAATGAGTATGAATCCATCCGTTTCAAAATTTACCAAACTATCCATGAAATTCTGCCAAAGTGTAAAGACCCGGATGAACTGAAATTTCGTCTTGAAAAGCAAAATATCCAAATGCTTTTCAAGTACAAAGGTTCAACTACGGAAATCCAGGGAGTGAGTTTTCAGGTTGGGAATTTTAAATACAAAGGAAGTGAGATAGACAGGCAGTTTTCGTTTCGGAATCTTGAAAAAGCAATTGCCGGGAATCTGGCAATGAAAGAACAAAATATTCAGCCTGGGCATTTAAGTAAAAATCAGCTGGAAACTATTGGTACAATGCTGGAAAGATCAAATTCTCAAAAAACCAGTTTATTGGAAGAATTGATGCGTCCGGAACAAACCGATGAATACCTGCCTTTTGAATTAAGAAGAAAGAAAAGGAAACTGAAACGGTGAAACTAAAATTTGTTGTCATTTATTGTATAAACAGGAATTGGTATGAGCGAGTTATTATTGCAAACAATTGTTGAAAAATTAGAGTCCCTGGAGCTGGCATGGAAAGTTTCCGGCGATACTGAAAAGGAAACGGTAGTGCTTTTGAAAAAGGAGATTGAATTTTTACGGAATGACTTAAAAAAACCACCCGCACAAATTTTACCGTCAACTGCTAAACTCGGCGAACTTTCGGTGGGCATTGACAATTTGAACAGGCAGCTTCAAGTTCCATTGCAAAATCGTGTTGAACATACACATGAATTACATAAAGGGGTGCTGATCAGCATATCTCTTTTTCTGCTGTCAGTCGTTCTGGTTTGGGCATTGCTTAATTCTTACCAATACAATAAGCAGTACAAAGCCAATGACTTAAAGTACCGGTATTTAAAAGTTGCCAATAATGCCGGAATTTTAAAACTCTGCAACTTTACAGATAGCCTTTACCAAAAGAACGAAGATTCATTCAAAACCGGGGTTGAACAGGAAGAGCAGCGATTGCTTCAACAGGCTGAGAATTTTCGTATTGCTGGTGAAAAGGAAAGGGAGGCAAAATCTTTAAAAAGCCGGGCTGGGCGGCGGTAGTTAGTTTCATTTTTTTTTAATCAATCAAAAAATGCGAAGATTGTCTAATGCCCAGACTTACAATTTGCGATTCGCGATTCGCAAATTTTTTAAAAATGCCAAAACGCTCCGCTTTCAAAGACAGATGTAACTTGTCTTATGAGCAAGTAGAACTATGATCTTCCTATAAATTCCTGAAGGCGAGTAATAATCATATAAGTAGCAGGAGGATAACCAAAGCCTGCATGACCATCAACCCATTCTTCAAAAGCCGGGTGTGCTGAAATCCTGGTAAATTCTGCCTGCAGGTATGCTTTGAGTTCTGGATCGCATTCGTTCATTTCCTGCCAGATTGATTTTCTGTGTTCAAAAAGGAACATAATATCCTCGAAATCTTGGCTTACCCTCCCATCATTGTTATCTTTCCGGGTAGGGCTTTTGAAAGCTTCCAGCTTTGTTGCTATAAAGTATGGGGCCGAAAAAATACGTATGGTATGCTGATCGTCGAGAGTGAGTTGCATTGAGTGTTGAAATCCATCTGGATACCATCGATTCCCGAATCCTAGCACATCTTTTCCCGTTGCCATAACATCTACAGTTATGCCTTGTACTTTATATCGACAGATAACACCAGATTCTTTATCATTTTGAAAACCAATGGAACGTAATTGCTCTTCTATTAGGGAATACTCATGATAAGCCCAAAGTTCGATCAGTATATCTACATCATCGGTAGGACGTACTAAATCTTCCGCTATACCATTTTCGTATTCCGCGTACAATGAAACTGTAGCTCCGCCAACAAAAACTACGTTGTTTTTCAAGAGGCCAAGCGCATTGTAAACTGCTTTAATCCTGGTGATGTTCTGGTGAGGGTTCATGGAAAATGCTTTTATCGAGTATGTCTTTCGCAAATTTAATTTCTCTTCTGTTTCCTACACGTAACACATCAACCATTGCAAGCAATTTGTAAAGTTCGTTATTCTCTTTTACAGCTTTCACTTGTTTCTTAAACAATGGCTCGATTGCAAAACCTCTTACTGATCCTGCTGGCTCAGGCCAAACATAGAATTGTTCACTTATAATTTTGTCTTTCAGTATAGGATGAGAATGTGCAGTAGGCATGCCGCTTACGACCGGTCCAGGTTGTACCGGGAAAACATATGGCAGACCGAATTCAAGAAATTCGTAAAGGGCATGACGGTTCACCCGACGTTTGTTATAGTCGATCAGACCGGCGACCTGGCTACGATTCAATGATTCAGAAACCTCTGACTGGCTGATGTACAGCGAATTTGCCAGGTCTTTGATGAGCCAGTCTTTTTTCCCATATGTTACGATGGCAAGCAGGATCACTATATCCTGCGGACGCATCCCGTTATGCTTTCTCATTGGACAAAGATAGGATATATATCTCATATCGCAATACGCGATTTGCGATATGATATTTTGGTTTTACCTTTATACCTATGCTTTTGAATATTAT
>NZ_JBDSMB010000145.1:0-1860 GCF_039916025.1 Flavobacterium sp.
ACATTCTGGTAAAAATGGCTGTTTCCATTACTTTTACTTTTAAAGTTTCGGCATCCATTTTCATTAGTTCGTCACCATTCAAAACTTTATCAGCATTTTTAAAACCAATTTGTTTGGCAATAGTAGACGTTGTTAAAGCATTATCACCAGTTACAATTTTTACCTGAATACCCGCTTTATAAAATGTCTCGAAAACGGATTGGATGTTGGCTTTTGGTGGATCATAAAAAGCAATCAGTCCGATAAATTGAAAATCAAATTCCTGTTGTGTTTTAGGATAATTATTTCCTGAAAATTCTGTAACGCCAACTCCTAAAACTCTAAAACCTTCGTTAGCCATCTTTTCCATAGCAATTAAAATCTGCTGGGTTTCGTTCGCTGAAAGCTTAGAATTAGCAATTATTGCTTCCGGTGCGCCTTTGCAGGCTATTATTCTTTTTCCTATAGAGTTTTCAAAAACATGTGTCATCATTGGCGGTTTTCCACCTAAAGGGTATTCATGTACTAATGAAAAATTGGGTCTGTCGTCATTCGTTTCAAGTTTTGAATACCCTTCGTGAACAGCAATCTCCATCGCATCAAACGGAATTGGTTCACTTGCCCACATAGCATAGCTTAATAATTCCTGAGCTTCTGTACTGAGTTCCACTTTAGCAACTGAAATAGTATTGGTTTTGAAAGAATATATTTTGGCCAAACTCATTTTGTTCTCTGTAATCGTACCTGTTTTATCCGTACAAATAACGGTAGCACTTCCCAGTGTTTCAACCGTTTTCGTTTGCTTAACAATAATGCCTAATTTCAACAAGCGCCATGCTCCAAGTGCCATGAAAGTAGTAAACGCTACAGGAATTTCTTCAGGAATGATACTCATTGCCAAAGTCAAAGCTTTCAATAAACTATCTAATATTTCTCTTGAATTATAAAAATTTATTGCCCAAACAATTCCAAAAATCACCAAACCTATTAAAGACATTTTTTTAACGAAATTCTTAATCTGAAGCTGCAAAGGCGTTTTTTCTTCAGCAATAGTTGCAATGCTTTCTCCTATTGTTCCCAATTGGGTCTTATTTCCAATAGCGGTTACTTCACAAATTGCCAATCCACTGGCAACAGTCGTTCCCTGAAAAACAGTTTTATCTTCAGAATTTTCATTTTTAAAAACCGCAAAGGACTCACCTGTCAGAATTGATTCGTTTACAGAAAAATCATTGGATTGAATAATTTGACCATCGGCAGTAATAAAAGTTCCTTCTTCTACTTGGATAAAATCGCCCAAAACTATTTCTTCACTGAGAATTTCGATGAGTATTCCGTTTCTGATGACTTTACTCTTGGGTTGCGTTAGTTTTCTTAATCCTTCGATAGCGTTTCGACTTCTTGATTCCTGATAAAGGGAAATTGTAGAAACTAAAACAATAGCAAGCGACATAAAAATAGCATCACTTAAATCGCCAATAACAAAATAAATAACCGTCGCTGTTGATAATAACAAAAACATAGGTTCTTTAATCATCTCAATAAGAGATTTTAAAAATTCATTTCTGTTGGAGTGCTCCAGGGAATTCGTTCCGTTTTTGGCCCTTGACATTGTTACATCAGTGTCAGAAAGCCCTTGAATAGATTTATTATTTTCAATCATTGTATTAAAGTGTATGTAATCAACAAAACTGATTACTATATAAAGTATATACTGCAATGTAAATATTTATGATATTATAAAGGTCTTTTTTCTTCTTAAAATTCACTATATTTGCTCGCAATTTAACTACAACTACAAATTGCAATGAAAGCACACACTACTAAAATCGTTGGAGAAGGTTTAACCTATGACGATGTACTGCTAATCCCAAATTATTC
>NZ_JBDSMB010000146.1:0-22429 GCF_039916025.1 Flavobacterium sp.
CCAACAAACCTGAAGAGTCAGCATACTTTTTCAGCGTACGCGTTAATCCCATACGGAAACCCTGCAAATGCGTTCCTCCTTCGTGCGTGTTGATATTATTTACATAAGAAAATATGTTCTCAGAATAACTGGTATTGTAAACCAAAGCCACTTCAACAGGAACTTCTCCTTTTTCGTGCTCCATGCTGATAACATGCGAAATGATGGCTTCTCTACCTTTATCTAAAAATCGAACGAATTCTTTTAATCCTTCTGTTGAATGAAAAACTTCTTTTGTAAATTCCCCTTTATCATTTACATCTCTTCTGTCGGTAAGCGTAATCGTAATTCCTTTGTTCAGGAAAGACAATTCACGCATACGGCCAGCGATAGTATCATATGAATATTCAGTAGTTTGGGTAAAGATGCTGCTATCAGGATAAAATGTTTGAGTAGTACCTCTTTTTTCAGTTTCACCAATCTGCTTCACAGGATACATTGCTTTACCTTTTTCGTACTCCTGCTCGTAAATTTTTCCATCGCGGTAAACTGTAGATCGCATGTGGTTAGATAGTGCATTTACCACTGAAACCCCTACTCCGTGAAGTCCACCTGAAACTTTATACGAATCTTTATCGAATTTTCCTCCTGCTCCAATTTTGGTCATTACAACCTCAAGTGCAGAAACACCTTCTTTTTTATGAATGTCAACCGGAATTCCACGTCCGTTATCTTCTACAGTAACAGAATTATCTTCGTTTATAATAACACTAATTGTGTCACAATAGCCGCCCATCGCTTCATCGATAGAGTTGTCTACTACTTCATAAACCAAGTGGTGCAAACCTCTGACTCCAGTATCTCCAATGTACATGGAAGGACGCATTCTTACGTGCTCCATTCCTTCTAACGCCTGAATACTATCGGCCGAATAACTGTTCTTTTTAATCTCGTCGCTCATATTATTTTATCGTAAAAAATCTATTTTTTGTCTAACGAGCAAATATATAAAAACGCATAGGATTTCCTATTGAAAATTGGGTTTAAAACCTTTAAGTTATTAACATTTTTGACAGGATTTCAACAAAAAAACGTTCGTCAAAATGACGAACGTTTTAACAAACAAACTAATTCCCAAACAAAACTCAAGCTACTACCCTTGAGTTTACTTTTTAAGGCTGTCCTTATCTCTTTAAATTACTTTTCGTACTTTCTCATAGGCATCGTCATGAACGCTTGCCACAGCTCTTCCTGATGGATCATTCATGTTTTTAAATGCTTCATCCCATTCTAATGCGATTTTTGTACTACAAGCTACGCTTGCTTCCTGAGGAACGCATAATGCTGCTGCATCACTTGGAAAATGTTCCGTAAAAATGGAACGATAATAATACTCTTCCTTCGATGTTGGTGTCTGAATCGGGAACTTGTATTTCGCATTCGCTAATTGCTCATCCGAAACTTCAACAGCCACAACTTCTTTCAAAGTATCAATCCAACTATAACCAACGCCATCGCTGAATTGTTCTTTTTGTCTCCACGCAACACTTGCCGGCAACATATCTTCAAATGCTTTACGAAGCACCCATTTTTCCATTCTTTCACCATTAATCATTTTGTCCTGCGGGTTGATTCGCATCGCAACATCCATAAATTCTTTATCCAAAAATGGCACACGTCCTTCAATTCCCCATGCGGCCAAACTTTTGTTAGCACGCAAACAATCATACATGTGCAGTTTGCTTAATTTTCGAACGGTTTCTTCATGAAATTCTCTTGCATTTGGCGCTTTGTGGAAGTATAAATAACCTCCAAAGAGTTCGTCAGAACCTTCGCCGGATAACACCATTTTTATTCCCATTGATTTAATCACTCTTGCCATCAAATACATTGGTGTCGAAGCTCTTATAGTTGTTACATCATACGTTTCAATATTGTAAATCACATCGCGGACAGCATCCAAACCTTCCTGAATCGTGAACTTGATTTCGTGGTGAATAGTTCCTAAATGATTTGCTACTGTTTGTGCCGCAGCTAAATCCGGCGATCCTTCTAAACCAACTGCAAATGAATGCAACTGTGGATACCAGGCATCGACAGTATCTCCGGATTCGATACGTTTTTGCGCATATTTTTTGGCCACAGCCGAAGTAATCGAAGAATCTAAACCACCGGAAAGCAAAACGCCATAAGGAACATCACTCATCAACTGACGGTGAACCGCTGCTTCCAATGCTTTTTTGATTTCAGCAATGCTGGTAGCGTTATCTTTTACAGCATCAAATTCTGTCCATTCTCTTTTGTACCATTGTACAAATTCGCCGTCTTTACTCGACATATAATGTCCAGGTGGAAACAACTCGATTTTAGAGCAATAACCTTCCAAAGCTTTTAATTCGGAAGCCACATAAAAAGTTCCGTTTTGGTCCCAACCAATATATAGCGGAATAATTCCCATATGGTCACGGGCGATGAAATATTCGTCTTTTTCTACATCATAAATCGCAAAGCCAAAAATTCCATTCATCTCATCAAGAAAATGAACGCCTTTTTCTTTGTATAAAGCCAAAATAACTTCGCAGTCACTTTCGGTTTGGAACTGGTATTTGCCTTCAAATTGCTTGCGTAAATCCCTGTGGTTGTATATTTCGCCATTGGCAGCTAAAACCAAACTCTTATCAGCACTGAACAACGGTTGTTTCCCCGAAGCTGGATCAACAATCGCCAATCGCTCGTGAGCAAGGATTGCTTTATCATTACTATAAATCCCGCTCCAGTCCGGACCGCGATGGCGAATGATTTTCGACATTTCCAACACTTTTGGTCTTAAGACTTCTGCTTTCTGTTTTAAATCAAAAGCACATACAATTCCACACATATCATTATTTATTTTGATAAGGCAAAGATGTAATAATAGTTACAAATGAAAAACATAATTAACTATTTAATTATAAATTATAACTAAAAAATAAAATACTATTAAATAATGAAAGTTAAATGTTCAAAAATTGTAGTTTGAGTTAGAAAGTGTTACGAAACGCTTTCAATCGTATAAGGTTTACCATTCATGTCAAATGAAAAATTAGCTTCATTTCCCATCAATTTGCTTCCTAATGGTGATTGTGGCGAAAGCGCAAAAATGGTTTTGTCTTCGATAGCTAATTTGGGCAAAGCTGAACTGATAAAAAGCAACATACCATTGGCCTTAACCAAACTTCCCAAAGCTACTTTTTTATGTGTTTGGGATGCGTCGATTTTGTCGAGGATACTTTTTTGCTCTAAGATTTCTTTTAGTTTATGATTCAGTTTTTCCTGTTCCAGATGCATCATCGAAAGCGCAGTTTCATGTTTGTCTCCGGCCGAACCTTTGGCATCATTCTGCGCATCAATAGTCAAACCCGAAATCATGTCCTGAAAAACATCAATTCGGTCCTGAAGCATTTCTTTATAGCGTTGTAGAACTTTTTGTTTTAATGTCATATTGTAGTTTAACCACTAAGCTCGCTAAGAAGGCACAAAGCACACAAAGAAAAATAGTGTACTTAGTGTAAAAACTTCGTGGTCTTTGTGGTTATGATTTAAAAATCAAATTTATAACTCGCGCCACCTAAAATCTGTAATCCCTGAACAGGGTAATTGAACCATTGCTGGTAATTCTGATTGGCTAAATTGTTTCCTTTTAAGAAGAAAGTCATACGCTCGCTAAATTTATATCCAACATGCGCATTCAAATCGAAATAGCTTTTTAGTGTAATGTTTTCATCTGCCGGGAAAGGCAGCGTTACTGTAGCTTGTCTGAAAATATCTTTTCTTTCACCCACAAAGAACAAACTCGTTCCGGCATACCATTTTGGCGTAATATTCACATCAAGTGTTGAGGCTAGTTTTATTCCAGATAAATTCCATGCTTCTTTTTCGATATCGGTTGAATAACTGCTGAATGTTCCATTGATTCCAAAGGAGACATTTTTTGAGAAATCAGCTTTCAATTCACCAAAGAAACTTATCGTTTTTACTCTGTCATAAACCACTTCAAACGAATTAGCATAAGTATAACCATCAGTATTAGCATTAGAATTGTTATAGATATTGCTTTTAAACAATGCTTTACCTTCTTCGTTTTTATACGAACCACGAATGTTATAACTGATGCTGCTTGCCAATTTCCCTTTTAAACCTGCGTAGATATCAAACTTTTGATCTGTTGGAGCAACGTTAAGCGTTGGAGAAACAAAGAAATTTTCTTGTACAAAATCGCTATAAGAATTCTGGCGTAAAGCTCCTTCGGCACCTGCATAAAAAATCATTAAATCGCCAACAACTTTATAAGCAGCTGTGACTTGCGGATAAATAAAGAATTTGCTTTCTCCGGCTTCCTGCGCAGCGCTATAGAAGAACCCAACGCCAAGGTTCATCGTCAAATCATCTTTGTGGATTTTGATGCTTGGCTGAAATCCAACATTGGTAAAACCATATTTTATGGAAGCTGTTTTGTCAAAATTCTGCTCAAATGAACCACTGATATAATCTACAATAAAATCGGCTTTGATTTTTTGCTCTACAATATCAAATTCCAAAGATGGTTTTGCTACAAAACGATTTTCGGCCGAACCAAAAGCATCCCAGAAACGACTAAATTTTAGAGTGCTTTCTTTCAAGATATTATCCAAACCTAATCTTCCGCCAACATACAAAGTGTGATATGTTTGTCTTTCATCAATTCCTTCAAGTGTTGCGTCTGGCAAAAGACCAGGATAAGTTCCGTACCAATTATATATTTGATGTTTGTAACCCAAATCGGCATTCCATGACATCGCATTTGTTCTGCTTCCATAAGTCAAATCCAAAGAAGTGTTGAACATTTTATCATCCAAAACCACATCTTTTATTCCGCCCTGAGTTGAATTGTGGCGCAGCATTCCACCAAAATAATCGGTATTGCTGACATTTTCGGTAACAAAAAGCTCAGCGTTTACGGTACCAAAATTTCCAGCTGCCAACGTCATGTAGTTGCTGTATATTTTCTCTTCCGGACTCTTATCCACATTTGCCGCTTTTCCTTTAGCTGGAGCAAAAGTAGAAGCTACAGGAAATGAGAAAATATTGTATTTAATGTTCTCTTTTTTTGAAGTATCATCATCATCCAAAGTTGGTGTTTCTTTTACTTTAAAAGCATCAGAAATTGTTGGTGTATATGGTTTCACCACATTTACTACTTCGGTTCCAATGTTATCATCTTTCTTTTGTGCGGTTGTCTTCTGGAAACTTCCCAAAAACAAAACGGCTGCTATAGTATATTGAAATGTCTTTTTCATTTGGTTTTAATTTTGGATAGAAGAATTCGTTTTAGAAATTTCGCCTTTAATCATGTTCAACTCAGTTTGTGCCTCTGCAACAACATCATCGAATTCTTTGAAATTTTTGATAACGCTGTCTAAAATAGAAGTCGCGCTAAAATTGTCTTTCAATTGGTAATAGTTTCTTGCCATTACAATCAAGCCTTTGGCTCCAAAATATTTATAACCCGAATAATCCTTAGCCAATTTTTGAACTGCTTTATTTGAATCTTCATACTTACCATCTTTGTTCTTGAAATAAGCATCATAATACAACGCTTCTGCAGCTAATTCACCTTTGGCAATAGTCAACAATTTAGCATAAGCAACTCTGGCTTTCTGCTCATCATTTACTTTTATCGCAGCACGGGCAACGATAATCTGCGCATCACTTTTTATCTTGTTATCTGTTTTTGGATTTGCCAATACTTTATCAGCATACACAACTGCATTTGCATAATCTTTTTGATCATAATACGCGCGCATCAGATTGGCTTGTGCAAAAGTTACGTTTTGAGGAAAATCGGCTTCCGTTTCTAAACGTTCAAGCACTGGCATTGCTTTCGTATAATCGTCTTTCTTTAAATAAATTTCAGATAGACGCGCTAATGATTGCTCGGTAAATTCGTTTCTTGGTTTGCTGATTACATATTCATAATTTGGAATTGCACTTGCTTCTTTTCCATCTGTATAATAGGATTGCGCTAAATAGAAATTAGCTTTCAAAGCGTGAATTCCATTTGGAAACTGTGAAACATAACCGCTCAAACTCGTGATGGCTTGTTTTGTATTGTTTTGCAAATATTGCTTTTCTGCTGCTTCATAAGTATCGTTATCCAAATCGGCATCAGAAACTTCAACAAAATCCAACGTTCTTACCCAAGCCGCATATTCGTTAACTTTTCCGTTATCCATATACACCAATCTCGCTGTCGAAACCGCTTCTAAAGCTTCCGGCGTTCTTGGATATTTAGCCGCCACTTCTTTGAATTTGGCAATTGCCTGCTC
The DNA here is from genome assembly GCF_039916025.1 of Flavobacterium sp. GTDB lineage: Bacteria > Bacteroidota > Bacteroidia > Flavobacteriales > Flavobacteriaceae > Flavobacterium. The sequence goes on from NZ_JBDSMB010000146.1 coordinate 6,324, forward strand.
ATCTTTTTGAGCATTGTAATAAATCAGACCTTGTCTCAAAATCGCTTTCGACGCAAACGAACCGTTTTTGAATTCGCTCAATAATTGGTCATAAGTCTTGATTGCTAAATCCGTTTTATTTTCAGTAACATAGGTATTTCCTAACTCGAACAAAGCGTCATCGCGATATTTTGAGGTTTTGAATTTTTGCAGAAACAAATTAAAGTCTTCAATTTTCTTATCGTTTTTACCAACAAACCCATAACTCAATGCTTTTTGGAAAGCGGCATAATCGGCATCAATACCTTTCATATCGATGGCTTTATTGTAAGCATCCATTGCTGGCCAATATTTAGCAGTAACGAATCTTGAATCGCCTAATCTTAAATAAGCATCTGTCAAACGCACTTTGTCATCTTTTGGACCATCAACATATTTTTGGAAATAATTCCCAGCTTGGTCGTATTCTTTTTGCTTAAAGTAAGCATAGGCAATATTGTAATTAATGTTCTTGTTTTCGGGAGTATTTTTGGCTTCAGCAGAATCTTCAAATTGTCTGAAGCTTGAAGTAGCATCGCTGAAATTATCTAAAACATATTCTGTTTCGCCTTTCCAGAAAGTAGCACGAGCAGTGATTTTTTCGTTTCGCTGATTGGTAATTGATTTTTTGAACATGCCCAACGCTTCCTGATAATTACCGTCTGTATATAATTCAATTCCTCTGTAAAACAACACTTTTTGATAAGCAACTTTGTTTTCCGGAGTATTGTTTTTTTCCAGTAAAACTAAAGCTGCTTTATAATTTTTGGAAGTAATATAAGAGTTAATCAACAAGGTTTCTATTTCTGCTTTAGCTGGCGAATTTGGATATTTAGCTAAAAACGAAGACAAAACATCAGGAACACTTTGGTAAGAGTTCCCAATTTCATAACTCAATTTTGCATAATTCAAATTGGCATCTTCCTGAATTTTTTTGTCAAAATCCATTTCGGAAGCGCTTTTGAAAGCATTTAATGCTTGTTGCTTTTTATCGGTTTTGAAATAACATTCACCCAAATGATAATAAGCATTCTGCGCTACTGAATCTTTTCCGTCAATGATTTTATTGAATTGTGAAATCGCATTTTCATAATCTTTTTGCATGTAATAGGTGTAACCCAATTGGTAAAAATCGGTGTTGCTCCATTTGCCCTTTTTGCCTTTGTATTCTTTTAGATAAGGCAAAGCTTTGTCGTATTGTTGTAAGTTGAAATAGCTTTCGCCAATGATTTTGTTGAGTTCTGATTTTTCCGAAGCATTGGATTTTGCCATTGCTACATTTCCCGCATCGATGGCTTTTTGAAAATTGCCTTCTTTGAAGGCCATATCTGCCTTGAAATAGGATAATTTCTCTGAATACTTTTCTTCACCTTCGACTTGTTGGAAGTACTTGTTGGCTTTTGTATAATCATTCCCTTCATACGCCATAAAGCCTAAATAATAATTAGCCTGCGTTCCATATTCTTTGGAATTAACCACTTTATTAAAATAATCAGCGGCTGATTTTTTGTCGCCAGCCGTGAAATAAGCATAACCTTTTTGGAAAGTAAATTTTTCAGATTGCTCGTAAGTCAATGCACTTTCATCGACTTTATCAAAATATTGCATTGCCTGCGGGAACTTTCCCTGCTCAAAATAATATTGAGCTACTTCGATGTAAGCTTGGTTTTGCTTTGAACTTGTTGGATAATCCGAAATGAATTTTTCAATAAGTTCATCCGCATTATTCTGATTGAGATGAATAGCGCAAATACCAATGTAATAAGCGCAGTCTGCCTGAACATCCTGTTCTGCATTGTCGAGCTTGACTTTGTCAAACAAGATTTGAGCTGATTGGTATTGTTTGTCCTTAAATAATAAAAGTGCTTTATCAAATTCCGACAATTTGTTGGTATAAGCAGCTGATTGTTGCCCCGAAACATCGGATATACCAGCTATAAAAAATAGAAAAAATAACATTAAAACGTTGCGCATGGTTTGTATTTTAATTTATTCAAAAATATTACTCTATATACCTATAACGTAAAAACCATACGATTTATTATAAACATTCTTTTAAACAATTTTCCACAAAGAGAAAAGAGAAAAGAAAATAGAGCATAGACAGACACTAAAACTTCAAAATCTATATTCTATTCTCTATGTTCTATATTCTTTCTAAAAATAATTTTGAATACAAACGTTATCTTATTACATTTACCCAATAAACGAATTACTCATGTCAGAAACTGTTTTATCTCTAAAAAATGTAACGATTTATCAAGAAAACAAAGTGATTTTATCACAAATAAATCTTGAAGTGAAAGAAGGTGAATTCCTTTATATCATTGGTAAAACCGGAACTGGAAAAAGTAGTTTTATGAAAACGCTTTACGGTGATTTGCAATTAACTGTTGGTTCTGGCAATATTGTTGGTTATGATTTACTGAATCTTAAAGAAGATGATATTCCGTTTTTGAGAAGAAAAATTGGGATTGTTTTTCAGGATTTTCAATTGTTACCGGACAGAAGTGTAAACGAAAACATGCTGTTTGTATTAAAAGCAACCGGCTGGACAGACAAAACTGAAATGCAGGTTAAAATTGATGAAGTCTTGGATCGTGTTGGATTAAGAAGTATTTCGAACAAAATGCCACATCAACTTTCGGGTGGAGAACAACAAAGAGTGGCGATTGCCAGAGCTTTATTGAATGATCCTGAATTAATCTTAGCTGACGAACCAACCGGAAACCTTGACCCACAAACGAGTGCCGAAGTTTTAGGCATTTTGAAAAAAATCAATGACAACGGAAAAACAGTTATCATGGCAACCCATGATTATGCTGTGATTATGAAATTCCCGGCCAAGACATTGAAATGCGAAGACAGCACTATTTTTGAAGTGGTGCAAAAAACGGTTTAAAACGTTTTGTCTCTGATAAACATTTTGCCAAAAGCACTATCATAAAAGGAAAAGTCACTAGGTGAAATCTGTCGCCCTGCCCACATGAAATTCCGGACAATACTATAATATACAGTATAAAGAAACTGATAATCGTCAGTAGATTTGGATTTCTATATCCTTTTAATAAATAGAAAACAGCCAACACAAAACCTAATGAAGTAAACAGTCGATTTTGCCATTTGCTAACATCAAAAAGCAGTTTTTTCCAAAAATTAAAGTAGCTTCTGTTTTTAAAATCTTTGATTTCATCCAAACAACTGTTGCCGCTTACGGTGTTTTCTTTTACATCTGAAAAGTAAGCTTTAACCAAATTCAAAGTATTGAACTGCAATTGATTTTTAAAATCTTCGCCGGCAATTCTTTTTTGATCAATGGCTTCCTGACTAAACAAATAATCCGCACGTGGATTGCCTTTTTGACTGTATTCTTTGCTGTCTTTTATACACACAGCTTTGCTTCCAACATAGGCATAATAAGTAACCGAATCAATGTACGTTATAGTGAAATTTCCAAACTGATACTTCATTCCGACACACTGAATCCCAATCAACAAAAGACTTCCATAAATGAAAATAATGCTTTTAGATTTATAATTTCTTATAATTTCTTTGATAAAATATAACGTAATAACAATGGCTAAAAACTTAGAACCTGGCTTTATCAGCATACTCGACAAAAGCAAAGACAACGATAAAGACAAATACCAAAAATCTTTGGTTTTATAGTATTTCATCAACAGATAAACTGCCAAAACAATAAAGAATTGATAAATGGTTTCGGTTAGCAAATGAAAAACATGAACCGTATTTCCAATTATAAAAACAGCAAAAATGGTAAATACGAAAGCTATTTTGGGTTTAACAAACTCTTTTAAAATTTCAAATAAAAATAAAAAAGAAGCAAACCAGCAGCATGAGTTAACATAAAAACTAAATGCAAAAACACTTTGATCAGAACCACCAAAAAGATACGGAATTCCTGTAATTGCCGCCATTAATATTGGTCTGTAAATATGCCCGTGGAGAAAAACATACAGATTTTTAGCCGATTCCTGGTAGTTATAAGAATCGGAATGCATAACGCCCTGACTGCTCATTTGCGTTATAAAATCAAATACCGAAATCCAAATGATTCCGATTAATAGAATAAAAATGTGGTATTTATATTTTTGCAGAAAAAGCTTCATCAAGGTTTCTCTTTTTTATAAACATGTGGATTTTCCTTGATTCCTTTTTTGAAAATCTTTCGCAATGTCATTCGCAGAAAAGTGTCTAATTGCAATATTAAATCAGAAAGTTTATTCTCAGGGCGACCACGAAAAGAAGTCACATGAAATCTATCAGAATCATTTAAAGGTGACTTAGAAAAATAATAATTAGAAACACAACGGCGATAACCATTATAAGTTACTGGCGATACAGAATGCAATGCATTATTATGCGTTTCCATCACAGCCAATCGATTGAATTTACTATGAATAGTGATTTGCTTATTTTTCAAACCGTTTGGCCAAAGTTCAAGATTTCCACCATTGGTTTCTTCCCAATTTGGTGTGACATAATACAACAAATTCAACACGCGCCACAAATTACGGTCTTTGTCATGCGAATTGTCCAAATGCGGATTCAGAAATTGCTTTTTTCCCATCATCGAAATGCCACCAGCGTATAAATTGTCATCTGGAATTGGATTTTCTATGTTGCAAATTTCACCTATGACTTCCACTATTCTTTTATCCTGAAAAGCATAAATTATTTCCTCCAACAATGGATTGTATAAATTCATTTGAGCCGCAACATACTTGTCTTCGCGCAGACTTTTCTTCAAGACCATTTGTTCCGTTTTTGGAAAAGCATCGTGAATTTGTAGTGCAATATCATTCGGTAGCAAATCATCCAGAAAAAAATAGCCAATGCCCGAATCTGAATTTTGAAATTCAGTCTTTAGCTTTTCCTTTTCGGAAACAAGTCGGTCAAAAATCAGCGTTGCTAATTCTATTCGGTTCATAAGGTTGAAATTATGAAAAAAACATTTTCTTTGTAAATATATTATTTAATTCTGTTTTTCTAAATGATTTCAATTCTAATTCCGACGTACAATTACAACACTTTGCCTTTGGTAGAAGAATTGCATCGTCAGGCAGTTTCGGAAAGCATTGAATTTGAAATTATTGTGGCTGATGATGCTTCGCCAATAAACGAAAACACCGAAATCAATTCGAAAATAAATCAGCTTTCGAACTGTCAATTTGAGCGTAATCAAACCAATCTCGGTCGTGGCCAAAACAGAAATTCATTGGTTCAAAAAGCAAAATATGATTGGGTTTTATTGATGGATTGCGATACTTTCCCAAAAGACAAAAACTTTATCAAAACCTATATTGAAAGCTTAGAAAATCAAAGCGAGAAAGCCATTTTTGGCGGCATTATCTATTACGATGAAAAACCAAAAGAAGACGAAATGCTGCGTTGGATTTTCGGGAAAAGCCGGGAAGAAATCCCTTTGTCTAAAAGACTTGCCAATCCTTTTCACTATGCATTGATTTCAAATATTTTGGTAAAAAAAGAAATACTGCTTTCGCATCCGTTTGCCAACGAAATTTTTAATTATGGTTATGAAGACATTGTTTTTATTTTGGGTTTAAAAAAAGAGCAAATCGCTATCGGTCATATCGAAAATCCGACATATCATCTGAATTTAGAAAAATCGGCAATTTTCCTGGAAAAATTCCACAGTTCATTGCGAAATTTAAAACTGGTTTTGGATAAAAATATAATTCATGCTGAAGATACTGCTTTAACTAAAATATATGTCAAACTGAAACGATTGCATCTAGTAAAAACAGCCGCTTTTGGATTCGGGATTTTTAAAAGTCTTTATACCAAAAATTTGCTTTCTAAAAATCCTTCGCTTTTTATATTTGATGTCTATCGATTGGGTTATTTTTGTCAAATAAATTCTAAATGATGCCTTATTTTTCAATAGTCATACCGGTTTATAATAAAGAAAATTTTGTTGCCAAAACAATAAAAAGTGTTTTAGCTCAAACCTTTACTGACTATGAAATCATCATCGTTAACGACGGCTCAACCGACCAAAGCGAAGCCGGAATTTTAGAGTTTAAAGACAGCCGAATTCAGTATTATTCCAAAAAAAATGAAGGTGTTGCTATGGCACGAAACTTCGGAATTGAGAAAGCAACCACCCAATATATTTGTTTTCTCGATGCTGATGATTTTTGGTTTCCCAGCTTTCTGGAAACGATGCATCGCTTTATTTTAGAACTTCCTGAGCAAAAAGTCTTTGCAGTCGCTATTGAAATCGAAACCAAAAACAAAACACTTCCTGCGCACTATTCAATTCTAAAAAAATCAGATTTTGAAATTGTGAATTTCTTTGATGCCAGCCAAAAAGAATGTGTTTTATGGACATCAAGCGTTTGTATTCACAAAAGTATTTTTGAAAAAGTCGGCACATTCGACACCAAAATAAAACACGGAGAAGACACCGAATTGTGGATTCGAATTGGGTTACAGTTTCCAGTTATTTTTATCCGCAAAATACTGGCGCGCTATGTCTACGATAATTCAAGCGTTTCGCGAAATTCAAATTACTTTTTTGAAACCTATACTTTTGAGAAATATGCTTTGGAAGAAAAGAAAAATCCGGCGCTGAAAAAGTATATGGATTTGAATCGGTTTTCAGCGGTTATAAAATGTAATCTCAATGGAGATTCGAAAACTGCTAAAGAAATTTACGCATCAATTGATTTGAAAAACCTCAGTAGTAAGAAAAGGATATTGATGCAATTGCCTTCAATTGTATTAAAAATGCTGCTAAAATGGAAAGTTTTTTTGACGGATATCGGTTTGGGAACTTCCGTTTTTAGATAATTTGAAATCTTCAAAATCACGGATATAATCTTCTTCCTCAAAAACATCAGAAGCCAAAACCAAACAAACCGAACCTGAAGAAAAGTTCTGCAACTCACGCCAAATGCCGTTAACGATTAACAAGCCAACATTAGGTTTGTTGAGCGTAACCGTTTTATGTTCGTTGCCATCATTCAAAATTACATCAAAACTGCCGCTCAAAGCCACCAATAATTCCTGTTGATTTATATGAGAATGTCCACCACGTTTGGCACCACTTGGAACATCATATAAATAATAAACGCGTTTTATTTCAAATGGAACTGCATTTCCTTCAATCACAGAAAGATTGCCACGCGTGTCGTGAATTTTGGTAATATCGATAGTTATGGCGTCGTGAATTGTTGTCATTATGCTTCTAATAATTGTTTCCATTGTTGCGCAATGGTTGTCAAAGATAAATGTTCTACGCTTTTTTGCGCATTATTTTTACAGGTTTGATATAACTTTTCATCTTCAATCATGGTTTTTATCGCTTCGGATAAAGCATTTTCGTTGTGATTTTCTACCAATAATCCATTAACATTATTCTGGATAATTTCTTTTGGACCGGTTTCACAATCAACTGAAATTACCGGAATTCCAGCTGCCAATGATTCTATTATCGACATCGGAAATCCTTCAAAATAACTTGTCAGAATGGTGCATTTTGCATGTTGGATATAAGGCGTGATATTTTTTTGAAAGGGTAAAACCTGAATCTGATTTTCCAATTGCAATGCTTTGATTTTATCCAAAATAAAATCCTTGCCTGAACCATCGCCAATGATGAGCAATTTGGTACTGTTTTGATAAACTTTTGATTTGGAAAACGAATTTAATAACAAGCTGAAATTTTTAATTTCTTCTTCCAAGCGACCAAAAAATAAAATATATTCTTCAGGAATAGCTTCTGGTTTTTCAGCAACACTTTCGTAAAAAACAATCGGATTATAGATGGTTTTTGTATTGGTGAATTGGTATTTGTCTTTTAGTTGCTTTTCAATTTCGTTTGAAACACAAACCAATTTAGTTGCTTTTCCAAAAATATATTTTGCCCAAAAAACAGAATTCGTCAAATACATTTCAAGGTTGGAACTATGAAAGAAATAATAAACTTTCCGATTTCCATAAATCCATTTTGTGAATAATTCTCTTGCTATTGTTGGTCTGGAACGATTATCAATCACCATTTGAATATCATTTTCAGCAAGATATTTAGCAATGTATTTTCCTTTTTTTACAGCTCTGAAAACACCTTTTTCATCAGCAAATAATTTTCCTAAGTTGACTAACTTTCCTTTTAAATCGTAATCAACATAATCTAAAATAATGATGTGATGGACTTCATAACCCAAGTCGTGCAGCATAAAACTCAACAAACCTGCAAAACGCTCAGCACCGCCGACACCAAGTGAAGCGGAAACTATGGCAATTTTGTTGTTGTTTTTCATTTCTTACTTATATTGCATCAAATATAGTAAGAAATGAAGATTTTACTCATTGGAGAATACAGCAGATTGCACAATTCCTTAAAAGAAGGTTTGCAAAAGCTAGGAAATGATGTGACCATTTTGGGTTTTAAAGATGGTTTCAAAGATTTTTCGGTTGATTTTCCTTTGGAGAAAAAATGGGATTTCGGATTGAGGAAAAAAATTAAACTGGCGCTTTTGGTTGTTACCGGTTTTGATATTTCTTCTTACCTAACCTATCGTCAATTCTGGAAAAAAAGAGAACATTTTAAAGATTTCGATGTTGTTCAGTTGATTAATGAAAATAGTTTTTTTTGTGATTATAACAATGAGAAAAAGATTTTGGAATACATTTTCAAACACAACAAAAAAGCGTTTTTGCTTTCGGCTGGCGATGATTATCCGTATGTAAACTACAACTTTGAACATTCGAAAAACCCATCGGTTGTGCAGCCTTATTTAGCCGGAAAAATTGCTGATAAAGACTTTTCGAATGTTTTAAAATTCAGAACCAAACCTTTTGAAAAATTACATCATTATATCTATAAAAATATCCATGGTGTAATTGCAACCGATGTGGATTATCACATTCCGCTGCAAAATCATCCGAAGTATTTGGGATTGATTCCAAGTCCGATGAACGTTGATAAATTCCCAAAAAAGGAATTAGCAATCGACGAGAGAATTGTGATTTTCCACGGCATCAACAGGGAAAGTTATTTCAAAAAAGGAAATGATTTTTTTGAAAAAGCACTTCAAAAAATAAAGGAAAAATACAACGACAAGGTTGATGTTTATGTCACAGAAAATGTTCCTTATAATGATTATATCAACCGCTACAATCTGGCGCATATTGTTTTGGATCAGTTATATGGCCACGACCAGGGCAGCAATGGATTAGAAGCCATGGCAAAGGGAAAAGCAGTTGTTACCAATGCGAGTGATGTCTTTGAAAAGCACTATAATTTGACTGAAAAAGTAGCCATAAATGGCTTACCTGATGTGGATTATTTGGTAAGCGAATTATCCTTTTTAATTGAAAATCCGGATGCAATAAAAGCGATTGGAAAACGCGCCCGGGCTTTTATAGAAAAGGAACATGATTATGTAAAAATTGCAGAGAAATTTGCTGAAGTTTGGAACAAAACTAACGTTTGACAAACAGTTTTCTGAACATATATAAAACCAATACCAGACAAATAAGATTAGCATAAAAATAAGCTTGTAAAATTCCTTCCACAGCAAACTTCTTCATCAGATAGAACGAAAGCAGAAAATAAGAAATATTAAATGCTATTTCTCCGATAAAATAACGCTTCATCATTGTTTTGACTACAATCTGGAAACCAAAAGCCAACGTGATTATCTTGATGAAATCGCCAGCCAGCTGCCAAATTAATAATTCATTGATACTCGAAAATTCTTCTGTAAAAGCTATTTTAAGAATAAGGCTTTTGGCAAAATAAATTACGATTAGCATCAACAAAAACAAAGGAACAAAGATTTTAAAATAAGATTTCAGTTCCTTTTTGAATTCCTTTTCGGTATGGATTGACGCCAGTTTCGGCATATAATACAATGATAATCCCGAACTAAAAAACATCATATAAAAGCTCGACAATCTATTCACAGCATCCCAGATTCCGGCTTCATGGATAGAATAATTTTTAACGATTTCATTTCGAATAAAAAGCAGTGTTATCGGAACAATAACAGCACTTAACAAAGCCATTCCAGAGAATTTTTTGATGACTTTTACATACTTTTTATTCATTACCTTATGCAGATCAAACTTGAAATAATCGCTGTCCCTTCTAACAAATAAAAAAGTAACCAGGACCATTAAAAGTTCCCCTATTGCAATTGAGAAAAGTCCGCCGGAAATATTTCGTTTCCATATCAATAAAGCGGTAATTCCGAAAATCAGAACATTTGAGATTATTTGAATGATAACGATGCTTTTGTATTTCTCCAGACCGTTATAAATGGCGAGCCAAAAGGTATTTATAACCATAAATGGAAGCAGTAAGCCAAAATATCTTACCGGATTTTCATAGGCATGGGTATAAAATAAAAATTCAGAAATAGGCGCGGCCAGTACAAAAATCAGCACTGCTAATGCACCGGAAATGATTAGAAATATCCAAAAAAAAGTGGAATAAATAACAGAAAGCTCCTTTTTATCTTCTTTGTTTTCGACAAATAACTTGACGATAGAATTGCTGATACCAAGCATTGCAACGGATTTTATCATTAACGCAAAGTTCCTGAAACTTCCCATCAATGCCATACCTGATGTCCCCAGAAAAACGGAAATGATTTTAGAAGAAAAAATGCCCAAAACAAAACTCACCGCAACCGAAATAGAATTCAGTGACAAAACCTTTAGCAGTGTATTTTGTTTGAGTATTTTCAAGCTATAAATTTCGAATTACTTTCGCCGGACTTCCTGCTGCAAAAACGTTAGGCGGAATGTCTTTGGTAACAACTGAACAAGCTCCAATCACAGAATTATCACCAATGGTTACGCCTTTAAAAACAACAGAATTATAATAAATAATAACATTATTCCCAATAGTAATCGGCGCTGATTTGATTTCGCCGGTCATTCTTTTTTCGGGATGAAGATCGTGTCCATCGGTATCAACCAGCATACAATTTATACCAATCATCACATCATTTCCAATATTTATTTTGGAAACCGCCTGAACACTTGCGCCATTTGCCATTACAACGTTATTGCCAAAATTCACTTCACTTTCATCATACATTGACAGAATATAATTATAGCTTGAGTAGTTATAATGTGCGGCACTAACGCCATTTTGAAAATTGCTTCCAAACTTAATTTTTCCTCTTCCGTTTAACAAAAGCGGCATGTATAAGTTTGGTTTTCCTGTTATGCGCTTGCAATCCGAAAGCAATTGATACTTCCAGATTCTCAATGTCACAAATAAGAAATACGTTATTTTAGTAAAAATTCCCATTAATATTGATTTAAAATCTTAATTACATAATCGACTTCATCCATTGTCATTACTGGACTCATTGGCAAACTTAATACTTCTTTATGGATTTTTTCGGTTATTGGAAACGAAAGCGAATTCCAATTAGCAAAAGCTTTTTGTTTGTGTGGCGGAATTGGATAATGAATTACTGTTTCTATATTATTTTGCTTCAAATACGCCTGAAGTGCTTCTCTATCAGCAGTTCTGACAACGAATAAATGAAACACATGATTGTCTGACAAATCCCAGCTTGGAAGTTTTATTCTAACGTTTTTGATTTCAGACAGATATCGTTTAGCAATGCTTCTACGAATGCCATTTTCACTGTGTAAATGCGGTAGTTTTACATTCAAAAAAGCCGCCTGCAATTCGTCTAAACGCGAATTAATGCCAATGAATTCGTTATGATATTTTTCTTCAGAGCCATAATTCCGCAATGCGAAAAGTACTTTAGCCAGAGCATCATCATTGGTTGTAATTGCTCCGGCATCACCCAAAGCTCCAAAATTTTTACTCGGATAAAAACTAAAACCTCTTGTGTGGCTTCCTTTGAATTTTAAACCATGCGATTGAGCCGCATCTTCAATCATCAACAAATTGTATTTGTATCCAATCTCAATTATTTTATTCATATTGGCTAATTGTCCGTACAAATGAACCACCAATATTCCTTTGGTTTTACTGGAAATCTTTGCTTCTATTAAATCCGGATCGATGTTATACGTTTCCAAATCAGGTTCTACTAAAACAGGAACTAAATCTGCCTGAAGAATTGCTAAAATACTGGCTATATATGTATTTGCCGGAACGATGATTTCGTCGCCTTTTTTGAGCAATCCTAATTGAATGTAGCCTTTAAAAATAAGCACTAATGCGTCTAAACCATTTGCAACTCCGATACAATGTTTTGCGTCGCAATAATCAGCAAAATTATTTTCAAATGTTTTGACTTCATCACCCAAAATAAACCAGCCTTTATCTAAAACTAATTTCAATTTTTGCTGAAATTCTTCCTGATATTGCTGATTGATTTTTTGTAAGTCGAGGAATTTAATCATAACATAACGTTTTCTAAAAGATGGTAATCAGAAGTTTTGACTTCATAGTAATTCTGAACGGTTGTTTTTGCCCCGAAACTTTCTTTCCAAAACAATAATCCTTCGTTTATTTTTGTGCCGTTTTCTTCATGCGAGATTCCAAAATCAAAGAAATTTTTATCCTTAAAAACTTCTGCTATCAAATGGTTATAGAGAAAATCCAGACTTCCCAATTCGCTTCTTTGGTCGTTACCTGAAATATATTGTGGATGCGCCACTTTATCATTTATAAAAACCGTAGTTCCGGCAACAATTTTAGTTTCGGAATAAACATTAAAATGACGAATGTTCATTGGGAATTTTTGTTGCAGTTTTTTGATTTCTTCAACTGTGTGAACGGGCTTTGCTTTGTGTCTTTTATCCAAATTCGAAATTAGTATTTCATTCCAAAACAGTTCAAATTTCAGCTCTTCCTTAATCACTAAATTGTTCTTTTCGCCGCGACGGATACTTTCTTTCCTGGTTTTTGCTATATCAAAAGGCTTTGTCAAATCAATCACCGACAGCGCATCTCTGCGTGTCAATTTAGCGTTAGCCAAAAACATTGCATATTCAATTTCTTCAGAGAAAAAAGTGTTGTAAATTGACGGAATTAATTTCAGTTGAAAAGTCGCAATTTCATTTTCATGTAAAAACTCTAAAACAGCTTTCGTTGCCGAAATTGCTTCTCCTAATTTGATTTTATTGTCAAAAACAAAACCTCCATAAGTCAGGCCTTGATGAGAAAAAAGAGTATCCTCTACTCTATTCGCAGGAAGTATTGAAATCAGTTTATCTTCGTCAAAAACCAGCAAAGAAAAATCCTGAAACCTATCGGAATGGTATTCCATAAAATCACGGTGAAAAAGAAATGTCGCATTTTTGGCAGTGCTGATAAAAGCATTCCAAACTGCAAAATCTTCTGAAGAATAGCGCCTGATAGTATAGTTTTTCACATGTAGTTTTTAGACATTGGAAAATTAAACATTTATTTTTAAAAAGTCGTTCTTATCAAAAATTCAATTTTCAAGAATAATTGCTTAATTTTAGCTCTTTAACCATTTTGCTTTGAGATTAAAACGACATTTTTTCCTTTTTATTGTTCTTATTGGTTTCATTTTTAAAACTAATGGACAAGACGTTTCATTGTATAACCAGTTTAATGGTCGTTATGATTTTACTTTCATAGGTAATACTATGAATACTGCGGAAAACAACACTAGTTTTGATTTTGTGACTTCTACTTCTTCTACAGCAACACTTTCTTTAAATCCATCAGATGTTATCGAAAAGGCTTATCTCTATTGGGCCGGAAGTGGTGATGGCGATTTTGAAGTCAATTTGAATTCAGATGTGATAACTCCGGATAGAACCTTTTCACTTTTTAGAGTCTTTGACGATATCACTTTTACTTATTTTAGTGCATTTAAAGATATTACATCTCTTATTCAGGCGACAGGAAATGGCGATTATACGCTCTCCAATTTAGATATTTCGCCATTTGAAGATTTACATTTTCAACGAAAAACCAATTTTGCAGGCTGGGCAATTGTAATTATTTATAAAAACGATGCATTACCGTTGAATCAGGTCAACGTTTATGATGGTTTACAAGGTGTTCCTGATGATTTGACCATTACTTTGAGCAGTTTAAATGTTATTGACGATCTAAATTCCAAAGTCGGTTTTGTTGCCTGGGAAGGCGATTCCGGTTTAGCAACAGAAGAATTCAGAATGAATGGGACATTGTTAAGCAATGCTTTGAATCCTCCGGATAATGTTTTTAATGGGACAAATTCTATAACTGGGAGTTCAGAATTGTACAATATGGATTTGGATATTTATGATATTCAGAATAATATTGCTATCGGCGATACAAGTGCCGAAATTTCACTTACATCTTTTCAGGATTTTGTTATGATCAATACGGTTGTCACCAAACTGAACAGTCAATTGCCAGACGCAACGGTTTCTATTGATTCCATTGAAAAGCAATGTGATTCGAAAACAATCGTGGTAAATTATACCGTTTCAAATTTGAATTCGACTAATCCATTGCCGGCAGCGACTCCAGTTTCAGTTTATGTTGATGGGCAACTAATTCAAACCTTTACAACACCTGTTGAAATTCCTATCGGAGGCTCAATTACTGGTCAAATTACCATTGTTTTGCCTGCCACAATCACATTGGATTTCGGGATGAAATTTGTGGTTGACGATATTGGAGACGGAACTGGAATCGTAACCGAATTAATCGAAAATAATAATACTGCTGTCACAAACGATTCGCTTTGGATTTCACCAACTTTCAATACTTTAGAAAATTTAGTGGCTTGTAACGAAGGTTTCACCCGTGGCACTTTTGACTTTTCTTCCTATGAAGATTTGGTCAGAACAAATCCTGAAGACACAGTTCGTTTTTATGAAACTCTTGATGATGCCACAAATGATGTAAATCCAATCTTAAATATTACAAGTTACCAGGCAATGCCTACACCAAAAGAAATTTTTATTCGTGTTGTTAATGAACATTGCTTTAGCATTACTTCTTTTTTACTGACAACAAGAAATTGCCCACCAACAGTTTACAATTATGTTTCCGTAAATAACGACAACTATAATGAGACTTTTTTTATTGGCGGCCTGCGCGATATTTTCCTGAATTTCAAACTGGAAGTTTACAGCCGTTGGGGAAGATTGCTTTGGACAGGAAACCAAAACACCCAAGATTGGGATGGTTATGTCAAAGATGGTGTTGGAAATAAAAATGCACCTGATGGCACTTATTTTTATTTACTTTTTTTAAATGATATAGATTATCCGCAGCCTTTGCAGGGATTTTTATATCTGAATCATTAATTACATATTCTGTGTGTAATAATTGTAGTCTTTCAAAATGGTTTGAATAAATTCTTTTTTGCTGTCCAAATCATTTTTAATTCCGGTTACCTGTTCAATTTTGCTGGTAAGCCTGTTTAGAATTTCTGAATCTGATTTCTTTACTGCAGCCTGGAAAGTTTCCTTTATAATTCGGGCGTCATTATCAGAAAGTTTAATAACCAATGGATATTTAGGCTTGTATTCTTCCCCAATATCTTCTAAAATCGTATGACTGATATTAATCTTGTTTTTTAATGTGATAACAGCCGTTCCGGCAGAAATATCTCCTAACCGTTGCGTTTTATTATTAACAACCATAGTAATCAAACCAATGATGCCACTTCCAATTGTGATATCAATAAGCCTGAAAAGCCAGCGAATTAAGTAGTCGCCAAACGATGCCTGGTAGCCATCTATTTTCACCACTTTTATTTTTACCAGTTTCTTTCCAAAAGTCTGGCCTTCGAGCAGCAATTCCTGAATTAAAGAATAAAATACTACCGGCAAGGCAAAAATCATGTAAATCGCCATCATTGACCATGGATCCATTCCCTGGATAATAGAATTGAGACCAAACGAGTAGAAAAAAACATAAAATATAATTATGCAATACGCTATTTTAACCAGTAAATCAATGAAATACGCTCCAATTCTTTCGCCAACAGAAGCGGCGGAAAAATTAATAATAACATTTTGCGTAGTATTTATTGATAGTTGTATCATAATTCCTATTTTAGCCTCCATGAGGGAAGTAGCATTCATAAAACAAAACAAACAAAAATGGCTTGACTTTGAAG
>NZ_JBDSMB010000147.1:0-51801 GCF_039916025.1 Flavobacterium sp.
CTATTAATTTACCAAACCATTTTTGTAATTTTGAGCACAATTAATCGAAATAATTTCAAATGCAACGCGACAAACAAATTTTTGACCTTATCCTTGAGGAACAAGACAGACAAATTCACGGAATTGAACTAATTGCATCAGAGAACTTTGTAAGCGACCAAGTGATGGAAGCCGCAGGTTCAGTGCTTACTAATAAATATGCTGAAGGATATCCAGGCAGAAGATATTATGGTGGATGCGAAGTGGTAGATGTGATTGAACAAATCGCTATTGACAGAGCCAAAGAACTTTTTGGAGCTGATTATGTAAATGTACAACCACATTCAGGTTCGCAGGCAAATACTGCTGTTTATGCAGCTTGTTTGAAACCTGGCGATAAAATTCTTGGATTTGATTTATCGCATGGTGGACATTTAACGCACGGTTCTCCAGTTAACTTTTCAGGAAAATTATATTCTCCGGTTTTTTATGGCGTAGACCAGGAAACAGGGGTTTTGGATTATGATAAAATTCAGGAAGTAGCGACAAGAGAAATGCCAAAAATGATTATCGCCGGAGCTTCTGCGTATTCACGCGATATGGATTTTAAACGTTTCCGTGAAATTGCAGACAGCGTTGGCGCACTTTTGTTAGCCGATATTTCTCATCCTGCAGGATTAATTGCCAAAGGTTTGATGAATGATCCAATTCCGCATTGCCATATCGTAACAACTACAACACACAAAACATTACGTGGACCAAGAGGTGGAATCATTATGATGGGGAAAGATTTCGAAAACCCATGGGGATTGAAAACGCCAAAAGGCGAAATCAGAATGATGTCACACGTTTTAGACATGTCAGTTTTTCCGGGAAATCAAGGTGGCCCATTAGAACATATTATTGCGGCGAAAGCTGTTGCATTCGGAGAAGCTTTATCAGATGAGTTTTTCACGTATGCAATGCAGGTGCAAAAAAATGCTAAAGCAATGGCAGAAAGTTTCGTTAAAAGAGGGTATCATTTAATTTCTGGCGGAACAGACAATCATATGATGTTGATTGATTTGCGCAACAAAGGAATTTCTGGTAAAGATGCTGAAATTGCATTAGGCAAAGCCGAAATCACAGTAAATAAAAACATGGTTCCATTTGATGATAAATCACCATTCGTAACTTCGGGTATTCGTGTTGGAACACCGGCAATTACTACGCGTGGTTTGATGGAAAACGATATGGAAACGATTGTTGACTTAATTGACAGAGTTCTTTCAAACTCAACAAATGATGAAATGCTGGAAGAAATCGCAGACGAAGTAAACGACATGATGAGCGAAAGAGCCATCTTTGTTTATTAATTCAATAAAATAAAATTACTCAAAACCTTCAGAAGCTGCTTTTGAAGGTTTTTTTAATAAAGAATAAAATGGGAGTATTACGTTTAGAATTGCCTACCGATCCAAGATGGGTAAATATTGTTGAGAAAAACATAGAAGAAATTCTAACAGATCATGCGTGGTGCGAACAAAAAGCAGCTACAAATGCTATAACCATTATTACCAATAATTCGGAACACGAAGATTTGGTTACCGATTTATTGGCTTTGGCCAAAGAAGAATTAGACCATTTTGAGCAGGTTCATGATATGATTAAAAAGCGTGGACTGAAATTGGGTCGCGAACGAAAAGATGATTATGTAAACGAATTGGCGCAATACATGAAACGAAGCAATACGGGAAGCCGTGTCTCTGCTTTGGTGGAACGATTGCTTTTTTCCGCAATGATTGAAGCAAGAAGCTGTGAGCGTTTTAAAGTGCTTTCAGAGAATATTCAGGATGAAGAATTGTCAAGATTCTACAGAGAATTGATGAAAAGCGAAGCCGGGCATTACACAACTTTTATAACCTATGCACGAAAATATGGCAAAGGCATTGATGTTGAAAAACGCTGGCGCGAATGGATTGCATTCGAAGCTCAAATCATTGCTAATTATGGAAATAAAGAAACTATCCACGGTTAAAATAAGCAAAACACTGTTGATAAATTACTGATTACTTTTTTGAAAAAAAACTGCTATTTGCATATCTAAATTCTATATTTGAGATAATTGAATTTTAGACAAATGAGAATTGAAACCGACATAAAATTGGGATTTAAAGATGTAATGATACGTCCAAAACGTTCAACTTTAAACAGTAGGGCACAGGTTAGTCTGGAACGTGAATTTAAATTTTTGCACAGTACTGTCACCTGGACAGGAGTTCCAATTATGGCTGCCAATATGGATACTGTTGGTACTTTTGAAATGGCATTGGCTTTAGCCAAAGAAAAACTATTTACTGCAATTCACAAACATTACACTGTTCAGCAATGGAATGATTTTGTCAAATCTGCTCCTGGTGATATTTGTGATTATATCGCTGTCAGCACCGGAACCGGAAAGAATGACTTCAAGAAAATAGCCGAAATATTCGAGCACAATCCTCAGCTAAAATTTATTTGCATTGACGTTGCCAATGGTTATTCAGAGCATTTTGTTGAATTTTTGCGTCAGGCGCGAAAACAATATCCAAATAAAGTAATTATTGCCGGTAATGTCGTTACTGGTGAAATGGTGGAAGAATTGCTTTTGGAAGGTGCCGATATTGTAAAAGTGGGAATTGGCCCGGGTTCTGTTTGTACAACCAGAATTAAAACAGGTGTTGGTTATCCACAGCTTTCCGCGATTATTGAGTGTGCCGATGCTGCTCACGGACTTGGTGGACATATTATCAGCGATGGTGGCTGCTCAACTCCGGGTGATGTTGCCAAAGCATTTGGTGCCGGTTCTGATTTTGTGATGCTGGGCGGAATGCTTGCCGGCCATACCGAAAGTGGCGGAAAAACATTAGAAATCAATGGTGAAAAGTTCAAGCAATTCTACGGAATGAGTTCGGAAACAGCCATGAAAAAACACGTTGGTGGCGTAGCTGAATATCGTGCCAGTGAAGGAAAGACAGTCCAGATGCCATTCAAAGGTGATGTAATTGGAACACTGCACGATATTCTTGGTGGAATTCGAAGTACGTGTACTTATGTTGGTGCAGCGAAACTAAAAGAACTGACCAAACGAACTACTTTTATCAGAGTAATTGAGCAGGAAAACAGAGTGTTTACGAAGTAATTACTTTATAACCAAATCATACTTTTCCAAAAGGCCTTTCAAACCATCGGTTGAGAACACAGCTTTCTTTAGTTTGTTTTTTTCAGGATCGATTGTGTAATCATAGCTCGTATAAAAGTCGGCTTTATTTGCAATAGCATCTATAAAAACAGCTCTTCGCAAGTTACAATTATCAAAAACAGCTTCGGTCAAATCGCTATTCATAAAATCTACCGAAATCATGCTGCAATTGATGAACTGCATTTTCTTTAATTTCAACGCATAAAATTTGGCATAATCCAACAAGCAGTCTTTAAAATTAAACTCATAAATCAACTGGTCAGTCATTGCAAAGTTTACGTTTGTGAAATTACATTTGGTAAACTGCACGCCACGTAACGAAACATAATTGATTTTGGTGTCGTTGAAATTGCAGTCAAAGAAATTGCAATCCACAAAATAAACGCTTTGGAAAGTGCACTGTGTGAAGTCGCAGTTGTAAAAAGTGCAGTTTTCAAACTCTTTGTATTTGATATCTGTTTCTTCAAAGTTGACATCTTTGAATTCCTGGTCAAGTAAGTAATCGGATGACATAATAAAATTTTAAAGCGTAAAACTAAGAGTTTTTTTGGATGTATTATTTTGCCTTATGTTAATATTGCTATAAACATTCAAAAGCTTTTTTTATTTAGTGACAAAAGGCTAAATTTACGTTGCTATTTTAAGTAAATATGAATCAGGAAAAGACTAAAATCTCTGGGTTTTTCTATAAAAATCCGTCACTCAAAATAAAAGAATTCCAAGCTTTTCTGACTACACGTTTCGGATTGATATTTGCCCTGAATATGCAGTCCACCATTTTATATTACTGGGTTTATCATATTACGAATGACAAGCTTTCTCTTGGTTTTGTTGGTCTTGCTGAAGTTATTCCCGCTATTGGCTGTTCTTTATTTGCTGGCCATTTTGTAGATCAAAGCGAGAAAAGAAAAATGATTGTGACTTGTTTAGCCGGTTATTTAATCATCGCTGTTTGTTTGGGATTTTTGGCCTTGCCTGTAACACATCAAAATCTCTCGGTAACAACGATTGTCTGTCTGATTTATTTCTTTGTTTTTCTTGGCGGAATCCTGCGTTCCTTTTTTAGTCCGTCTATGTTTTCATTGTTTGGATTGGTTGTCCCGAGAGAACATTATGCCAACGCGACGAGTTGGAGTAGTATGTCGTGGCAAATGGGAGCAGTGCTCGGACCATTAGTAGCAGGTTTCGGAATCGCGTGGTTTGGAATTCCGACCGGACTTTTCGGTGTATTAGGAATCCAGTTATTATTATTTTTTCCGATTTTATCTATTACGGTTAAACCGATATTAAAAAAGGTAAAAGAACCAATTTTGGAAAGTGTTGCTGATGGATTGCGGTTTGTTGTAAAAACTCCGGCGCTTTTAGGAGCATTATCTTTGGATATGTTTTCGGTATTGTTTGGCGGTGCGGTTGCCTTATTGCCCGTTTATCAAAAGGAAATTTTGCATGTAAACGAAATGGGATTCGGAATTCTTCGTGCGGCGCCAGGAATGGGAGCCTTGATTACGTTAGGACTTTTGGCATTTTTGCCTTTGAAAACTTATCCGGGCAGAAAACTATTTGTCTGCGTAACAGGATTTGCGCTATCGATTATTGTCTTTGGTATTTCAAAGAATTTTTATCTTTCGTTTTCAATGCTGTTGCTTTCAGGAATGTTTGATGCCGTTAGCGTTGTAATCAGAAGTACTATTTTGCAACTGGTAACTCCGGATGATATGCGCGGAAGAGTTTCTGCAGTGAATACGATGTTTGTGAGTTCGTCTAATGAACTTGGAGATTTTGAAAGCGGTGTGATGGCCAATTGGCTTGGAACTGTACGTGCGGTTGTCGTTGGTGGCTGCCTGACTTTGGGTGTTGTTGTCTTTACTTTTTTCAAAGCGCCGCAATTGCGCGACTTTAGTTTTGAAGATAAAGATAAGGATAATAAAAAAACAGTGTAAAATTAATTACACTGTTTTTCTGTGCAAAAGCACTGTAATCAGGAAAAAATATCACATGTGGTATTGATAATTGCTGACTGTTATTGCTTCGGAAAACTATTTAAATCTCTCTCTAAAGAGTATCATCTGTAGTTGTTCTTTTATTGTGCAATTCTTTTCACGGATACTTGTACAACTGAAGCCCTCTGCAGCAAATCCTGATTATATTGTTAAGTTAATATTCATTTTATTATTAATGATTTCTATGTGAGCCATTACGTGATGGACTGCTGTATCTGGTCTCATTATAGTTTTCTTCTTCTTTTTCTTCTTCTTCTTCAGAATCATAGACGTCGTTCTCGTTGTTTATGAAGTCATCATCATCTTCCGGCGTTCTATAATTATTACGGTCTTCTTCATCAAGAGAATCTTCATATTCATTTTCGTTGCCACCAATGTTAGGATTTCTACCACCAGGTGCCATTTGTTTGTTATATCCTTCGTTTGGATTATTTTGATTGTTTGGATAAGTTTTGCTTTTGTTGTCACCGCTTAAAAAATCGTCATCGTTTGCCTCTGGATTTCCTGAAGCAGTATTCATGTTTTTTTCCGTATCAGATTTTTTTCTACTATCAATTTCAGAACCTTGTCCAAATTGATTACCTTTTTGATTTGAGTTCATTTCTATTATATTTTAAATTAATAAAGTAGGTGCTTTACAAAATTGCATCAATATTCTAACTGATTTGTTATATAATTTTTTCTCTTCGTTATATAATTTTAATTGTCAGGAATGAGAACCAGATGTTTGAAAATCTTATCGTTAATGCATTTATAATAATTATATAAGATATCTATAAAAATGTATAAAACGAAAACGTATTAATAGTTTCAACTTTGTATGGACATTGAATAACAAATCAATAATAATTTAAAAACTATCATCATGGACTTAATTAAAAGTATCGAAAATTTTTTAGGTTTTGGAGACGAGCCAACAGAAGAAGCAACAAAGAAAACAACAAAAACTTCTACTGCAAAAACACCTAAAGCTAAGGCCACTCCGAAAACAAACGGCACAGCAAAAGCCAAAACTGCAAAGGCGACTACCGCTAATGCAAAAACTACCGCAACATCAAAAACATCAGCAGCTACTACTAAGACTGCAAAATCTGCAACTGCCAAAAAAACGGTAAAATCTACTGCTGCCAGTTCAGATTCTGCTAAAAAAGTTGCGAAAACAACAAGCGCTCCTAAAAAAGCTCCTGCAAAAAAATAACAGTAACTCTAAAACATTGCTGTAATATTCCCAAAGTTGAGCTTTTGACAAACTGGATTTTGCTAAACAACATTCGACTAAGCTCCGCTTTGAGAATAAAACAAACAAAAAAACGCTCAAGCAAGCTTGGCGTTTTCCTTTATTGTTCTATTCATCCGTGACCTTGACTGGATTCAAACCAGTAACCTCTTGAGCCGTAATCAAGTGCGCTATTCAGTTGCGCCACAAGGCCTTTTTTGTGGGTGCAAATATAGGCAATACTATTAAATTCACAAATGAATTAGGGAATTTATTTTGTAATTTTTAAAGCACGAGTTGTGACATAATAACGCCAACCAATGATAGCCATTTGCCATTTTTTGGCTTTGCTTAAATCCAATTGCTGTTTCGTAAAACTAGGCAGTAAGAGTTTATTTAGTTTGGCAAGCACTTTATACATAGTTGGTGTTTTGTACAAAATTAAAAAAGCAAGTCAATTACGATTAGCTTTTTTATAATTTATTTTTTCTGGTTCTTAAGTTCTGCTTTGGCTTTCTCAAATTCGGCTTTGGCGGCATCCATTTCGGCTCTGGCTTTTAGCATTTCTTCTTTGGCTTGTAACATTTCAGCTTTTGCTTTTTCCATTTCTGGTTTGGAAGCATCCATTTCGCGTCTGGCTCGTTCCATTTCAGGTTTAGCGCGTTCCATTTCTTCTTTAGCTCTTAACATATCTTTTTTCATTAACGGTCGCATTCTTTTCATTTGAACTCTGGCATTTTCCATAGCTTCAGTTCTGATTTTCATCATATCTTTACCATTAATAAAAATTTGATTTCCCTCGCCATCAGATGACGATGAAATGGAAACGCCACCTTTGCCTTCATATTTCTCTAATGCTTCTTTAATTTCTTTATCGTCAGATAGTACTTTTCCATTGATAATAACCATAGGTTTTTTATCTCCCAGTCTTTTGATTATTACATTTGAATTAGTATTATCATTCCAAGCCAATGCTTCCGGAGATTCGGGTGCTTCTGGAGCCTCAGGTGCTTCTGGCGATTCAGGAGCTTCGAAATTGTCAAAATCGAAATCGAAAGCAAACTTACCCGCAGCATCATTTATACTATCTTCAGTCGCTAATTCAATAACTCTTTCTTCATTTCTGCCACTTCCATTGTTAGTAAATACTCTCACTTGTCTCGGACTTCCAAAGCCGATATTATTATCATACTTATAAAACTTAATGGGTTTTATAGGTTCTCTTCCGTCAACTTGTGATACACCTTTATTACCTTCTTTGTCTTTATATTCTACTTTTATTCCAGTGATTTCGCTGGCACCGTTTCTTTTTACTTTTGAATATTTCAATGTAATTCCGTAGTGTTTTTTTAATTCAGCAGCATCATTTTTCATTTCTGCGTCAGTTGTGTTTTTATCTACAACGACATGAACTTCATTGCCAGACTGAACTCTTCTGGTGAAGGTTTGCTCTTCTTTTTCCTGGGCAATGACTTTTATTTGAAATAATAAGATAAAGCCAATTAATGCCGGAATGATAAGGGCATATTTTAATGAATTTCTTTTGTGGGACTGATTTTTGTTTAGCATAACGATTCGTTTTTTGATTAATGATTGATAAAAATTGTTGGTTATTGATAAGCAGCTTTGATGAGAGACTACTTTTAATAAAGCTCTTTGATAAGACTTTTTGTCTTCCAGTTGTTCGATGGCTTTTTGGTCGGCGATATATTCCAGGTTTTGTGTGATTGCTTTTTTGTAAAGCCAAACAAACGGGTTAAACCAAAATGCGATACAGAACAATTTGGTAATCAAAACATCCAATGAGTGCCTTTCCTGGCTGTGGATTTTTTCATGTAATAAGATACTTTGGAGTTCCTCATTAGAATACAAATTAGAGTTATAAACGATATAGTTAAAGAATGAAAATGGCGCTATATTTTCATTTAAATTAACCAGTTTAAATTTCTCTTTTCTAATAACTTGCTGTTGATAAAGCATTCGATAAAGCGATGTGAAATTAAAAACAATTTTAATCACTAGAGCGCAGGCAATGATGACATAACTAATCCAAATAAATTGCATCCAATCAAATGCTTCAACAACAGGAACATCTTGTATGGGTAAGACTGATTGCCGTGAATAGGTAATCAGATCTTCAGTCGAAATTTTAGGTCTTTCAATCAGTATAATTTTCTTAATAAAGAACAATGGCAATAGGAGTGAAGTAAATAAACCACTCAACAGAAACCAACGGTTGCTGTTGAAGAATGTTTCTTTTCGCACCAAAAAATGATACGCCAAGTAGAATAAAGCAATCAAAACGCTAGACTTTAAAAGATAAATGAATACTGATTCCATATTATTTCTTGTTTTCTATAATAGATAAAATTTCTCTTAATTCTTCAGCAGAAATCTTTTCTTCTTCCGCAAAAAAGGATACCATATTTTTATACGAACTATTGAAATAGGTGTCAATAGCTGTATTCATAAATCGCTTTCTGTAATCTTCCATTTTAACTTTTGGAAAGTATTGATGTGTGTTTCCAAATGCATTGTGAGAAACAAAACCCTTGTCTTCCAGGTTTCTGATAATGGTTGAAAGCGTGTTATAGTGTGGTTGTTCTTCGGTGATTTCTGCCATGACTTCTTTGACAAAAGCTTTTTTAAGCTTCCATAAAATCTGCATGATTTCTTCTTCTTTATTCGTTAACTTTTGCATAGTTGTTTAATTTGAAATCAAACGTACAACTATATTTCTAGTTACGCAACTATATTTCTAGTTATTTAACTATTTTTTAAGGATTAAAAAATTGAATAAATGATAAAGTATTGAATTACAGCATTTTGTTTTCTTTCTGTATCAAAGAATTAGTCCAAATACCAAAGACTGATCCAACAATACCTAAGCATCCCATAAATATCCAGTTGGCAGAATAACCATAATACTGAACAATTTGCATCCCTATTTTGGAACTGAGAATTTGAGCAGCACCGAAGCTCATAGTGTAGACAGCCATATAACGTCCTATATGACCTTTTGGTGCCCGGCTTACAGCTACTGAATTGGAAAACGGAAACGAAAATATTTCGCCAAAAGTCATAAAAACCATCATGACTAGCATAATGCCAACCCAAACATTTATAAGCAGCAAGAACATACTAATAGCCATGAGGAAACTACCAACAAGGGTGATTTTGATTTTGTTGATATTTTTTCTCTCCACAAAACTCACTATAGGCATCTCAAATAAAAAGATTATAAGCCCATTGAGCGTTAACAGCAATCCGGTTTGCAATTCGGTTAAATGAAATTGTACACTTTCATACAACGGAATAGTATTAAATAGCTGAAAGAATAAGATACCCACTATTAAACAAGTCACCTGAAATATCCAAAAAGGTTTGTCTTTAAAAACAGATTTACCCGCTGCTTCATCGGCTTCCTGCTGGGTGGCATGCGGTGCTACTTTCTTTTCTTTTACCAGCATCCAAAATAGGAGGATAGCAATGATACAAGTGCCACCGTCAGCCCAAAACAATCCCCGATAGCCGATAAACATAATGATTAATCCACCAAGTGCCGGACCAGTGGCAAATCCAAGGTTAACGGCTAGACGCACTAAGGTTAGTGCCCGGGTTCTGTTCTCGGGTTTGGCATATACTCCTAAAGAAACAAACATGGCCGGACGAAACATATCGGCTATGATAAAAATGCCAAACATAGCAGCACATAAACCATAAAACGTGGTGACAAATTCTAAAAAGAACAATAAGATTCCTGTCGTTAATAAACTGAAAATCATAATGCGGTAAAACCCTATTTTATCGGAGAGTTTTCCGCCCAACCAAGATCCTATCATTGAACCGGCACCACAAAATGCAATAATTGATCCCACATCACTATAACTAAAATGTAAATCCTCTTTCAAATATTTAGAAAGAAAAGGTAGTACCATTGTCCCAGCACGATTGATATAGGTGATGACTGTAAGTATCCAAATTTCCCGGGAAAATCCTCTGAAGTTGTTGATGTAGCGTTGAAAAGCAGTTCTGAGCATTGCTTATTGATTGATATTGCAAAGTTAAAAAAACTTTGTGTGTCAAAATCTTACTGTCGTACTTAGTTTTACATTATTTTTGTTAAAAACCACTTATGAAAAATCTGTTTTGTTTTATATTCTGCATCGCTAGTTTTACTCTTTTGGCTCAAGAACAATGGACGATAGAATCGACAAAAACGTTTCAGGATATTTTGAATAAAGAATATGCAACTCCTGGAGAAAGCCCGTTAACAGATGAAGATTTGGCAGCCTTTAAAGGTTTGGATTTTTATCCAATATCTCCAAAATTTGTAGTAAAAGCTACTTTTACCAAAAGCGAGAATGAGCAATCGTTCAAAATGAAAACCACAGGTACACGTACACCCGAATATATAAAATATGGCGAGTTGTATTTTAAATTGGATAATAAAGAATATAAGCTTAACGTTTATCAAGGTTTGGATTTAATGAAAAAACCGGGATTTGAAGACTATCTTTTTCTTCCTTTTTCAGACTTGACCTGTGGAAAGCAAAGTTATATTGGCGGACGTTATATCGATATGCGAATCCCAAAAGGAAAAACAGTAATTATAGATTTCAATCAAGCCTATAATCCTTACTGTGCTTATAATCACAAATATTCCTGTCCGATTGTGCCGCTTGAAAATGATTTAGAAATAGAAATTTTAGCAGGTGTCAAAAAGTTTCATGACTAATGCAATATTACAATTTACATACGCATAAGTTCACTAACAATTCTTCCATTTTGGAGTTGGTCAATCAATATCCATGGGAATTTGATAACAAAATTCCACAATATTCAATCGGCATTCATCCTTGGTATATTAATGAAGAACGGTTAGCAAATGATTTAAAAACGATTGAAGAGAAGCTCCAATTAAAAGAATGTTTGGCAATCGGCGAATGTGGATTGGATAAAAGGATTGAAGTTCCAATCGAATTCCAAATTGAGGTTTTTAAAAAACAAATTGCTTTAGCAGAAAAATATCAGAAACCATTAGTGCTGCATCTGGTAGCAGCTTTTGATGAACTTATCGAAATCAAAAAGCGGTTACAGGTTTCTGTACCAATAATCATTCATGGATTTTCTAAGAATGAACAAGTAGCAAAACAATTAATTGCCAACGGATTTTATTTGTCATTTGGAAAATACTTACTCCGAAACCCAGAATTAAAGGAAGTGTTCAAGACTATTCCAAACGACAGATTCTTTCTTGAAACCGATACGATTGAAGAAACGTTGGAAGAAGTTTATAAGTTAGCTGCAGATTATAAAAACATGACTTTAGCCGAAATGAAAACACTTGTTGAACAAAACTGGAAAAGTATTTTTAAGGTTCTTCCGTAGTAACATCCCGAGCTAAAGTAGCATCATCAGGAGTTTTTTCTAAATCTTTATCCAATTCATATAGCGCTTGATGAGTAGCTTTTTCACCACCACAAATTTTAATTTTATCCAATAATTCCAACGCAAGAGTTTCTTCTTCATCTTGTTCTTTTACAAACCACTGCATAAAATTCCATGTAATCCAATCTTCTTCGTTAAAGGACATTTTTACTATTTTGTAAACAGCTTTTGTGTTGTCAACTTCATGTTCAAATACTTTTTCAAAGCAATTGTTCACGCTAGTAGGATTGGAAGGCGGAGCCGGAATAGCAACAACTTTTACTTTTGCACCTCTTTTTAAGATATATTCAAGAATCTTCATCATATGATTTCTCTCTTCCCCAGCATGACGGAAAAGAAAATTGGCTATACCGCCAAATCCTTCACCATCAGCCCAAGCGGCATAGGATAAATATATTTGAGAAGCATGAGCCTCTTTGGTCATTTGATCGTTTAAGGCTTGTGCAAGTGTATCGGATAGTCGATTAGTTTTCATTTGATTTCTATTTAATTTTTCCATTATAAAATTAAATATAATTCAATGAGCGCTGTTGTAACATTTTGGCAACAAGTTATAGGATGTCCATATTGAGCTGGTTTAATTTATTCTTCCCATTTAATATTTGTTATAAAACTTTCTCCATGTTCTTTTGACCAAATCAATGATGCTGTAATTTTGCAATTTTTATATTTCCATTCTACCCGTCTTTCAGAACTGTAACTTTTTTTGCCATCAATGCCTTCAACAATATCTTCAACAGTTTTCTTTTTGCCTTGACCAGGTTCAGGCTCACCGATTTGTTTAGAAATAAACTTTACTACTTTGTCAAATTCGGTATTGTAAACTTTACTTCTTTTTGATTGCTCTACTTTATAAATGTTTATTTTCCAATTGTATGAAATGTCTCTGACAATGCTATCGTTTTTTGTGTAATAATAACGGACAGAAGCTGACGGAAGCCCGTCGTTTATTTTACGGGTAAAG
This sequence comes from Flavobacterium sp., assembly GCF_039916025.1. Taxonomy (GTDB): domain Bacteria; phylum Bacteroidota; class Bacteroidia; order Flavobacteriales; family Flavobacteriaceae; genus Flavobacterium. Next base: position 12,831 of record NZ_JBDSMB010000147.1, read on the forward strand.
CATTTAGGTTGTGCGTATTCAGCCTTGCTTCTGCTGGCATAGAAGGTTTTGAATTTCGGAAAATTTTCATAGGAATCAAATTTAGCTTCAATCGCAGCAATATCTTTTACTGTAATCTGATTATAATTGAAATAATCCTTTTGTGAATATAGATTCACACTTAACAGAAATAAGAGTAAAGCGAATGTTTTTGATTTCATAAGATGCGAATATCTCTCAAATATATAAAAAAGTATTACTCTTTATAGCATTTATTTAACCTATGCTTTCCTTAATTTTCCTTATTTTTGCGGCTTCAAATAGTACTTCGTACTTCAAAAATCGTACTTCAAAATGGCAAAGTGGCAGGAAAGAGCTGAGCTTTTATTCAAAACAGAAGGCTTAAATAATTTAAAAAATGCTAAGGTATTGGTTGTTGGACTCGGCGGCGTTGGTTCGTTCGCGGCAGAGTTTTTGGCTCGCGCCGGAGTAGGAAACTTAACCATTGTTGACGGCGATGTTGTCGATATTACTAATATTAACCGACAGTTGCCAGCCTTGCATTCTACTATAGGAATGCCGAAAGTCCATGTTGTTGGCGACAGATTGATGGATATTAATCCGGAACTGAACTTAACCCGTGTGGAAGAATTTCTTTCTCCCGAACGCGCTTTTGAAATTGTAACATCCGATTTTGATTATGTCTTAGATTGTATTGATAGCGTTACCCCAAAACTGAACCTTATTGCGGCCTGCAAAAGAAAACGCGTCAAAGTGATTTCGAGTATGGGTGCAGGAGGAAAGATGGATGCATCAAAGGTCAAGGTTGCCAATATAAAAAATACAGTCCATTGCCATTTGGCGAAGACCATCAGAAAGCGTTTGAAAAAGATGAAGATTGATAAACTTAAAGTAGTTTTCTCTTCTGAAATACAAGATGCCAGCAGCTTGAAAATGACCGACGGAACCAACTACAAAAGATCTTTTTATGGAACCAACAGTTATATGCCGTGCCTTTTTGGTTTGTATGCTGCCGAAACTGTGATTAGATATTTATTAAAAAAGAGTGATTAGTAACTAGTGATTAGCTTCGGATTAAATTTTAAAAACCAAATTATCCTCAATGATTAAAACCGTAATTTTCGATATGGATGGTGTTATTGTTGACACTGAACCGGTTCACCATTATGCCTACAACGAATATTTCAAGCAACTCAATATTGAGATTACTCCCGAAATGTATGCTTCTTTCACGGGGAATTCAACAAAGAATATTTTTGAAAAACTAAAAGAACAATTTGGCTTAGCTGACGATGTAAAGACTTTGGTTGATACGAAACGCAATTTGTTTAATGATGCTTTTGACAATAAGGAAGATTTGTATTTATTGGATGGTGTAGAAGATTTGATTAAAGATTTGCACAGCAATGGTATGCAGTTAGTCTTGGCTTCGTCTTCGGCAACAGTTACTATTAATAGAATTTTTAACCGTTTTGGATTGCATAAATATTTCACACATATTGTTTCCGGAGAAGATTTTCCAAAGTCGAAACCGCATCCGGCTATCTTTCTGAAAGCTGCCGAATTATCGCAAACGCCGGTAGAAAACTGCATCGTGATAGAAGACAGTACCAACGGGATTAAAGCTTCCAACGCTGCCGGAATTTATTGTATTGGTTACGATAGTTTTCATTCTAAAATGCAGGATTACTCATTGGCGGACAAAATAATCAGTAACTTTAACGAACTGAATTATAACAATATTGTCAATATCCAACCGTCATGAAAAAACAAATTTTAGCCTTACTGATTTTATTTATTTCGATAAATACATTTTCGCAAACCAAACCTTTTTGGGACGAAATCAAAGCTTTCAGAATTCAGGATAGTATTCAGAAACCGCAGGACGGAATTATATTGTTTATAGGTAGTTCATCTTTCCGATTGTGGAAAACAGCTAAGGAAGATTTTCATAACAACAACATTCTAAACCGTGCATTTGGCGGCGCCACATTGGAAGATGTAATCCGTTATCAGGATGATGTTGTTTTGAAATACAAACCTAAAAAGATATTTCTGTATTGTGGTGAAAATGATATTGCCAGTTCTGAAAAAGTAACGCCCGAAATAGTTTTTGGCCGATTTAAAACATTATACGAAACGATGCGCACTCAATTTCCGGATACGCCAATTGTATTTGTTTCGATTAAGCCATGTATTCTGCGTTGGGCAATGAAGCACAGAATGATGACGGCCAATAGTTTGATTAGTGCTTACTTGAAAGACAAACCAAATGCTGTGTTTGTTGATATATGGGATAAAATGCTGGAAGATGGTGAGCCAATGAAAGACATCTTTAAAGAAGATAATCTACACATGAACTCAAAAGGTTATGCTATTTGGATAAAGGAAATGAATGCTTTGGTAAATGAATGAGCATTAAAAAAGCCAGTTATTAAACTGGCTTTTTATTTTTGAAACTAAATTTATTTCTTGATTACTACGTCTACATCTTTACTGTCTACGTCAACGCCATCACTGTTTATTTTTACGGATGTTCCATCGTCTTTAGGTTTCGCGGCTACTGTATCAACTACGACCGTTTTTTCAACTGTTGTAGACTCAGTAGTTGTGTTCACTTCAGTTGGTGTTTCTTCTTTTTTACCACATGATGCAATCATCATTGCAGCAAAAATTGCCATACAGATATTTTTCATAAAATATATATTTAAGATTAATTGTAAAGATAGTTATATAATTTATTGTAAACAATATTTATCCGAGGGCTTCTTTGTAGACCTCTAAACATTTTTCCCGCGCTTCTTTATGGTCAACAATTGGTTTTGGATAGGAATCAGTTCCGAATTCAGGAATCCATTTTTTGATGTAGATTAAATCTTTATCAAATTTCTTGATTTGCTCCGTTGGATTGAATATCCTGAAATATGGTGCTGCATCGACACCGCTTCCGGCTGCCCATTGCCAGTTACCAACATTACTCGATTGCTCATAATCCAACAGTTTTGTAGCAAAATAGGTTTCGCCCCAACGCCAATCTATTAATAAATGTTTGCACAGGAAACTGGCCACTATCATTCTCACCCGGTTGTGCATGTGTCCGGTGGTATTGAGTTCCCGAATTCCGGCATCTACAAATGGATATCCCGTTTTTCCGTCACACCATTTTTGAAACAACTCTTCATTATTATCCCATTTGATGTTGTCGTATTTTGGCCTGAAACTCGCATTGATTGTGTGTGGAAAATGCCAAAGTATTTGCATAAAAAACTCACGCCAGATTAATTCTTTCAGAAAGGTTTCATTTTTGCTTTCGAGTGCTTTGGTCACTATTTTCCGAATAGAAACAGTTCCAAATCTTAAATAAATTCCAAGGTAAGATGTTTTATTCATCGCAGGAAAATTACGCGTCGCTTCGTAATTATCGATTAATAAATCGGAAATGTCATATTGCGTAACCTTAATTTTTGATGTCTCAAAACCAATAGCTGCCAAACTCAAAAATGGATAGGAGTGAAGTGTGATTTTATTTAATACATCTTCTGATTTGTAATAAGTTAATTTAGTTTTACTAAAGTTATCTTTCCATTTGTTGGAATAGGGCGTGAAAACTACATAAGGCGTTCCATCATCTTTAACAACTTCACTTTTTTCAAAAATAACCTGGTCTTTGCTGGTTTTGAATTCGATTTTTTTATCCTTGAATAAATGGTATAATTCCAAATCGCGTTTGCGCGCATAAGGTTCGTAATCGTGATTGGTATAAACGGTTTGGATTTGATTTTCATCAATCAGTTTGGAAAAAATTTCAAATGGATTTCCATGAAACACCGCTAATGATTTTCCAATCGCCTGAAGCTGGTTTTGTATTTTCTCTAATTGCTGATGTATAAAGGTTACTCGAGCATCATCTTTGGTTAATTGAGAAAGAATGGTTTCATCGAATATGAATATCGATAACACTTCTTCATTGCTATTTAAAGCGTGAAAAAGTCCAACATTATCTTCTAATCGCAAATCACGCCGAAACCAGAATATGTTCATTTTTGTTATCAGTTATGCGTTTACTAGTAAGGATGACATGCCACCATCAACATGAAAAATTTGTCCTGAAATCCAGGAATTTTTTTCATTTAAAAGAAAATTTGCCATTTGCGCTATATCTTTTGTTGCCCCAAATCGTTTTAATGGATGACGTTGTGCTGATTTTTCTCTTTTTTCATCGTTGCTTAAAAATTTGTCTGCCAATGGTGTATCGGTTAATGATGGTGCGATTACATTTACTCTGATTTTTGGCGCATATTCTGCAGCTAATGCTTTTGCAAAACCTTCGATAGCGCCTTTTGAAGCAGCAACACTTGTATGAAATGGCATTCCCATTTTGACCGCAACCGAACTAAATAAAACAATACTCGATTGTTCGGAAGCAGTTAGTTGTGGCAAAACACTCTGAACGACTTTAACCATAGAAAAGAAATTAATATGCATATCGCTTTCAAATGTTTCTGATTTTAAACCCCGAAAAGGACGCAAATTAATACTTCCTGGACAATATACCAATCCGTCAATAACTGTTGGTAAAATTGAAGTATCTAGAATATCTGCTGAAGCATCAAAAGGAATATGAGTAACGTTTAGATTAGCCAAATTTTCATTTGTTCTGGAAGCCACAAAAACATTATTTTCGTTCTGCAATTCTTTTGCTAATTCAAGCCCGATGCCATAAGAGCCACCAATTAATAGTATGTTTTTCATCTTATTGTTCTTTAAATTCTCCAAAAAGTTCAATTAGTTTATCTCTACGGTAATTAAAGATTTCTTTGAGGGTTGGTTTTACTAAAAAAGGATGCACCATTTGACCCAAAATTCCCATTGGGACTTTATAATCAACAATATCTTCCATCTCAACACCACCTGGAATTTCTTTTAGAAAATGTTTGTGATGCCAAAATGCATAAGGCCCAAAACGTTGTTCATCAACAAAATATATTTTATCTTTAATGTGTGTAATTTCGGTCACCCATTTGATAGGAATTCTGAAGAAAGGTGTAACTGTATATTGAATAATTTGTCCTGGAAACATATTTTTTTCATCGCCCGAAAGCGTTTTAAAATCCATATAATCAGGCGTTATAGTTTTTAAGTTTTTTGGATTTGCCAAAAATTCCCAAGCCTGATCTAACGAAACTGGTAAATTTTGCTTGGTATGTAAAGTGTAAATCTTCATTGCTGTCTTTTATGTAAAAGTAATACATTTGTTTATTTATATTTAAAATACATTAAACAAAATATATTTAAGTTATTCTTAACACACTTCAATTCATACTATTTATAAATTTGAGAAACTTTCTAAACTCTCAACAAATGAAAAAAATTATTTTTGTTTTAGCAACTATGATTGCTAGCTATGTTCTTCACGCACAGGTAAAAACTCCGGCTCCAAGTCCGCATTCAACAATAACACAAGTTGTTGGTTTGACTGATGTAACAGTAGATTATTCTCGTCCAAGCGCCAAGGGAAGAGTTATTTTTGGTGACTTAGTTCCTTTTGGTAAACTTTGGAGAACTGGTGCCAATGCAAATACAACGGTTTCATTTAGTGAAGATGTTGTAATAAATGGCAGTACTCTTAAAAAAGGAAAATATGCTTTATACACTACGCCAAAAGCTGATATGTGGGAAGTAATTTTCTATTCAGATACCGACAATTGGGGAACACCTGAAAACTGGAATGTCAACAACGTAGCTGTTTCGACTAATGTAGATCCAATTGCTCTTAATAATAATGTGGAATCATTCACTATTTCGGTTGGCAATCTAACCAATGATAGTGGGACATTAGATATTTCCTGGGAAAAAACAATGGTTTCCATTAAGTTCGATGTGCCTACACAAAAAGCTGCAATGGCAAGCATCGAAAAGACTTTGGCTGGAGCAACGGCTGGTGATTATTTTTCTGCTGCTCAATATTATTACAATTCCAACGGAGATATGAATAAAGCATTGGAGTATGTAAACAAAGCTATTTCAATGGCTAAGGAAGAAGTTCCTTTTTGGCAATTGCGTCAAAAATCATTAATACAAGCTAAACTTGGTGATAAGACCGGAGCTATTGCCACAGCAAATTTATCTTTGGCTGGAGCAACTAAAGCTAAAAATAATGATTACGTTAAGATGAATAACGACAGTATAAAAGACTGGAGTAAAAAATAGTATTCCCTTTCCAATAAAAACCGACCACGATTTCTGTTAAGGATTTCGTGGTTTTTTTATGCAATCACTTTTTGTTTTCCTTTAAAGAAGAATTGGGAAAACATAGACAATAGTACTGTTAGCGACGCACCGATGAAATTCAGCCATAAATAACCTAATTTTTCCTGACCAGTCGGATAGATATGAATGGTGTAATAGTAGATAAAAAATATCGTAATCTGACTAACAACAGCACTATAGAAAATAGCATTTGCTTTTACAAACTTGATATAAAATCCAACCAGGAATACGCCCAATACTGTTCCGTAGAAAATGGAACCAACAATATTTACCAACTGAATAAGGTTTTCAAATAATGTTCCCACGCATGCAAAACCAATTGCAATTATTCCCCAAAGCAGTGTGAAAGACTTTGTAGCATTCACATAATGTTTTTCGGATTTTTCTTCAGTAATATTTCGTTTGTAGATATCAATAGCAGTGGTGGAAGCCAGTGCTGTTAATCCGGAAGCCGAAGATGACATCGCGGCAGAAAGGATTACCGCCAACAAAAGTCCGATTAAGCCCGAAGGCAAATAGTGCAAAATGAAATAAATGAAGACATAATCTTTATCATTGGTTTCTGCTTTTTCATCAACTTTGGCAATAATTTCTTTGGCTTCATCATGCAAATCTCTTTCTTTTCCCGATAAGGATAGTAACTTATGTCTTAGGATTTTATTGTCGTAGCCTTGATTAAGGTGGTCAATATAAATAAGATTGAACTCTTTCTTTTCTTCTGATAATTGTGCTAATTGCTTTTCAAGTGAATGGTATTCTGCTGCATATTTAGATTTTTCAATCGCTGTTTTATTTACCGGATTGAAGTTCAGCGGCACAGGATTGAATTGAAAAAAGACAAATACCATCACGCCGGTCAATAAAATAAAGAACTGCATCGGCACTTTCAAAAAACCATTCATGATTAAACCCATCTGGCTTTCTCTATCTGACTTTCCGGATAAATAACGTCCAACTTGTGACTGATCTGTTCCGAAATAGGAAAGCATCAAGAAAAATCCACCGGTGATTCCGCTCCAGAAAGTATATCTGTTTTCCGGGTCAAATGAGAAATCCAGAATATTCATTTTATCATTGGCACCGGCAATATGCATTGCATTGGAAAATGTCATGTCATTGGGTAACAAATGCAATATCAAAAAGAAAGTGACAAACATACCCAGCATAATGACAAACATCTGTTGTTTTTGCGTAACATTGACGGCTTTGGTTCCACCGGCAAAAGTGTAAATGATAACCAAAATCCCGATGATAATATTGAGCATCGTTAAATTCCAACCCAAAATAGAAGAGAGGATAATTGATGGTGCATAAATGGTCAAACCTGTTCCCAAACCTCTTTGAATAAGAAACAAAATAGCAGTGAATGAGCGTGTCTTTAAATCAAACCGCTGTTCAAGATATTCATAAGCAGTGAATACTTTTAATTTGTGATAAATTGGAATAAAAGTCATTGAGATGACAACCATTGCGACTGGTAAACCAAAATAGAATTGCACAAATCCCATTCCGTCATGATAGGCTTGTCCCGGAGTTGAAAGGAAAGTTATTGCACTTGCCTGCGTTGCCATTACCGACAGACCAACTGTCCACCACGGAGTTTCTTTATTACCCAAAATGTAATCTTCTACATTTTTGCTTCCTTTAGTTTTATACACACCATAGAAAACAATAAATAAAAGTGTAACCGATAAGACAATCCAGTCGAGTTGTTGCATGGCTTAAAAGAATATTTGCATTAGTACAAAGAAGATAAGGATGTAAATGACATTAATCACTAAAACCCAAGTGTAACTGTTCTTCCAGGTGGTTGTTTTCTTGTTTTCCATATTATTTTCCGATTGCGATGATGTTTGCCAATAACCTAAATGCTCCCGAAACACCTTCGGGTAATTCTCTAAAGAAACTTAAGCCTGTATATACATAATTTCCTTTACCGTATTTTGCAATTAACAGCGCTCCGTTTTTTGGTTTTTCTCCTTTGTCATTAGAAGAAAGAATAGGAGTAAAGGCAGCATCCCATTCGTTTGGATAATTCAAGCCTTGTTCTTGTTTCCAATCTTTAAAATCGTCAGCCGTGATTTTATTAGGATAATTCAAGACAGGATGTTTTGGATTTAGGAATCGCATTTCAGCATTTTCTTCGGTAACCCTGTCACGCGAAATTTTTAATGGAAATGGCGACATGTCTTTGGTAACCAAATCGTCTGTCGTATTATATTGGACAATCATCGTTTTGCCGTTTTTTACAAAATCCAATAAAATATTTTGCTTGAAAGCTAATGCGTTTACCGTATTGTAAGCCCGGATTCCAGTCATAACAACATCAAAGCTTTCGAGTCTTTCTGCTGAGATTTCTTCAGGTCTAATGATTTCGACTTCATAACCCATTTGCGTTAAGCTTTTTGGAACTTCATCGCCAGCGCCCATGATGTAAGCAATCTTTTCGTTCTTCGTTTTAATTTTTAAACGAATTGCTTTTGCTTCGGCAGGTTTCAACACCATTTGCTTATAGATGTGCGGATAGTTGATATCGATTTTATTTAAACTGTAGGTTTGACCGTCAACTGTTACGATGCTCTTGATACTTATATCACTGGCTTCTTTAGATGGAGAAACATTGAAAACTGCTGCTACTTCTTGTCCTTTTTTATCAATCGTAAAAGGAATTTCTGCTGGAGATACTTCCCAACCTTCAGGCACTTCTAGTTTTACGTTACCGTTAATCGCATCTTTACCTGCTTTTACTTTTACGGTGATGGTTTTGTCTCTATCGTTGTTGAAAATATAAACTTTCTCAGCGAAAGCTGAAGTCACAACCGGAACAATATCCAATGGCTGATAGACTTCGCCTTTTACATCATCATTGTATTTATAGACTACTTTTTTTTCAAATGGAATTGTTACGCCATTTATTTCAATCATAAAAACAGCTTTGACATCTCGCAATACATCGGCTTTACCAATGTTCTGCTGGTCTTTAACGGTGTACATCCCAATTGTTCCTTTTTTGTTTAACCAATAAGCATTGGTGAATTGTTCATCATTTTGCAATTCAACGTCAATAGTTCGGGTAATGGATTTGTTGTTAGTTAATTCCGTTACAGATTGAATTGACATTGAACTTGGAAATGTCTGAATAGTATTCAGGTTCATTTTCACATCGCTTCTATTAATGGCTTCAAGTTTTATTTTGATAGTACTTCCCGGAGTTGCTTCTTGGTTTTCGGCAACAGATTCAAGGTATAAACCGGCACATCCTGCAATGATTTTTTTAATTTCTTCCGATTTGATGGCTTTCCAATGTTCATCTTCCAGCTTTTGAATTAAATCGTAAGCTTTAACCAATTCGGGAATAGAAGCTGATGGGTTTTTGAAATCGAAAGCCTTTTCTACGTTAGCAAGTAAACCTCCAATTTCTTTTCCGCCTTTAACGCGGTTCCATGTTGTGTCGATTCCGTCAAAAATGTTGGCTTTGTCTTTTGGAGCATCGCCTTTTAGAAATTCCAAATATTCATCTTCTTCGCCGCGGGTTCCTGTAGAACCAAAACCTTGTGACTGATGACGACTTCGGCTTAGTGCTGCAATTTCCTGATTGGATTTGCCCAACGATTGATAATACGTTCCTATTTGCAGTTTGCTCAAATTGCTTTTATCGGCAGCATCAAATTTTTCTTTGCTTCCATAAAACCACCACGTAGTATTAAAGAATAAACGTTTGGGTTGCCAGGTTGTTGTGTATTGAAACTGATTTGGAAAAACGTTTGCATCATTTACTTTGTCAAAAGCTTCAAAACTCAACATAGCAGATGATGTATGATGACCGTGCGTTGTTCCAGGTGAGCGATGGTCAAAACGGTTGATGATTACATCTGGTTGGAATTTGCGAATGACCCAAATGATGTCACTTAGCACTTGGTCTTTATCCCAAATTTGCAAAGTTTCATCTGGATTTTTAGAAAATCCAAAGTCATTGGCACGTGTAAAGAATTGTACACCACCATCAATTTTGCGGGCTTCAATAAGTTCCTGTGTTCTGATTACACCAAGTTGTTCACGTAATTCAGGACCTATTAGGTTTTGTCCTCCATCACCACGTGTCAAAGATAAATAACCGGTTTGTGCTTTGACATCATTGGACAAATAGGCAATCAGGCGTGTGTTCTCATCATCGGGATGTGCGGCAATATATAAAACAGAACCGAGGAAGTTTAGTTTTTGGATCTGATTGTATAATTCTACGGCATTAGGTTTAGCGGGTTGTTGAGCTAATGCATTTATAGTTAGTAAAAGTAGTGAGAATAGTATAAAGTGTTTCATGTGAAATGGTTTGCCATTGCTCAAATATAGTAATTTAAGTATTCAATATTCAGAGATTAGCATTGAGTTTAACAGTTTTTTAGACTTTACTTTATGGGATAAATATAACTAATTTTTAAAATCGTGTAATGCTTTTACAGCTACTGTTGACCAACTTTGTAACATAATTTAAAAACATCTGATTATGGATACTATAGATGAAAGAGGTTTTAGAATTCCAGGAGATTGGGATTTAAAATCTAAATTATTGAGGCGAAGATTTCCGCAATTAACTCTTTCCGATTTGGAATTTGAAAAAGACCGGGAAATCGATTTGTTAAAACGAATTGAAACACGGCTCAATAAAAAACGAAACGAAGTAATAGAAATTATCAAAAATACAATACCAAACAAATTTATTAATAACTTAAAAATTAAATATCATGAGTAATTTACTTTATACAGTTGCAGTAATCCTATTAATATTATGGGCATTAGGCTATTTTGCCTACGGAATGGGTAACATAATCCACGTTCTTTTAGTCATAGCAATCATTGCTATATTATTTAGAGTTATAAAAGGTAATGATCCTATTTAATCTTAATAAATAATTTAAAAATCAATATAAAATGAAAAATTCAAGTAGTACAACGAAAGTGGTAGGTGCCTTAGTATTAGGTGCAGCTGCCGGAGCAGCATTAGGAGTGTTATTTGCTCCTAAGAAAGGTTCAGAAACAAGAAAAGACATTGCAGATAATGCAAAGAAAATGTCAAAAAATGTAAAAAATAAATTCAAAGGCCAAGTTGATGAGTTGAAAAATCAGGTTGCCAAAGCTGAGAAATTCCTTGAAGACAATGTTTCAAGTGCAAAAAACTCTGTAGAAGATAAAGTTACTAATGCTAAAAGCAATTTTGAACACAAAATCGGTAATGTTGTTGATGCAGCAAAATCTTAAACCTCGAATTGTTTAACCCTTATTGTCCTCAATATGCAACTAAATGAAAAATTAGAAGCGCTGACTGACAGCTTGAAAGAGTATGCAGACACTAACTATGAGCTCATTAAATTGGAAGTCATTGATCATTCTTCGGATATAATTTCAGGACTTATCAGTGCACTCATAGTTGGAGTCATGTTAGTTTTATTCCTTCTTTTTGGTAGTGCTTATGTTGCTTATTATTTATCTGATTTGCTTCAGATAGATTATATAGGGTTTGCTATTGTTGGTGGATTTTACCTTCTCGTGGCCATCATTTTTCATTTCAATAAAAAGAAATTAATTGAAGGTCCGGTTTGCAACAACTTTATTAAAAGAAAAATGGCCAAAAAATCACAATACTAATTTATGGAAACTACAGCTATAGCATGTGAAAAAGACCTAATGGATAGAATTGCCGAATTGAAAATTCTCAAATCACAGCAGGAATCAATTATCAGCGAACAATTTAAAGACTTAAAAGATTCTTTAAACATTGGAACAATTCTAAAGGAATCTGTTGCGCATATTGCTGCAGATAGTGAAACACGTAACGATTTGGTCAAAATAGCAGCTACCACCGGTACAAAATATGTAATAGAAAAAGTACTGGGAAGTAATAATAGTATTAAAAGATTTCTCGGCTCAATGTTAGCTGAAAAAGTTTCAAATACATTCATTGGTAAAATGATTTCGAAACTTTAGAACTCACATTTACACCATAAAAAAAACCTCTTATCGAAATAAGAGGTTTTTTTATGTAAATAAGTATACGTTTTTATTCAGTAGAAGCAGAAGCACTTTGATTTGCAAATCTGCCTTTAGAATTATAAGGATACATTTTCTTATGGGTTTTGAGAAGTTGGTATGGTTCATCACCATCAAAATCCGTAATAGATACTCTTACTTTGTTGTAAAGCGAATAACCACCATAATTAGTTGGTAAATTTTCAGATTTTTGCCATTGCCCATCTACTTTATAATGATAAACTAATTCAAGATTATCAAAATAGGCTTCAAGGTTTGGGAAATAATAATACCGGACATAACAGTTCGTTTTAGAATCAATAGGTAACGAAGACACATCACCTTTGGAAGTCTGTGCACTCGACAAATAGCAAGTAAAAAGAAACAGCACCAGGAATAGTTTTTTTAATGATTTCATGATTTTGACTTTTTGTTTTTAAGTTTTGGGGCACAAAACGATACAATCATTTTACAAAACATAAAAAATTATTAGACAAATGTATATAATAAATTTTCAATAAAACAGTCAAAACGCAAAAAAAATCGACGAAATACACTTTAGTCAATTTTTTTTAAGAATTGTATTATACAAAATATTGATTATCAAGACTTTTGTATTTGTAATACATTATGTAATAAAAAAAAGCAAAGACTAAGTCTTTGCTTTTTAATGGATTTTATAAATTTTTATTTTTTTCCGTGGCCTTTTCCTTTTCCAGGTGTACCATTAGGTTTTCCTTTTCCTTTCATTTGTCCGTAATGGTTACCATTGTCGTGACCATTTTTCTTCCAGGCTTTACTTCCTACATATTTCACTTTATGTTTACTATATAATTTATAAGGAGCATTACCTCTATAGTCTGTTAAGTAAACGGTTTTACCTTTATATAAGTCATAACCTGAGTAACGGGTTGGAAGTACAGCTGTACGAGTCCAAACACCATTTTTTTGATATATATATCGTTGAGCAGGTACATCATAGTATGTTTCAATATCCGGAAGATAATAATAATTTACTTTGGCCGGAGCAGTTGGTGCCCATTTTGGAGTGATTCCATAGGTTCGATCCACTTTTACTGCTACCTGAGCTTTTGTATTGAATGCAATTAATAATAAAGCTGCAAGCATCAATGATTTTATAGTTTTCATAATTTAATTATTTTTAGTTATACTTAATGTTGTTTGAAATAATCATGCCAATTTTTTTTGAATGGCTGATTTGTTAAGATCTTCCTCTGATTAACCGCAATATTATTGCGATTACAGCTATAACCAGCAGAACGTGAATTAATCCACTAGTGCCATAAACAAAATATCCCAAGGCCCAAAGGATGACCATTATTATTGCTATTGTGTAAAGTAAATTTTGCATTTTTCTTCTTTTAGATTTGACTATAAAAGAATAATTAGCAAAAGGATAATTATAATAATAGCCCCGACTGAAAGATAAACGCCATTTCCTGTTGATTTTAGATTTGTTTTAATTGCTCTAACTTCTTTTCTAAGTGATTTTCTTTCTGAAGAAGTCAACTCTGATTTGTCCATTTTTTTTATTTCTTCCAATCTGTTGAGCATTACTTTTACTTCAGCAGGCACTTCCTTAGTAGTAGTGCTTACAGCCGCTGGTTCAGGAGAATTTGCGAACATTGGTGTAATTGATAAAGTCATTAACATTATCATCGTGTAAAAAGTCATTTTTTTCATCTTAAGTTGTTTTTTGAATTAAGCATTATTGCTTACGGTAAAATTGCAACTAAATGAAATGAGTAATGTTACACATATTTTGGTATAAGTTATGGAATTCACACCTAAGAAATATTTTGTTAAAATGAGATTTAATAAATATCAATCAGTAAATTCTTTGTCTTCAAATTTAGATGTGATGATAGAAATACCTTTTTGTAGCAGTAGGTTATTTGGATAAGTAATACGTTCTCCTTTATCGGTTTTCAGATACATATGAAAAGCTTTTATATCTTCAATTTCGGCTTGTATTGGAAAATCTTTATCATGCACCTGAATAATATCTCCAATTCTAAAAGGAAAAAAGAAAAACAGGATAATCCCTGATGTAATATTACTCAAAATTGACCATTGAGCAAACATGGCAACACCAACTACAGTTGTCACCGAAGAAAGCGTAAAGAAAATATCCTTTTTTTGCACACCCCAAATTACTATTACTGCAATAATTGCGAGTACGTTTATCAATAAATGGATATACTTAATCACCAAATTGGTTCTATGTTCCATAATGGAAGATAGCTTGGCATAACGTCGAATTAGCTTTGCTGCGACGATTCTGAGAAATATAACAATTGCCAAAAGAATTCCTGTGGCAATAACTTCTTTGGTTAGACTAGAGAAGAATAACATATTTTTTTATGTAAAAATACTTAATAAAAACTATTTGTCAACGTTGATATCTGCGCTATTTTGATCTTTTTCCAGGCTATCTTCTGTTGGCGTGAGACTAATTTCTGTTGGTGTAATAGTAACTTCTGCAGGCATAGTTGGTGTTACATCAGTGCTTATATCAACAGGTGTTGATGTGTAACGATAATTGTAATGAGGAAATCTGATTTTATGCCATTCGAAAGTTTTAGGGATATCATCACCCAATAAATAACCCCAAGGTTCAAGTGTGTCGATTCGGTCGAAAATAACTTTCAGGATAGCTATAATTGGTATGGCCAGGAACATTCCGGTAATTCCACCTAAAACATTTCCAATAATGATTCCGACGATAGAAACCAAAGCATTGATTTGTACTTTTGAATTGACAAACATTGGTACCAGAATATTGTTATCGATTAACTGAACAACGAGGTTTACACCTATAACTCCTAAAGCAATAGTTAAATCTGTGGAGCCCGAAAGCGAAATTACAATACTCAATGCACCGGCAAAAAGGATTCCAATATAGGGAACCAAATTTAAAATACCGGTTATGATTCCGAGTAGTATGAAATATTCACATCCAATTAAATATAATCCAATAGTTGTTAATAAAGAAACAGCAATCATTTCAAATAACAATCCTGTGATATAACTTTGTACGGCAATCTTTATTTGAGATAAAACTTCACGCAATTTTTTGTGGCTTTCAGGTTTTACCAATTTACACAAAAACGTAACAAAATGATTTTGGTACAACAAAAACAGGAAAGTATAAATAGGGATCAAGGTTATATTTAAAAGAATGTCTGCAGCGGAATTTAAAGTGGTGCCGACAATTTTTTTGCCCGAACTCATGCTGTCACTCGTAGCGTTTGTGATAATTTCATTTTGTTCACGCTTGCTCAAATTGAAGTTTTCTCTAATCATTTGCTGAAAATGTTCTAAATGATAGTAGAAATTGTGTTTAATTTTTCCCCAATCATTTGTCATATCACTGATTTGAATGGATAAAAAATAGAAAACTCCCAAAAACAACAGCACAAAAAGAATAATTGCAAAAATGACAGCGATAAAATGTGGAAAGTGAAGCTTCCTAATCAAAAAGCTAACTATAGGTCTAAGCATTATCGCAAAAAGTAGGGCGAGCAGTATCGGACAAATAATTTCCTGACCAAAAAAAAGCGTAACGAATATTGTTGCCAAACTAATAAGCGTGGCCGAAAGTTTAATATAGAAAGGGAATTTAATAGTGTCAGACATAGCAGGTTGTTTTTCGTAAAGTTACTGTTTTCAGTTGTAATTTCTCAAGTAGTGGTATACTTTTTCTGTTGGTAGCCCAACCACATTGGTGTATGAACCATCAATTCTGGTAATGCCAACTAAGCCAATCCATTCCTGAATGCCATAAGCTCCGGCTTTGTCAAAGGGTTTGTAATTATCAAGATAATAATGAATGGCATCATCTGAAAGCTGATTGAAAGTCACTTTGGTAACATCGAAAATAGTTTCCGTTTTTTCAATTGTTTTAAAGCAAACTGAAGTAATTACTTCATGTGTTTCGTTTGATAACGATTTCAAAATGGCAAAAGCATCATCATAATCTTTAGGCTTTCCCAAAGCTTTGTTATTCAGCCAAACAATAGTATCGCTGGTTATCAGAATTTCATTTGCAGTTATTTCTCCGTCAAAAGCATTGGCTTTTAATTGGGCTAAATAATTTGTGATTTCTACACCTTGTAAGTCATCCGGATAAATTTCTTCAATATCTTTTAAGCGGATTTCGAAATCAAGATCTAAATCTTTGAAAAACTGCTGTCTTCTGGGCGAACCCGAAGCTAAGATTATTTTATAACCTTTGAGTTTATCCCTTAACATTATACATTATGTTTAAATTAATGGCTAAAATGGAAAGTATTCCAAAAAATATTATCCATTTCAAAACAGTACTTAGTAAACGAAAATCTTCTTTTGTTTTGGCATTCCAAATTTTAGCCACAAAGAAAATCATTGGCGCAATAACAAAAAGCAAACCGTAAATCACAGCATAATAAAGCTTAGATACCATTAAGTTGTTATTGATATACCAAAGCAAAATTAATGTAGCAATTATGCCTAATGCAGCAGCTATTTTCGAAGTTTTTTCAGTTCCAATTGCAATTGGTAATGTGCTCATTCCGCTATTGTAATCGCCTTCCACATCTTCCATGTCTTTCACTATTTCGCGAATCAAATTAATGATAAAAGCAAAAATCGCATAATCAATTAATATCGAAAACATAACGCCCATTTCTGTTTGATTACCTTCATAGGTAGCAGGCAACAAATCAAAAAGACCAATGATAATAACGCTAAAAGATAGGAGCAAGGCAACAATGATATTACCAACCAAAAGCATTTGTTTCAAACTTGTCGCATACATATATAAAGTGGCAGAAACAATTATAAATGCACCGGCAAAGCTAGGTTTGTGAATCACATTGGCTAAATAATAGCCAATAACAACACCAGCTATATTTAAAATAAAATACAAATTATAGGCAGTTTTTTCAGAAATGAGTTTACCAACAATTGCATTTTCTTTATCGTTATCACGATCAGTTTCCTGATCTAAAATGTCATTTATAATATATCCTGCAGCAGCAATTAAAACTGTTGCAAGAACCAACAATCCATATTGCCAATCGGTTAATGATAAAAATATGTTTTGGAATTTTAAAAATCCATAACGCAAAAGAAGCTGCATGAAAGCAAGCAGTAAGAGGTTTTGGTAACGTATTAATTTTAAGTATTTCATTTATTGTTAATTTGATTTATTCGTGGATTTGGTTATTCGTTTTAACTCATAATTCATAACTCATAATTTTAATCAATCGTGTTTGCCATTATAGTACATATGCCATTTGCCTTGTACTTTCATTACTTGTTCTATCATTTCCCGAACAGCGCCTTTTCCGCCTTTTTTATGCGAAATGTATTTGCAGATAGCTTTGATTTCCTGACTTGCATCCTGCGGACAAACAGGCATGCCAACTAACTGCATCACATGAAAATCGGGAATATCATCGCCCATATATAAAACCTGCTCCGGATTTATGTTGTATTTTGCAACGTATTCTTTAAAAGTGGCTACTTTATCCGACGAAGCCAAATGGATATCAGTAATTCCCAAATTTTTCAATCGGATCCGAACACCTTCATTATTTCCACCGGAAATGATACAAACATGATAACCGCTTTCAACAGCTGCTTTCATGGCAAAACCATCGCGGATGTTCATGATTCTCAACATTTCACCAGTAGGCGTAACATGAACCGAACTATCGGTTAAAACGCCATCTACATCAAAAATGAAGGTTGTGATGTTGTTTAGTATTTCCTTATAACTTTTTCCCATTATCGATAATAGATTTTGTTAACATTTTATAAATTTCCTTTTGATTGTCATCTGTCAGAAAGCTCAGATGTGCATTTATGGTTTGTGTGTCATTTCTTTTCGCTGGTCCGGTTTGCGCTTCATTTGGCGAAAGCGTCAAAATTTTATTGGCAGTTTCCTGAATTAATGGTTTTAGAATATCGAACGACAAATCATTTTCATTGCAGATATCGTTACCAATCTGATACAAATGATTGACAAAATTTGACACAAAAACAGCCGCTACATGCAATGCTTTTCGTTGTTCAGAATTGATTTTATATACTGTATTTGAAATAGATTTAGCAACAGTTTCAAGAATTTGAAAATCTTTCCCTTTTTGTGCTTCGATACAAATCGGAATGGTTTTAAAATCGACTTCCTTTGATTTTGAAAACGTTTGCAAAGGATAAAAAACACCTTTTCTGTTTTTGCTGTCGATTGCCTCTATTGAAACACTTCCCGAAGTATGTGCCACAAACTGATTGTTAAACGGAAATGCTGCAGAAACTTCTGCAATAGCATCGTCTGTTACTGCAATTATAAATAAATCAACAGCAATGAGTTCATTATAATTAGTGTGAATTTTGTCAATTGGAAGTAAATGAGAAACCGATGCTGCCTTTCTTGTAAATACCTGAACCAATTCAATATCAGCAGTTTTACTGAATGCTTGAATAAGATGTTGGGCAACATTTCCTGAACCAATAATTGACACTCGAATCATGTGGCTAAATTATTGAAAATTAATTTCATTTTTTAGTTTAAATAAAAGAAATGCGCAACTCTTAAAAAAGAATTAAAACCACAAATAAATGAAGTAGAAATCTATTTATTTACGTTATTTTTGTAGCACTTTTTTAAAAATTTATTCCAACTTATGGAAAAGAAAATATACTCGATTTTATTCTCTACACGATTAATGGCTCTTTTGTTTCTTGGTTTTGCGGTTGCGATGGCTACAGGAACATTCATAGAAAGTAAATACAATACGGATACAGCAAGAATTTGGGTTTACAATTCCTGGTGGTTTGAAGCCATCATGTTGTTTTTTGTGATTAATTTCGTTGGAAACATCAAGCGTTACAAGCTTTATAAAAAAGAAAAATGGGCAACATTGTTACTGCATTTGTCTTTTATTTTTATTATTTCGGGGGCTTTTATTACCAGATATATCAGTTTTGAAGGCATGATGCCAATTCGTGAAGGCGCAGTTTCGAATCAGTTTTATTCTGATAAAAATTATTTGACTGTTTTTGTGGATGGCATTCATAATGGGAAAATGATGCGCAGGGTTTTTGAAAAACCATTATTGCTTTCTCCGGTTGCAAATAATCATTTTTCTATTACTGACAAGTTTGATAAAATTCCATTAGAAATTGAGTATAAAGATTTTGTTCTCGATGCCAAAGAGACCATCAAGGAAACAGCAACCGGCGATGTTTATTTGAAATTAGTAGAATCGGGTGAAGGAACACGACATGAACATATGTTAAAAGAAGGCGAAGTCCAGAACATTCACAATGTGTTGTTTGCTTTGAATACCCCAACCCATGGCGCCATTAATATTGATACCAAAACCAATACTATTTCTTCTCCGTTTGATGGACAATTCATGCGAATGGCTGACAAACTGGAAGGAAAAGTGACAAAAGATTCTGTTCAAACGTTGATGTATCGCTCGTTATATAATGTTGGTGGTTCTCAATTTGTAATTCCGGATCAACCAAAAAAAGGAATTAAATCATACAAACCAAGTGGTAATTTCAAAGCTAAAAATGGAGATGATGCGGTTACGTTACTCGTAAAAACTGATGGTAAAGAACAAGAAGTTACATTAGTTGGCTCAAAAGGAAAACAAGGCGAGCCAAAGGTTGTCAAACTAGGAAGTTTAGAGTTTACTTTGATGTACGGAAGCAAAGTTTATACACTTCCTTTTAGCTTAAAGCTGAACGATTTTATCGGTAAGAAACAGCCAGGCTCTGATACCAACTTTGCATCATTTGAAAGCAAAGTAACTATTATTGACAGCAATGAAAACAAAAACGTTCGAATTTATATGAACCATATCCTTGACCACAAAGATTATCGCTTCTTCCAGGCGTCTTTTGATCCTGATGAGAAGGGAACAGTGCTTTCGGTAAACCATGATTTTTGGGGAACAACTGTTACCTATGTTGGGTATTTCTTATTGTTCTTCTGCCTGATGGCTATTTTGTTTGTCAAAGGTTCACGTTTTACGGATTTGAAAAGAAAGTTGAGTAATATTGAAAAGAAGAAAGCCAAATTTGCCGCTCTTCTAATCTTATTGATTTCGTTTGATGGAATAGCTCAAAAACAGCCAAATCATAATGAGCAGCAGATAACTCAAAAACAGATTGATTCGGTTTTTACCAAATATAAAGTGGCAGAAAAAAATGCTGCCCAATTCGGAAGACTGGTGATTCAGGATGCCGGTGGAAGGATGAAACCTATCAACACATTTTCTTCAGAGCTATTGCGAAAAGTACATCACAAGGATACTTATAATGAAATGAATTCTGATCAGGTGTTTATTTCAATGGCTCAGTTTCCACAGCTTTGGTATGAAACAGAATTAATCTACATCAAAAAAGGGAATGACAGTATTCGTAAAATATTGGGAATTCCGGCAACACAGGAATTTGCCAGCTTCAGATCCTTTATCGACGACAAGGGAAACTATAAGTTAGGCAGCTATGTCGATGAAGCCAAAAAATCTGCGAACCAAACTCAGTTTGAAAAAGATTTCATTGCTGCTGACGAAAAGATCGAACTATTAAATATGGCACTCAGCGGGCAGATATTGACCATTTTCCCGGTACCAAAAGATTCGAATAACAAATGGGTTTCCTATTTAGACATCAGCCATCCTACAGGGACAGCACTTGATACCATCAAGCTGGCTTTACCTGCTTATTTTGAAGCAGCTGCCAAGGCAAGTCAGACAAAAAATTATACTATGGCAAATACATATTTAGCAGGTATTGAAAGGTATCAGCAAAAGTATGGAAGCGCCGTCCGACCTTCGGATAAAAAAATTGATTACGAGATATTGTATAACAAATATGATGTGCTGCAAAAATTGCCTTATTGGTATTTGATGGCTGCTGCCTTGATGTTTATATTTGTTATCCTCCAGATTTTCTTTGACAAAAAATGGGTTCGGATCATTATCAACATTATGCATCTCAGTATTGGATTGCTATTCGCTCTGCATACAACAGCATTAATTTTCAGGTGGTATATTTCGGGACACGCGCCATGGAGCAATGCCTATGAAGCTATTGTATATGTTGCCTGGTCTACAATGTTCTTTGGTTTGGCGTTTGCGTGGCCTAAAAGGAAACCAGCATTTTCAATCAAATACCTATTTGATTCTATATTCGGATTATTCTTCAAGAGCAAATCGAAGTTAACAGTTGCTTCGTGTGGGTTTGTTTCAGCTATGATATTAACAGCTGCTTACGCTAACTGGATTGATCCGCAGATTGGAAACTTACAGCCGGTATTGAATTCCTATTGGCTAATGATTCACGTTGCGGTTATAGTGGCGAGTTACGGGCCTTTTGCTGTGGGAGCTATTTTAGGATTTGTTTCTTTACTATTGATACTTTTCACCACAAAAGAGAACAAAGCTAAAATGGAACTGAACATCAAAGAAATAACGATTATCAACGAAATGTCTTTGACAGTTGGATTGGTAATGCTTTCCATCGGAAACTTCCTTGGTGGACAATGGGCAAATGAAAGTTGGGGAAGATATTGGGGCTGGGATCCAAAAGAAACCTGGGCTTTGATTAGCATTATGGTATATGCCTTTGTTATTCATGCTCGATTTGTTCCTGCATTACGCAATAAATGGTTGTTTAACCTGATGGCAATGTTTGCTTTCCTGTCGATATTGTTTACTTATTATGGTGTGAATTTCCACTTAACAGGTTTGCATTCGTATGCAAGCGGAGAAGCAAAATCACTGAGCTGGATTTGGTATTCACTAGGAACGATAAGTTTAATCGGAATTGTAACTTACCCAAAGTATAGAAAGTATTATAAAAAGAAATAAAAAAAGTCCTCTCGTTATTTGTAACGAGAGGACTTTTTTTTGCTTATTAATTTGATTTATACTTTTCCTAAAGTATATAATTGCTCCATAGTAGGCGAAGCGCTTCCGCCGGCTGGTTCAAGTGTGATTCCAAACGCTTCAGCATCTCCGGTTTTCTCTACAGCAAATATCCTGATTTTGTTTCCTTTGAAGTTGGTCAGCATACCAATGCTTGTTGGAGTTAATTGCGGAACTAATTTCAAAGACCAGATTTGGTATTCTTTTCCTTCTGGTGGTTCCGGTAATCCGCTGGCATCTACATAAACAACCTGAGTTTGTTTATTCCAGTAGATTTTAGCTTTAGCTGTTGGAGCAACTGCTTGTCCACCAAGCGTAACAATAGTATTAGTTTCGTCACGAACTACATTCAAAACAGTTTCAGTTTCCTTGTTTCTCGTTTCTAAATCAACTACAGTTTCCTGCAATTTTGATTTTTCTTGCTCTACAGTTACCACTTGATTTTTACATTCATTCACTTTTGAATATTGGTAACCAATACCAATCAACAATAGGATAGAAGCTGCCCAACCAAGATAAGTTGTCCAATTGCTTCCTGATTTCATTGTTACAACTTTACTGTGTTTCAGTTCCAGTTGTGATTTTATTTTTTCAAACTGACTATGAGAAATAAAAGGAGAAAAACTGCTTGAAAGGTTAATAATAGCCTTTTCAATAAATACAATTTCTTCTTTAACTTCCGCATGTTTGAAAGCCATAGCGGTAACTTCATCGTTTTCTGATTCGTTTAACAAACCATAAACATAAAGTTCCAAAATTCCTGATTCAATATATTCTTTAGTTTCCATTTATACTTTTAAAAAAGTTCGTAGGTCATTCATACAATTTCGATTTTGGGTTTTTACAGTTCCAAGCGGGATGGCTAGCTCATCCGAAGCTTCTTGCTGTGTAAATCCTTTGAAAAACAATAAATCTATTAACTGAATACATTTTGGTTTGAGTTTGTTTACAAAATCTCTTAATCCAATACTATCAATTTTATTCGTCAACTTATTACTGTCATCCAACAGATGTACGAAATTATCAGAAGAGAGGTTTTTTTGGCTGTTGTTATAACCTTTAGAACGTAACTTATCAATAGCAGTATTTCTAGTGATATTAAGCATCCATGTATATAAGCGTCCTTTGCTTTGATTATAGCTATCAATGTTTTTCCAAATCTTAACAAAGACTTCCTGAAGCACGTCTTCGGCTTCTTCCCGGTCTTTAATCAAATTGGTAATGATACTGAAAAGGCTTTTGGAATACATATCATACAATTGGGTGAATGCCCTTTCTTCCTTCCTTAATAATAAAGGTAATAAATCTTCTTGTGTCATAGCGATTAAATTATTTATTGTAAAAATAGGTAACTTTTATTTAAAACTACAATTTTAATTTTTTTCAAATTTTTAACATTTTTTTAAACCAAAAGGAATCTTATTCCGTACATGATTGTATTAACGTCAAAATTATAACATAATGAAAAAAACAAAATTACTTTTAGGTCTGTCGCTGGTGGCGATTTCAGGTCTAATTTTTATTGCTGCGGATCATGCTGATGCACCTGCAGTAACTGGTAATGCTTCAGACATTACCGATGTGTACGCCTTCCAGGGGCAAGACACGAATAACATGGTATTTGTAGTAAACACTCAGGGATTATTATCTCCGGGCGCAACAGCTGCAGCAGCATTTAGCGAAAATGTTCTAACAGAAATCAACATTGACAACAATGGCGATAATGTGGAAGATTTAGTAATTCAGGCAATTAGAAAAAACGACAAGATGTATTTCTTTGGACCGTTTGCTCCACAAACCACAGGTTTAACAAGTACTGTAAATACAACAGCAACAGCAAACAGCGTGGAAATTTCTAATTATGGCGAACCAGCTATTATTGGTCAAAAAAGCGGGATGAAATTCTTTGCCGGACCAAGAGACGATCCTTTCTTTTTTGACTTAGGTCAATTCAAAGCTATTTTAGCAGGAAATGCTACTGGTTTTAACAATCCAGGTACTGATTCATTTGCGGGAACCAATGTGCTTTCTATGGTAGTAGAAGTTCCTAAATCTTTATTAGGATCTTCTTCATCAATCAATATTTGGGCTGAAACCAAAACTAAACAATAACTAACTTAAATATTTAAAAATCATGAAAACAAATAAAATAACAAAGATAGTTTTGGGTTTACTATTTACTTCTGCCTTACTTGTTGGCTGTAGTAATGATGAAAAAATCGATTCAAGTGTAACTAATAAATTTGGTGTTAATTTTGCCGGAACATTTCTACAGAAGGATCAAATGGCACGACCAGCGATTAACACAGTATTTATTGCATCAGGTACACCTAAAGATGCATTCAATGCAACACTTCCTTCACAAATGGGGGCAGCTTATCAATCAGTATTCCAATCAAGATTATTGGCTTTAAACCCGGGCTATACAACCAATGCATTAGGACTTGATGCAGCAACTTTTACAGGGGTTTTAGCTACTGATGTACTGAATGTGAGCAAAACAGCACCAACAACCTTTTTTGATGGAACTAATGTTTTAACAGGAAGAACTTTAGGTGATGACGTGATTGATGTTGAATTATTATTGATTTTTGGTGGACCAACAGGTGGAGACAATGCTGGGTTGACTTCTGATCATGTTAATGCAAATGATAAAGCATTTACAGCGACATTCCCTTATCTAGCTACCGCTTGGTAAAGTTTTTTTGCTTAAAAAAAAGGCATATAGAGATATATGCCTTTTTTTATGAATTAAATATTTAGTTGAATTATACAAACTAAAAATCAAATTGTATAAAACCAAAAGATAAGTAGTCACGTACATTTGAATATAATCTTAAAAATAATTTAAAATGAAAAAAACAAAAATCTATTTAGGGCTATCGTTTTTAGCCATTTCTGGTCTAGTCTTTATTGCAGCTGACCACATTGACGCACCAGCGGTTACAGGTAATGCTTCTGATATTACTGATGTTTACGCTTTTCAGGGGCAAGACACCAACAACATGGTATTCGTTATGAATACTCAGGGTTTGTTAACGCCGGCTTCAACTGGAGCAGCAACATTCGACGAAAATGTATTGATGGAAATCAATATTGATAATACAGGAGACAATGTTGAAGACTTAGTTATCCAAGCTATTAGAAAAGGTGATAAAATTCATTTCTTTGGCCCAGTTGTTCCCGGAACCACAGGAACTACAAGTACAATCAAAACTGATGCTGAAATTGGGAGTGTGAAAATTTCTTCGTATGGTGCAGCTCCAATTATTTCTACTCAAAATGGATATAAGTTTTTTGCAGGATCAAGAGATGATCCATTCTTTTTTGATTTAGGTCGATTCCAAGCAATTTTAGCAGGAACTGCTTCTGCTTTTAGTCCAGTTGGTACTGACTCATTTGCTGGAACAAACGTACTTTCTGTAGTTATTGAAGTTCCAAAAACTTCATTAGGTTCAGCAGCCTCTATTAATGTGTGGGGAGAAACAAAAAGAAAACAATAATTAAATTAATATAAAAAGATGAAAACAAATAAATATATAATTGTAGCTGTAGTATTAGTAATATCTATGCTTTCAGTTAACTGTAGCAATGATTCCAATTCTCCGGATTATTCAGGAACATATGTGCAAAAAGATCAAATGGCGCGACCTGCTATTAACACAGTATTTGTAGCAGCGGGAGCACCTAAAGATGCCTTTAATGGTACTATTCCATCACAAATGGGTGCTGCATATCAAGCAACATTTCAAGCAAGATTATTAGCCTTAAACGCTGGTTATACAACAAATGCATTAGGACAAACAGCCTCACAATTAACAGGCTTATTATCAACAGATGTATTAAATGTAAAGACTAGCGGAACTACCACTTTTTTTGATGGTGTCCCAGCTCATACATTGTCTGGAAGAGCATTAGCAGATGACGTAATTGACGTTGAGCTTTTATTAATTTTTGGTGGTCCAACTGGCGGTGATAATCCAGGTTTAACTTCAGATAATGTCGATAGTAATGACAAACCATTTTTAACTTCATTTCCTTACTTAGCAGCTGCTTGGTAAAATGTATTAAAATAGTGAAGAGCACAATAATTTTATTGTGCTCTTTTTTTTTATCTAAAACCTAACCTACAAACATCACATTATGAAAGCAATTGCGGAAATAACTATGAGCTCTTTGATTGGTTTATTATCTTTACTAAAATAACTCTTCTAAAAAATGAAAAACAGATTACTTACTAATCATAAAATAAAATTTTTATGCTGTATTTTTTTATTTTCTGGAGTTTATCATACAGCTCATGCTCATGTTGCAGTTGTAGATTTAGAAGATATGTCTCCTAAAGACACTATTTTTCTTTATATAAAATTAGGGTTTCAACATATTATTCCACTAGGTATTGATCACATCTTGTTTGTGTTGAGTTTGTTTTTATTAAACCCAAAACTTAAACCGGTTTTACTGCAGGCCACAGCATTTACTGTTGCACATACTGTAACTTTAGGCTTGTCAATGTATCAGGTTATTAATCCACCAAGTGCTATTGTTGAACCAATTATTGCGCTGTCGATCATGTATGTCGCAATGGAGAATATTATTTCGCCAAATTTAAAACCATCACGAATTGGAATTGTTTTTCTTTTTGGATTAATTCACGGAATGGGATTTGCAAGTGTCTTAAGTAATTTAGGATTGCCGGAAAAATCATTTTTAACTTCACTATTGATGTTTAACGTAGGAGTAGAGTTAGGACAAATTACAATAATTGTATTGGCTTACTTTTTATTAGCAAAGTTTTTTGGAGATAAACCCTATTACCGAAAGTATATTGTTATTCCGTTGTCATCCATTATATTTATTATTGCAACCTATTGGACAATTGAAAGAATATTTTTTACTTAGAAATTATTCATTCAATTTAGATTTTAAATCGCGAGCAATACTTGGACTTAAATCGTAGTAATTTTCATTAGCAGCCTTGTAGAATTCTTCGGCATTGTACCCTTTTTTATTGGCTTCCATAAGTTTTCCCATATAATATAATTCTAAGGCCTCAAGCGGTTTACCTGAAATATATTTTTTATAAATAGCATTTGCCTCTTCAATTTTGTTATTAGCAAACAGGGAATAAGCATACCAAGAATAGGTTTGTGGTGTTGCTCTGTTTGTAAGTTCCGCTTTAGATAAAATTTCTGCCTTTGCAGGATTATTGAGTATTTGCGTATAAAGTTGAATCAAATATTTAGTGTACATTGAACCATAAATGCTGTCCGTTACAATACTTTCGTATTGTTTAGCATACTTTTTTTCGGCTACTAAATCTTTTTTGTGTTGCGCTACTAAAATTAATTTGTAAAGTGGTTCAGGAGATTTAGTTTTGGTTTGAACAAATTTGAATATTTTTTCGGCTAAAGCATCATTATTATCATGCTGTAAAGCAATCCAACCAATTCCCATTATACTATGTAAATCGGCACTATTTAATTTTATACTTTCTTTATAATCAGAATAAGCATTATCTAACTCTCCTACATGAGTATATAAATCAGCACCATTTGATAGGGAAATATTCCTTGAGGCAGCATCATTAACGACCATTTCAGTAGCTCGCTTCATAGAAGCTATAGACTGTTCGAAATCTCCATTATAATGAGCAAGTTTTGATTTTCTGAATTGATAACCAAAACCACCTTCTAGCTTCAGTTTCTCTAAATTTTCGGTAGCATTTTTAATATTTCCTAATTCAAAATCAACGTCAAAAGTAATAGTATATTCTTCCGATTTTCTTATTCCAAGAGATTTTGCTTTTTGTAAATACTCATTTGCCTTTTTAAAATGGTGTTGTAAAATCGAATTAGATGCAAGGAATAAAAAAATACCAGCTTCCTTATTATTAAAGTTTTTTTCAACATTAATTAATATACTATCAGCTGTTTTTACATCGTTAAAATCCCCCAATAAATTAAATCTTCCAACTAAGGTTGAAGCGTACTTTGGTTCGTTAACAATATCAAAACCATTTTTTTGAATTCTATTTTTCCAAAACTCCAGATTTTCCTGATTTATAGTAATTGCCTTTGGAGTTCCATAATTTGTTAGTAAACTATCAATATATGTTTTAGAAACAATAGGGGTATCTACATTTTTACATTGAATAAATAATAATGATGAAAGTACAATTATGGTTGATTTTAAAATTTGCATGATGTCTTTTTATGTGTTGCTAAAGTATAGAATTTTAATCTATAGTATTATTTTTTATGGTTATAAATAGTAATTGAAATTCGTTGCTTTAATTTCATGGTTTTTATTGAAAATCAAATCTATTAGTTACTTAATACTGCAACCAACAAAAAAATACGTAATTATCATAATAAAGGTTTTTTGTTATTGTTAAAACCTTTAAAACTAAGTCTCAATAGTGGTATTTCGACTGATATAAAAATTGTTAAAAAATGAAAACCAAATTTCTTTTACTTCCGTATATGAAATTGGAAAGACTGCTATGAAATTGGTTTTTTGGTTAGGTTGTGATAGGAATTTAATTTTCAAATTACTTTTCTATTACGTTTGTTTGAAGCTCGGTGGTATTTATATCACTGAGCTTTTTTAATGTTAATAAAACTTTAGGAATTGTATAACACAAGCTATAGAAATATTGTCTAATTTTATCAAAAATAAAGCTATGAGAAAGTATCTACTATTAACCTGCAGCATACTGCTGCTATGGAGTTGTCAAAATCAGGCACAGAATAATAAAACAAATAATAAAACAATGGAAACACAGGCAGCTATTTCAGCAGAGACAATCTATCAATTTAAAGTTAAGGATTTGTATGGTAAGGAGTTTGACTTTGCCTCGCTAAAAGGAAAGAAAATATTAGTTGTTAACACGGCTTCAGAATGTGGATTAACACCACAATACA
Source organism: Flavobacterium sp. (assembly GCF_039916025.1). Classification (GTDB taxonomy): domain Bacteria; phylum Bacteroidota; class Bacteroidia; order Flavobacteriales; family Flavobacteriaceae; genus Flavobacterium. The sequence goes on from NZ_JBDSMB010000147.1 coordinate 42,004, forward strand.
AAGATTTGGAAGCTATTTACAAAAAGTACAAAGACCTTAATTTTGTTATAGTTGGTTTCCCAGCCAATAATTTTGGATCACAGGAACCGGGAAGTAATGAGCAAATTGCCAAATTCTGTGAAATGAATTACGGAGTTACTTTTCCAATGATGAGTAAAATATCTGTTAAAGGAAATGACATGGATAAAGTATATCAGTTCTTAACCCAAAAAAACAAAAACGGATTACAGGATAGCGAAGTTGAATGGAACTTCCAAAAATATTTAATCAATGAAAAAGGAGAATTAGTAAAAGTTTTATCTCCAAGAGTATTGCCAACTGATGCTGCTATCGTAGGTTGGATTAATGGAAAATAATAACTAAAAGTTATTTTAATAAAAAAAGCCTGATGAATTTCATCGGGTTTTTTGCTTTAATAATATCGACTAATGTCACGTATGTTGTGATTTAAAGAGTTTTTTTTACTTTAAACGATTTTTAGATAGTTACTAAATTATTCTTGATAAGTTTGATTTGAATTTCAATACCACAATACTTCTACTTATGAAGAATATATTCAGCCCAGTATACAGACAAGATTATTTACAAGGTTTTTCAAAGGGTTTAAATCCTTATTTAAATATAGAAGAAAATCAAAATGACGCTTACGTTTTTGGGTTTAATCAAGGAAGATTAGATTACGAACGTATGAATGGTAAAGTTGCCTATGGCATTCCTAAACTAATCGTCACCAATAAAGTTTTAGAAGATTTTCTTTTGGCCGGAATGCTTGGAATCAGTATAAATGATGACGATTATACCGCTTTCCAAATTGATGTTATTTCTAAATGGTATCAAAGTGGAATCGAAAAATACAATCCTGATCAAAGTAGTTATCTTTTAGCAATACTGGAAGAAAACGGGATTGAAATAATCTAGTTTTATTCCAATATCAATTGCATAATCACACTGTGCAGCCATCGGTCAAATTTGAAGCCGCTTTCCCTTATAATCCCTACTGTAGCAAAACCAAACTGCTCGTGAAAAGCAATACTGTTTTCATTTTCAGCATCAATGACTCCAATCATTGTATGGAGTTTTTGCTTTTTGGCTAAATCAATTAGGTTTTGCAGTATCACTTTTCCAATGCCATTTCCATGTTCATTTGGTGCAACATAAACTGAATGCTCGACCGTAAACTTATACGCTTCGCGAAAACGGAATTCACTATAATATCCAAAACCAACAATCCGCTCATCAATCGTTACAACAATTACAGGAAATCCTTTGAATAGTTTTTCTTCAAAAATTGATTGCTGCTGTTCTAATGTCCGCAATTCATAATCATACAATGCTGTTGAGTTTGCAATATAATAATTGAGAATGCCGACGATGGTTTCAGCATCCTGAGTTTGATAAGGTCTGATTTTGATTTCCATAAGCAAAAAAGTAATTGTAAAAGTAAGAAAACAAATAACAGTATTGTAAAACCTATACAATTTGTATCTTTGTTTCCATTAAAAAATTACGATGATTTATCCTAAAATACCTTTAGCGCAAAGCATTATCGAAATATGCCATGCCAAAGGAGTTCATGATATTATTATTTCCCCAGGTTCCAGGAATGCACCGCTTACAATAGGATTTACCAATAATCCAAAGTTTACTTGCTATAGTATTGCAGATGAGCGTTGTGCTGCTTTTTTTGCTTTGGGAATAGCACAGCAAATCAAAAAACCGGTTGCGGTAGTTTGTACTTCAGGTTCGGCATTGCTGAATTATTATCCGGCTTTAGCCGAAGCTTTTTATAGTCAGATTCCATTTATTGTTATTTCGGCCGATAGGCCTTTTGATAAAATCGATATTGGCGATGGGCAAACCATTCGTCAGGAAAATGTTTTTATAAATCATTCGTTATTTAATGCGAATTTAACCGAAGAAGCTTCCGAAGAAAACGATGTATTTATCAACGAAGCTATTAATGTTGCCATTGCCCGAAAAGGACCAGTGCATATCAACGTTCCGTTTGAGGAACCATTATACGAAACCACCAATAAACTTTCGGTAGATTTTAATGTGACAGGTTTGCTTATAACTCACAGATTGGTTGATGTTGATGATATTATTGCTTTTTCTACGTTATGGAATCACAGCAAAAAAATATTGATTTTGGTTGGCGAATGCGCCCCGAATTCAATCGAACAAAAGTGGCTGGAACAATTAGCATCAATTCCATCGGTAGTTGTGATGACTGAAACTACTTCTAATTTGGATCATCCAGGTTTTATCAATAACATCGATACGTTAATCACACCTTTTTCTCCTTCTGAATTTTTAGAACTTCAACCGAGAATTCTAATCACATTTGGCGGAATGATTGTTTCGAAAAGGGTGAAGGCATTCCTCAGAAAATACAAACCAAAACACCACTGGCATATTGATGAGCATCGCGCTTATGACACATTTGGCATGCTGACCAAACATTTTCAGGTAAGCCCAAATCAGTTTTTTAAACAACTTTTACCTTTTGTAAAAAATATTGAAAGCGATTATAAAACAACTTTTCAAAACATTCAGTCAAAACGAAAAGTGAAGCATGCGGATTATCTTTCCAAAATTCCTTTTTGTGATTTAAAAGCTTTTGAAAGTATATTATCAAGTTTGCCAACCGAAATCCAATTGCAAATCAGCAACAGTTCTGCTATACGCTATGCGCAGTTATTTGATATCGATAAATCAATAGAAGTGTTTTGTAACAGAGGCACAAGTGGTATCGATGGTAGCACTTCAACGGCTATTGGTGCTGCAGTCGGAGGCAAAAAACCAACAGTTTTGATCACAGGCGATGTAGGTTTTATTTATGACAGCAATGCACTTTGGAACAATTATATTCCGAAGGATTTTAAAATCATTTTGATAAATAATGGCGGAGGCGGAATTTTTAGAATCCTGCCCGGACATCAGGAAACGGAAACCTTCAACACTTATTTTGAAACATCACATTGCTTAACAGCTGAGCATTTAGCCAAGATGTATTTATTTGATTATGAAACCGCAAGCGATGAAGCGTCACTTAAAAAAGGTTTGTCAAAATTGTATAAGCAAAACGACAAACCAATGATACTTGAAATTTTCACTCCAACCCGCGAGAATGACAAACTATTGCTTAACTACTTCAAAGCTTTGGTATAAATTTATATCTTTACTCAAACCAACAAATTTGTGAGCAATACTAACAAACTTAAAATATTCAACGATCCGATTTATGGTTTTATAACCATTCCGAATACGTTGATTTATGATTTAATTCAGCATCCCTATTTTCAGCGTTTGCGTCGCATAACTCAAATGGGATTGTCTTATTTGGTTTATCCCGGTGCGCATCACACACGTTTTCATCATGCGATTGGCGCAATGCATATGATGCAAAGAGCGGTTGAAGTACTGCGTTCAAAGGAAGTTTCGATTTCTAAAGAAGAAGAAAACGCCTTATACATTGCGATACTTTTGCACGATATTGGTCATGGACCATTTTCACATACTTTGGAACACAGCATTGTGGAAGTGCATCATGAAGAGATTTCACTATTGTTCATGAAGAAACTTAACGAAGAATTTAATGGTCAGTTAAGTTTGGCAATCCAGATTTTTAAAGGAGAATATCATAGAAAATTCATGCTTCAGTTGATTTCAAGTCAATTGGATATGGATAGAATGGATTATTTAAAACGTGACAGTTTTTATTCCGGTGTTGCCGAAGGAAATATCAATTCTGACCGACTAATTCAGATGTTGAACGTGACTGATGATGTTTTAGTCATGGAAGAAAAAGGGATTTATTCTATCGAAAAATTCCTAATGGCAAGACGTTTAATGTACTGGCAAGCCTATTTGCACAAAACAAGTTTGGTCGCGGAACTTACTTTGACCAATGCACTAAAAAGAGCCAAAGAGTTGCTTCATAAAGGTATTGATATTGAATGCAGCAAACCGCTAAAACATTTTATGGAGAACAAAGTAACTCTTGAAAATTTCTCCAATAGTAATTTAGATAGCTTTGCGCAATTGGATGATTTTGATATTGTTAGCGCATTAAAAAACTGGCAGCATCATGATGATTTTATCCTGAGTAGTTTGAGCAAAATGATTATCAACAGAGACTTATCAAAAATAAAACTCAACAGCGAAAAATTTCCAAAAGAAGTGCTGGAGGAAATGACAACTCGATTTGCAAAGCAGAATAATATTACTGAGCAGGAAGCCAAATACTTTATCTTTAAAGGAAAGATTAAAAATCAGGCTTACAGTAAAGACGCAGAACCAATTAGGATTTTGAAAAAAGATAAATCCATTGAAGATGTTGTTGAAGCTTCCGATCAATTGAATTTAAAAGCTTTGTCAAAACCCGTAACCAAGTATTTTATATGTTTTCCAAAACTACTTGATGAAAACAACTATTAAAATCGATTTTTTTATACTTTTGTGGCAATGAAATTTACAGCATCTCAAATAGCGGGAATTCTTGAAGGCAAAGTGGTAGGTAACCCTGATGCGATTGTCTTTAAATTAGCTAAAATTGAAGAAGGCACTGAAGGTTCGCTAACGTTTTTAGCCAACCCAAAGTACGTTAATTTCATATACACTACAGCAGCGACTATTACCATTGTTAATAATGATTTTATTGCAGAAAATGAGCTTACGACTACTTTGATTAAAGTGGAAGATGCTTATCAGGCTTTTTCAAAATTGTTAGAATATTACAATCAGGTCAAGCTAATGAAATCAGGTATTGAACAACCATCAGTGATTTCAGAGAATGTGACTTATGGGGAACATCTTTATTTGGGAAGCTTTAGTTATATTGGAAAAAATGTAACTATTGGCAACAACGTAAAAATATATCCTAACTGCTTTATTGGTGATAACGTCACCATTGGCGATAACTGTATTTTTTTTGCAGGTGTAAAAATATATTCTGAAACTGAAATTGGCAACAATTGCAATTTTCATTCAGGATGCGTTGTAGGTTCAGATGGCTTTGGTTTCGCACCAACAGAAGATGGAACCTTTAGCAAAATTCCCCAAATCGGAAATGTAATCATTGAAGATGATGTTGAAATAGGAGCAAACACTACTATTGACAGAGCTACTTTGGGAACAACATTCATTAGAAAAGGAGTAAAATTAGACAATCATATTCAGGTTGCGCATAATGTTGAAATAGGAGAGAACACTGTTATTGCAGCACAAACGGGAATTGCAGGCTCAACTAAAATTGGCAGCAATTGCCTGATTGGTGGACAAGTTGGAATTGCAGGCCATATTACAATTGGGAATAACGTTCGTGTTCAGGCACAGTCGGGTGTTGGAAAAAATGTTCCTGATGGTGAAATATTGCAGGGCAGTCCATCTTTTGGATATGCTGATTACAGTAAGTCGTATGTTCATTTTAGAAATTTGCCAAAGATTGTCGCCGATATAGAAGAATTGAAAAAAAATAATACTAATTAAATAGCTTACCAATGGTTAAACAAAAAACCATCCAGAACGAAATTTCACTTACTGGTGTTGGACTTCATACGGGAAAAGAAGTAAAAATGACTTTCAAGCCTGCGCCTGTGAACAATGGTTTTACCTTTGTCAGAGTAGATCTTGAAGGTTGTCCTGTTATTGAAGCCGATGCCAATTATGTAGTAAATACACAACGTGGCACAAACCTTGAAAAATTAGGCGTTAAAATCCAGACTTCAGAGCACGTTCTTGCAGCTTTTGTAGGTTGCGATGTTGATAACGTAATTATAGAATTAAACGAATCTGAGCCACCAATTATGGATGGTTCTTCTAAGTTTTTTGTGGAAGCTATCGAGAAAGCCGGAGTTGTTGAACAAGAGGCAGAACGTCATTATTATGTTGTGAAAGAAGTAATTTCTTTTACTGATGAAGCTACGGGAAGCGAAATTCTTTTGATGCCATCTGACGAATATCAGGTGACAACTATGGTTGATTTTGGTACTAAAGTTTTAGGTACACAAAATGCTACGATGAAAAACATTTCAGAATTTAAGACTGAAATTGCTGATGCACGTACATTTAGTTTCCTTCACGAATTGGAAACACTTTTAGATAGCGGACTGATTAAAGGTGGCGATTTAAACAATGCTATCGTTTATGTTGATAAAGAAATTTCACCAAAGACTATCGAAAACCTAAAAGTTGCTTTTGGTAAAGATTCTATTTCGGTTAAGCCAAATGGTATTCTTGACAACCTGACTTTACATTATCCAAACGAAGCGGCGCGTCATAAATTGTTGGATGTAATTGGTGATTTAGCTTTGGTAGGAACTCGTATCAAAGGAAAAGTAATTGCCAACAAACCCGGACATTTTGTAAACACGCAGTTTGCTAAGAAATTGTCTAAGATGATTAAAATAGAACAGAAAAATCAGGTGCCGGTTTATAATTTAAACCTTGAGCCATTAATGGATATTCATAAAATCATGAGTATTCTTCCGCACAGACCGCCATTTTTGTTTATCGACAGAATCATTGAAATGTCAGACAGTCATGTGGTTGGTTTGAAAAATGTAACTATGAACGAAACTTTCTTCGTAGGACATTTTCCCGGAGCGCCAGTTATGCCCGGTGTAATCATTGTTGAAGCTATGGCACAAACGGGTGGAATATTAATTCTAAGTTCTGTTCCTGATCCTGAAAACTATTTAACATACTTCATGAAAATTGACAATGTGAAGTTCAAACACAAAGTATTGCCAGGCGATACTTTGGTATTCAAATGTGATTTGATTTCACCTATCCGTAGAGGAATTTGTCATATGCAGGCAAGTGCTTACGCTAATGGAAAATTAGTAGCAGAAGCTGAATTGATGGCGCAAATTGCCAGAATTAATTAAACGATAACTTATGAATCAACCGTTAGCATACGTACATCCAGGAGCAAAGATTGCCAAAAATGTAGTAATAGAACCTTTTACAACCATTCACAATAATGTAGTTATTGGTGATGGAACCTGGATTGGTTCTAATGTAACCATCATGGAAGGCGCACGAATCGGGAAGAATTGTAATATATTTCCAGGTGCAGTAATTTCTGCTGTTCCTCAGGATTTAAAATTCGGCGGAGAAGAATCACTTGCAGTAATTGGTGATAACGTAACTATTAGAGAGTGCGTTACGATTAATCGTGGTACAATCGCTTCTGGCCAAACCAAGATTGGAAATAACTGTCTTATCATGGCAACAGCGCACATTGCTCACGATTGTCATATTGGTGATAATGCCATTATTGTAAACGGAGTAGCTTTGGCCGGGCACGTAACCGTTGGAAATTTTGCCATCGTTGGCGGTTTGGCTGCGATTCATCAGTTTATCCAAATTGGTGATCACGCTATGATTTCCGGAGGTTCGTTAGTTCGTAAAGATGTTCCGCCTTATACAAAAGCAGCGAAAGAACCACTTTCTTATGTTGGAATTAATTCAGTTGGATTAAGAAGAAGAGGGTTTACTTCAGACAAGATTAGAGAAATACAGGATATTTATAGAATTCTGTACCAAAAAAATTATAATACATCGCAAGCTGTTGGTATTATCGAAGCTGAAATGTCGGCTTCACCGGAACGTGATGAGATTTTGGATTTTATCAGAAACTCATCAAGAGGAATCATGAAAGGATACTCTGGAGCTTAATTAAAAAAGTATACATTAGAAAAAAATCTGAAACAAGTTCAGATTAAACGAATAACCAAATTAACAAATACACATCAAAATGGCATCTACATCAGATATTAGAAACGGATTATGCATCAAGTTCAATCACGATATTTATAAAATCATTGAATTCCTTCACGTTAAACCTGGAAAAGGCCCGGCTTTCGTAAGAACTAAACTTAGAAGCTTAACTAACGGAAAAGTATTGGATAATACATTTTCGGCCGGACACAAAATTGAAGAAGTGCGTGTCGAAACCCAAAACTTCCAGTATTTATATGCCGAAGGAGATCAGTTTCATTTTATGAATACGGATTCTTACGAACAAATTACTTTGGATAAAAAAGTTCTTGATGCTCCAGACTTGTTAAAAGAAGGAACAGTAGTAATGGTTCAGATAAATACCGAAACTGATTTGCCACTTTCTGTAGATATGCCAGCTTCAATCGTTTTGGAAGTTACTTATGCCGAACCAGGCGTAAAAGGAAATACAGCTACAAATGCTACAAAACCTGCGAAAGTAGAAACTGGAGCTTCTGTAAATGTTCCGTTGTTTATCAATGAAGGTGACAAAATCAAAATTGATACTGCTACTGGTTCTTATATGGAAAGAGTAAAAGAATAGTTTTGAAATTTTCAAAAACACATACTTTAAAAGAAATTGCAGCCATCATCGGAAGCCAATATGTTGGTGCAGATGATTTTGCTGTGGAAGGCATGAACGAAATTCATGTGGTGACACCTGGAGATATTGTTTTTGTTGACCATCCAAAATATTATGATAAAGCATTGGAATCGGCAGCAACTATTGTTTTAATCAACAAAGAAGTTGATTGCCCAAAAGGGAAAGCGTTGTTGATTTCGGATGATCCTTTTAGAGATTTTAATACGCTTACCAAATATTTTCGTCCATTTGTGGCGGCTAATGCGAGCATTTCAGAATCGGCTACCATTGGAGAAAATTCAGTAATACAACCAAATTGTTTTATCGGTCATAATGTTTCGATTGGAAAAAACTGTCTGCTTCACGCGAATGTGATTGTCTATGACAATACGGTGATTGGTGATAATGTAATCATCCATTCAGGAACCATCCTTGGTGCTGATGCTTTTTATTATAAAAAACGCGCTGAAGGCTTCGATCAACTGATTTCTGGTGGAAGAGTTGTTATTGAAGATAATGTTGGAATAGGAGCGTTGTGCACTATTGATAAAGGCGTTACCGGAGATACAACAATAGGTGCCGGGACAAAAATCGATAATCAGGTGCATGTTGGACACGACACCGTTATTGGAAAAAAATGTTTAATTGCTTCGCAAACAGGAATCGCAGGTTGTGTAATCATTGAAGACGAAGTAACCATGTGGGGACAAGTTGGAACCACTAGCGGAATCACAATTGGAACTAAAGCGGTTATCATGGGACAAACCGGAGTAACTAAATCTGTTGAAGGCGGAAAGAGTTATTTTGGAACACCAATAGAAGAATCAAGAGAAAAACTGAAGCAATTAGCCAACGTTAAAAGAATACCGGAAATTTTAAACAAACTTAAATAAACATGAGCGCTAAAGAAATCGTTCAGGAATTTTACAAATCAGATGCGTTATTAGAAAACGAAACAGTTTCCAAACTTTTACATGCAGATGTAGTTTTGGAATGGCACAGTTCTAAAGGTTTTTTGAAACTTAAGCATCAGGATATAATTGATTTAACTACAGAATTTGGTAAAGCGTATGTTCGTTCTAAAGCCAGAATTACACATATTCTGGAAGAAGGAAATACCGTTTCTGTTCGTTATTCTCATTATGTAAAAACTATGGAAAACCCAAGAGAAGAAATGCTCTTGGCACATTTCATGGTTATTTGGGAATTAAAAAACAATAAGCTTTACAGAGGTTATCAAATGAGTCAGTTGTAAAACCCGAAAAAACTAATTACTAATCACTAATTACTAATTACTATTTTCTACTTTTGCAACACCAATAAAATAAACACAATAAACAAACACAAACATGAGCGTTTTAGTTAATAAAAATTCAAAAATAATAGTACAAGGATTTACAGGAAGCGAAGGAACTTTTCACGCTGAACAA
>NZ_JBDSMB010000148.1:0-2267 GCF_039916025.1 Flavobacterium sp.
CATGACACTCGTATTGTTTTGATAATTCGAACACAGCTGCTTTCCAGACTTCTCCTGTGCAGCCAAAGCCAGCGAAGAACAATACAGGATTGCCTTTACCCACAACTTCCACCTTAAAAGCCTGTTGGGCATGGCTTGCAATTGAAAAAAGGATACATACTGTAAGCAAAAAAAATTGTAATTTTTTCATAACGATTGTTTAAATTTCCCTTCAGATGCAGAAGTGAGAAATTTGTTACAGGATTTTGAAAAATATTATGTCTGATTGTGTGTCAAATCATCTGTTTCTTATGAAATCCAATTTTTCTTAGTTTAAGAGCTTTAAGACTCGATCAATATGAATTCCGGCGAATCTTCAATTTGAACTGCCAATAATCGGTGCGCTATCTACATCAAAAGCGCTATTCTAGCCAATCGATTGCGTTTTTTATTTCTAAAAAAAATAAAGCCTGAAATAAAATTACCGAAGAGCTTGATAACCTGCCCTATGATTGATGAAGAGGCATGTGTTTCAACTTATCTGAAAGTTGGATAGGACTTATTGGAATTTCTTTCTGAAAGCCTCGGGGGAATAGGCGGTGTGCTTTTTAAAAAATCTGATAAAGTAAGAAATGTCTTCATAGCCCAGGTGGTCGGCTATGTCTTTAACCTGGTTCGGTGTTGCCAGTAAGTATCGCTTGGCTTCTAATACAATCTGTTCATTAATGAGTTCAGAAGCTGGTTTACCAACAGTTGTTTTGGTAATTGCATTAAGCTGGTAGGTTGAGAGGTTCAATAGATCGGCGTATTGAGAAACCTGTTTATGAGTGGTTATATTAGCTGAAGTCAGAGTAATAAATTCCTCAAAGCGCTCCTGGGTATAATTTCCAGTGGATTTCGAATTACCATTTGGGTTATCGCTTTGCCTCATAAATTCAATAAAGAAAATATCAAGGTCTGCTTTTATTACTTCAATATATCCTTCCTGCTTCAAGGCATATTCATTAAAAATATGTGATAAAATATCCTGTATCTTTTTAAACCTATCTGCCTCAAATGCACAAAAGCCTTTATTACCGGCTTTTATCAATCGTTGATTTGCCAATTTTTCTTTTGGAAGATAGAATGCCGCATCAAATTCTGCAAGAAATCCTATAGAGTCTGCTTTTAAAGTAAGTTGATGTACCTGGCCCGGTCGAAGGATGAATATTGAATTGTTCTGAACTTTATAGTCCTTGAAATCTATTTTATGATTTCCCTTCCCATTTTGAACGGCAAGGATGAAGAAGAAATCATGCCTGTGCAAGTTATGAACCAAATCTTTTCCATTGAGTATGTCGCCAATAGCACGAATCATAAAACTGCCTGTAATAGCAGGTTCATTTAAAGTAGTACTGATTTTTCTAATTGGTATGTCTTTCATTTCAAAATATTACCAAGCGTTTAATTGTCATCAACTTTATTAAAACATTACTGAAATTAAAACAAAATAGCTGACTTATTTTTAAAAACTATCCAGTGTAAGTGTCTCTAAAAATCGGACTGTTTAAAATTAGAGAGGAGGTCAAATGAAAATTTCCACCCGAAAAAAATCCGGTTGTCTTTTCGCTCTAGTACAATGATGGTATCTGCCAGGTCTAACTCCACAAAGTTCCAGTTTTTACAACTTTTCCCAGATCCATCTCCAGAAAGTTGAGAATATGGATCTTTTTTTGCTTTTCTGTTCTGCGTATCTTTCAGCGTGAACAACAAACCCATCCTTTTTTCTATCATAACCGTTGTTTGAATTCCGGCTATGAATTCATTTCGATCATAGCCATCCGTGATAGGACTGGAAACGATGGTAGATGCTGATGCTGGCAAGAAGGCTTGTTAGCATCTCCCCTTTGCCTGATATGTCTGTTTCCAAAGCGCGTTTAATTTTACAAACGCTTCATGTTAATAAGAATAATTCGCTTTGAACTTGTGTTTGAAAAATACCGTTACGAGATGAATTGCGACGATTGAACCTATATTATGTTAAGGCAATCAGATTTTGGGTCTAGCGCCGGACTCAATCGTGCTCATATTTCTTTGTCCAACTTTACTCTACTTAATTCTATTTAACCCTAATTGCTTTTGCAAGTCTTCGCTAATCCGTTATTTTAAAGTATTTGTTTGCAAATCGAGGCAAAAAAATAAAGGTTCGTTTTAGACGAACCTTTATAACAAAATGATAATCAATATGGTGCGGATGACAGGGGTCGAACCTGCATGCCTCACGGCGCCAGATCCTAAGTCTGGTACGT
>NZ_JBDSMB010000149.1:0-10274 GCF_039916025.1 Flavobacterium sp.
CTTTGTCATTACAAAAAACAATTTGTTCGTGATTATCAAAAGATAGCTGACCAAAAACGGGATCCATTTTTTTAAGCTCTGCCGGTGTAGTGATTTCTGATGTCATTTTGTAAAATGTATTAATTAAAGCTTTTTAAAAAAGTCGGTACAAAATTAAAACTTTATTCAATAAAATTCACTCGAATCGAATATAATTGCTGATTTGTTAATAAAATCTGTTTAAACCAAGAATATAATAATTTAATTATTTTTAACGATTTAACAATAAACGACTAATAAAATCCATTTCTGCTAATTTTCAATGAAAGAACTTCAGTATTTAAACAAATATTTTGTCAAATATAAATTCCATTTTTTATTAGGAATTATTATGACAATTGCTTCTCAAATTTTTTCTTTATATACCCCAAAGTTGATTAGCAAATCTATTAGGGTTATTGAAGATTTTCATAAAAATGGTTTAAGTAGCGAGCTTGTTAAAACCGAATTGATTCATAATATTCTATGGCTATTAGTTACCACGTTGATTGCTGGTGTTTTGCGTTTTTTAATGCGCCAAACATTGATTGTAATGTCGCGTCATGTTGAGTTCGATTTAAAGAATGAGGTATTCAAACACTATGAAGCTTTAGACCAAAATTTTTATAAACGCAATCGGACCGGTGATTTGATGAACAGAATCAGTGAAGATGTTGCAAAAGTAAGACAGTATGTTGGTCCAGCCGTAATGTACACCATCAATACGTTTATCAGTTTTACCGTTGTTATTATATATATGTACAATGTTTCACCACGACTAACATTCTATACCATAGTACCCTTACCACTTCTTGCATTTATTATTTTCCGGCTGAGTAAGGAAATAAACAAACGCAGCACTCTTTTTCAACAATATTTATCTAAGGTTTTCAGCTTTACACAAGAAATATTTTCCGGGATACGTGTGGTAAAAGCTTATGGATTGGAAAAACAATACCAAAATAAACTACAGGAAATGGCACTGGAAAGCAAGACTAAAAGTATGAGTCTGGCCGGAGTACAATCGCTTTTTGGCCCGTTGATGATAATTCTTATTGGTATTAGCAATCTAATCGTAATTTATTTTGGTGGCATGATGTATATTGACGGAACGATAACCAGCATAGGAACCATTGCCGAATTTATTATGTATGTCAATATGCTGACGTGGCCAGTAGCCTCTATTGGTTGGGTTTCTTCACTTGTTCAGGAAGCTGAAGCTTCACAAAAAAGAATCAATGAATTCCTTAAAATTGAACCCGAAATCAAAAACAAAACAACAGAAAGAACAACTATACAAGGCAACATTGAATTCCGAAATGTGACTTTTACTTATGACGATACCGAAATTACGGCGCTGCAAAACATTTCTTTTACGGTAAAAAAAGGCGAAACACTTGCTGTTTTGGGTAAAACAGGTTCGGGGAAATCGAGTATTTTATCCTTGATTACCCGAATGTATGATATCAAAGAAGGAGCGATTACCATCGATGGCAAAAAGATTGACCTGATCAATTTATACGATTTGCGAAACAGTATCGGAATTGTGCCGCAGGATGCTTTTCTTTTCTCGGATACTATTCAGAATAACATCAAATTCGGAAAAGAAAATGCCACAGATGAAGAAGTAATCAATGCTGCAAAAAAAGCTGTCGTTCATGATAACATTATCCATTTCAACAAACAATACGAAACCATTTTAGGTGAAAGAGGCATCACGCTTTCGGGTGGTCAAAAGCAACGGGTTTCGATTGCGCGAGCCATTATCAAAAACCCTAAAATATTATTGCTCGACGATTGCCTTTCGGCTGTTGACACCGAAACAGAAGAACAAATTTTGAATAATTTATTAGAAATCTCCAAAGACAAAACCACCATAATTGTAAGCCACAGGGTATCTTCTGCTAAAAATGCAGATAAAATCATCATTATAGACGAAGGACAAATTATTCAAGAAGGCACTCATAATCAATTACTAAACCAAGACGGTTATTATGCCGAGTTATATTTGAAACAGCTTTCAGAAAAAGAATTAAATTAATTGTTGTTTGGTAACAAAAAATTTACCATTTTTGAACTGTATAGAAACACTACTAATTGACCGAAAGAATATGAGAGAAAATGATATGTTAGAAAAAGATGAGATTTTTTCTAAAGTTTTAAGAGCCGGAAGAAGAACTTATTTCTTCGATGTGAGAGCAACAAAGGCTGACGATTACTACATCACCATTACCGAAAGTAAAAAGTTCACAGAAGAAGATGGTTCTTTTCACTTCAAAAAACACAAAATTTATTTATACAAAGAAGACTTCGCAGCTTTCTCTGAAATTTTAGAAGAAATGACCGCGTATGTTTTGAACCACAAAGGTGAAGAAGTAATCTCTGAAAGACATCAAAAAGATTTCAAAAGAGAATACCAGCAGGAAACTACTGAAGAAAAACCAGTTTCTGAAAAAAGTTTCACCGATATTGATTTTGATGATATTTAATCAAAAATAACAAAGCCCAGACGCAAGTTTTGGGCTTTTAAATTAAAATTTACATGCAAAAAATTATAGCTTTTATAAATAAACACAATGTAATCCTCAATTCGCTTAGTATTGTCTTTTGGTTATATATTATCTACAACAACTATCAAACAGCAAAAGCTGAAAATTCATTTGATGAAAGAAAAGGGTTTTTTATAATCCCAATTGTTTTTATTCTTCTTTCTTTTTTCAATATGTATATGGCGCAGAAGAGAAAAAATAAAGTTTAGCCAATCCGCAATCCGTTCTCGACTTTCAAATCTGAAGAAAGCAAAACGATATCATCTTCGTTTACAGAACCCAAAACCAGGCATTCGCTCATAAAATTTCCAATTTGTTTCTTTGGGAAATTCACAACCGCAACAATTTGTTTCCCAAATAAATCTTCTTTAGTGTAACGCTTTGTGATTTGTGCAGATGATTTTCTAATTCCGATTTCTGTCCCAAAATCAATCGTCAGTTGAAATGCAGGTTTTCTGGCTTGCAGAAAATCATTGACTTCTATAATTGTCCCGATACGCATTTCTACTTTTTCAAAATCTGACCACGAAAGGTTTTGTTCCATGAAAATTGTTTTATATTTATAAATGTAGTAAAAACATTTTATTTCCTTAATTTTAAGAAATTAAACTGCATAATCTATTAAATCCCGTTTTCTTTATGAAAATAGCACTTTTTACAAATGAATTTCCACCTAACATTTATGGCGGCGCCGGAGTTCATATTGATTTTCTAAGTCAGGAATTAGCCAAACTGGGTGATGTTGAAGTACGCTGTTTTGGAAATCAGGAAGAACATTTACCATCAATGAATGTTTTAGGAATTCAATCTTCTTTGACCAAAATGGAAGATGTAACAAATCCTCATATCAAGATGTTTCATAATCTAAGCAAAAATGTGGAAATGTCACAGCATACTTTGCAGGCTGATGTTGTGCATTGCCATACTTGGTATACACATTTAGCTGGAATCTTTTCTCGTGAATTGTTGCAGGTGCCTTTAATTCTGACTACGCATAGTTTAGAAACGCATCGACCATGGAAAGTGGAACAATTAGGCAATGGTTATTTTCTTTCCCGTTGGATAGAGAATCACGCTTATAACACAGCCGACGGCGTGATTGCGGTTAGTGAACAAATGAAAACTGACGTGATTGAAGCTTATGGCATTAAACCCGAAAAAGTAACTGTTATCCATAATGGTATCGATCCAGAATTTTATAAACCAACATTTGACAATAATTTACTCTTAGAATATGGCATAAATCCCGAGATTCCTATTGTGCTTTTTGTTGGACGAATTACGCGCCAAAAAGGAATTTCACAATTGATTTCAGCAGCAAAATATTTTAATAAAAATTGTCAGATTGTATTGTGTGCCGGTGCGCCGGATACTCCCGAAATTGCGAAAGAAACAGAAGAACTTATAGCCGATTTAAAATCTCAACGTGATGGCATTATCTTAATTTCAGAAATGCTGCCACGCGAAAAAATAAAAGTGCTTTACAGTCATGCCAGAGTCTTTGCCTGTCCATCGCTTTATGAACCTTTTGGGATAATAAATTTAGAAGCGTTATCTTGTGAAACTCCGGTTGTTGGAAGTGCAGTTGGCGGAATTCCTGAAATAATCCAGGAAGGAAAAACAGGTTATCTGATTCCGCTGGAAAGTGTTTCGAGAACCAATTTTAATCCAAAAGATCCTGAAGCATTTCAAAAGAATTTTGCAGCAAAAGTCAATCAGCTTTTGGATGATAAAAATCTGGCAAACCAAATGGGAAAAGCAGGAAGAATAAGGGTTTTAGAAAAATTCAGTTGGGAATCGATAGCAAAAATAACTTACAATTATTACGAAAGTGTAATCGCCAAATTTGAAAAAGAAAAAGCTTAATTAAAAATCTAAACGATACTTCAACCATGATAAACAAAAGCACATTAGCCATCATTTTAGGCGGCGGACAAGGTTCAAGATTATCACCATTAACAGAAAGTCGTTCTAAACCGGCAGTTCCTATTGCAGGGAAATATCGTTTGGTTGATATCCCGATTTCAAATTGCATCAATTCAGATATTAAAAGAATGTTTGTGTTGACGCAATTCAATTCGGCTTCATTAAACCAACATATCAAAAACACTTATCATTTTAGCCATTTCAGCACAGCTTTTGTCGATATTTTGGCTGCCGAACAGACACCAGACAATATTACCTGGTTTCAGGGAACGGCTGATGCAGTGCGTCAATGCATGCATCATTTTATGAATCATGATTTTGATTATGCGTTGATTTTATCTGGTGACCAATTGTATCAGATGGATTTTAATGCGATGATTAAAGCGCATCATGACAACGGTGCCGATATTACGATTGCTACTTTACCGGTTACTGCTAAAGAAGCTCCCGAATTCGGAATTCTAAAAACCGATTCCGAAAGTTTAATCACCTGCTTTATAGAAAAACCAAATGCAGGTTTATTGCCAGAATGGGTTTCTGAAGTAAGCGAAGAATCTAAAAATGAAGGCAAGCTCTATCTTGCTTCTATGGGAATTTACATTTTCAACAGGAGTTTATTAATGGAACTGATGGCCGACCAGAGTACTAAAGATTTTGGAAAAGAAATCATTCCGCAGGCTATTGGCAAACAAAAAATACTGAGCTATCAATACGAAGGCTATTGGACAGATATTGGGAATATTGATTCGTTTTTTGAAGCCAATTTAGGCTTGACTGATGACATTCCGAAGTTCAATCTTTTTGATAATTCGAGCAAGATTTATACACGTGCAAGAGTTTTGCCTCCATCAAAAATTACCGGCGCATCAACGGTTGACAAATCAGTTATTGCAGAAGGCTGTATTATTAACGGAACAACAATCGAACATTCTGTTATTGGTATCAGAAGCAGGATTGGCTTTGGTTCAACCATTATAAATTCATATTTGATGGGTAATGATTATTATCAAAACCTTGAAGAAATCAGAACGAATAATCTACATAATATTATCAATATCGGAATTGGTGAACGTTGCTTTATCAATAATACTATAGTAGATAAAGACTGTAGAATTGGCAACGATGTCCGTCTAAACGGCGGTAAACATTTAGAAGACACAGATACGCATCTGTATACTGTTAAAGACGGAATTATAGTCGTCAAAAAAGGAGCCGTTGTGCCCGATGGCTTTACCGTTTAAAAATAAAAAATCCCGTCTCATTTTTTAGAACGAGACGGGATTTTTTTATTAATTCATTGTAACGTAGTTGTATATTTTTTGTCCGGCTAAATCATCCAGATGTGCTTTCTTTTGCATGCGGTCAACGATTGGTTTCCATTGTTCGGCAGAAAATTCTTTTGGATCATATAATTTGTGGCATTTGGCACAATTGTTTTCATACAAATTTTTACCTTCTGCTAATTCTGCTGTCATTACTGTTGATGCAGTCGTGGTTTTTACTGGTGGTGGTGTTGATGCTGTTGGCGCGCTCGATTTGGCTGCACACGAATAAATGATTGTGGCCAAAACGGCTAAGGCTAGTACTTTATATTTCATGTTTCTGTTTTTGTTGGTTGAAGTAAATATAAAAAAAATCCCAATAGATTTCTATTAGGATTTTTATTTAATCAAAAATTAATTTTTACTGAACACTCCCGATAGCTATCGGGACTGAACACTGAACACTTATTTTACGTCCATTAATTCGACGTCAAAAACTAAAGTTGCGTCTGGCGGAATTACACCACCTGCTCCGCTTGAACCATATCCTAAATAAGAAGGAATAACAAAACGTGCTTTATCACCAACCTGCAACAAAGCAATTCCTTCGTCCCAACCTTCAATAACATTACCCATTCCTAATGGAAATTCAATTGGTTTCTTTCTTGGATAAGAAGAATCGAATGTTTTTCCGTTTTCTAATTGTCCGGTATAATGAACAGAAACCGTTTTGCCAGCTTCCGCTTGTTTTCCGTTTCCTTTTTGGATGATTTTATAACGCAGACCGCTTTCCGTTTTATCAAAACCGGCAGCTAATTTTTCCATTGATTCTTCAGCTTGCTTTTTAGCTTCTTCAATTCTTCTGGCACGTGAACCTTCAAATGTTCTGAAAGCTTCGATAGCATTCCATTTTTTTGCTTCATCGCCTACTCTGACAATTTCTAAGCTTTCAATCAAATCGCCTTGTGCTACTGCATCAACAACATCCTGTCCTTCAACAACATTTCCAAAAACGGTATGTTTTCCATCTAACCAATTTGTTGGAACATGCGTAATAAAAAATTGAGAACCATTGCTTCCAGGGCCAGAATTTGCCATTGACAAAACGCCTGGTTTATCGTGTTTTAATGTTGGATGAAACTCATCGTCAAAGCTATAACCCGGGCCACCAGTTCCGATTCCCTGAGGACATCCACCCTGAACCATAAAATCCGGAATAACTCTGTGAAATTTTAATCCGTCGTAATAAGGTTTTCCCATTGGCTTTGCTGAATTCTCTAATTGCCCTTCGGCTAATGCAACAAAATTTCCAACTGTTCCCGGTGTTAAATCGTGTGTTAGTTTTACTAAAATTGAACCTTTAGAGGTATTGAATTTAGCGTATATTCCATTTTCCATTGTGTAAAATTTTTAAAATGCAGTGCAAAGATACTATATAAAATTGTAATTTTATTGCCAACAAAAACTTAAACATGAGCTCTATTTACAACAAAACCGATAACGATTTAATCATTTCCAGAATCAATAATCTTTCTCCGGAAAGTAAAGCGCAATGGGGAAAAATGAGTGTTGAACAAATGCTTTCACATTGTCAGGCTCCAATTGATTTTGCTACCGGAACAACTCCGATGCAGGCAAATTTTATAATGCGGCTTATTGGAAAAATGCTTAAAGGAAAAGTATTAAATTCAAATGAGTTTAAGAAAAATAGTCCAACGGCTCCTTCTTTTATAAGAACTGGCACGTACGATTTTGAGCAGACTAAAAACGAACTTATTCAAAAAATTGGAATCTTTTCTGATTTGGGACAAAAAGCAATTAAGACTACCAAACATCCATTCTTTGGTGAATTGACTCATGATGAATGGAGTAAAATGCACACTATGCATCTTGATCACCATTTGAAACAATTTGGAGTTTAGCCCAGATTGCAACGGCATCTCCCGATTTATCGGGAATATAGTGGAAAGCTGGAAATAGCTCCTAAAAATTCTTATTACCTTTGCGCCATGCGAATAGATATTATTACGATTTTACCCGAATTAATGAAAAGCCCTTTTGAAGCATCGATTATGAAACGTGCTATCGAAAAAGGATTGGTTGAAGTCCATTTTCACAATTTGAGAGATTACACAACCAACAAACAAAAAAGTGTTGATGATTATCCTTTTGGCGGTGGCGCCGGGATGGTGATGACAGTACAGCCGATAGATGATTGCATTACACATTTAAAAAGTCAGCGGGAATACAACGATGTAATTTATATGTCGCCTGACGGAGAAACTCTGAACCAGAAAATGGCGAATACGGCTTCGATGTATGAAAATATAATTATCCTTTGTGGACATTATAAAGGTGTTGACCAACGCGTCCGTGATCATTTCATTACCAAGGAAATTTCCATTGGCGATTATGTTTTGAGTGGTGGAGAAATTGGCGCGATTGTATTTTGTGATGCCATTATCCGTTTGATTCCGGGAGTTTTATCAGATGAAACTTCGGCTTTGACCGATAGTTTTCAGGATAATTTATTGTCGGGACCAATTTATACGCGACCGGCAGATTACAAAGGCTGGAAAGTCCCCGAAGTTTTAACCAGCGGTCATTTTGCTAAAATTGACAAATGGCGGGAAGACAAAGCTTTTGAACATACAAAAAACAGAAGACCTGATTTACTGGAAGAATAAACTATGGAAAAGCCAATAGTTACTGCAATGCTTGCCTATGGAATGTCGGGGAAAGTATTTCATGCGCCTTTTTTAGCTACTAACAAAGGATTTGATTTATATGCTGTTCTGGAAAGAAATGAAAAGAAAGCGATAAAAGATTATCCAAATATCAAAAGCTACGATTCTATTTCAGCTTTATTATCCAATGATAAAATCGAATTGGTAGTTGTAAATACTCCGAATAATACGCATTTTGAATTCGCAAAATTAGCTTTGGAAGCCAATAAACATGTGCTGATTGAAAAACCGGCAACTACAACTCCTGACGAATTTGCTGAATTATTGGCTTTAGCCGAAAAAGTAAACCGAAAAGTATTTGTTTACCACAACAGAAGATGGAGCAGCGATATCAGTTCGGCAAAAGAAATCATCAAGTCAGGAAAACTTGGAGAAATTATTGAAATGCATCTTCGCTTTGACAGATACAGATCGACTATTGGAGCTAAAATTTTTAAAGAAGCACCAATCCCGAGTAGCGGAATCTGGTATGATTTAGGTTCGCATTTAATTGACCAGGCCATTTCAATATTTGGAAAACCAATAAGTCATTTTGGAACCAAAAACAGCTATCGTGAAAATTCTCAGGTAGATGATTTTGGGTTTATGCATATTTTATTTCCGAATAAGGTCAATATATTCATCACGACAAGTATGCTGGTTACAGATGCTCAGGCCGGAATTGTAATTCACGGAACTAAGGGAAGTTTCATAAAAGAATTTTGTGACGAACAGGAAAATCAGCTTATTGACGGCATGTCTCCTTTGCATCCTGAATTTGGTTTGGAAAAGCCAAACAAAGAAGGAAAATTAACTTATTTCAATGCTGAAGATGAAAAAATACTTGAACATATTGCTTCCGAAAAAGGGAATTTCAATGCACTGTTTGATGAAGTTTACCAAAGCATCCGCAACAACAAAGAGTTTTCTGTTGACAATCAGGATATTATAGCCCAATTAAAATTATTAGTCTGACCAAAAATAATTCGTAATTCGTAATTCGTAATTCATAATTACTTCGTCAGTTCACAAAATAAATAGGTATTTATTTTGCTCGGGTCGTAATTCTTTTTTATCTTTGCCCCCACATTTGACCAACCTCTGGCGAAAACCGTGAACGTTGCTCAGATTTAAAACCATAATAATTAAAAAAATGGCAAATTTAGTTGATTTCGTAAATAACGAAATATCAGTAAAAAAAGATTTCCCTGCATTCGGAGCTGGTGATACAATCACAGTTTACTACGAAATTAAAGAGGGTGAAAAAACAAGAACACAGTTTTTCAAAGGAGTTGTAATCCAAAGAAAAGGTTCTGGAATGACTGAAACTTTTACAATCCGTAAAATGTCTGGTGCAGTTGGTGTAGAGCGTATCTTCCCAGTTAACATGCCAGCTTTGCAAAAAGTAGAAGTTAACCAAAGAGGTAAAGTTAGAAGAGCTCGTATCTACTACTTTAGAGAACTTACTGGTAAAAAAGCAAAAATCAAAGAAAGAAGAAGATAATTCGAAGCTTTCTGTTCATAAAAAAAGTCCTCTTGTTCCAAAAAACGAGAGGACTTTTTTTATTCTGTCAATTTAAATCTGATATTTTATCAAATCGGTATTTTTTTTAAACTTAAAATAACAATTTCACAATTCAATCGATTTCGTGATTGTTATCAACCAAATTACTATCATATTATTTATCTTTGCTATCGCGAAAAATTAAAACAACCTCAACAATATGGCAAAAATTAAAGTAGCTAACCCAGTAGTAGAATTGGATGGCGATGAAATGACACGAATTATTTGG
>NZ_JBDSMB010000150.1:0-5489 GCF_039916025.1 Flavobacterium sp.
TTTGAAGTGCCCAAAACATTGATCTTCGCAAAAACCGATTCACACGCGGAAGATATTATAGAGATCGTGCGTGAAGAGTTTGCAGAAGAAAATAAATTCTGCAAGAAGATCACCTACAAAAGTGAGGAAGATCCAAAGACTGTACTCAGTCAATTTCGTAACGATTACTATCCACGAATTGCAGTAACGGTTGATATGATTGCAACCGGTACCGATATACGCCCATTGGAAGTGCTGGTGTTTATGCGCGATGTAAAAAGCCGCAGCTATTACGAGCAGATGAAAGGCCGGGGTACACGAACCTGCAGCCTGGAACAATTAAAAGCCACCGGTACACCTGCTGCAAAAATGACCAAAGACCATTTTGTGATCATTGATGCCATTGGCGTAGAACAATCACAGAAAACAGATAGCCGCCCGCTGGAGAAAAAACCGGGTATGAGTTTGAAAGACCTCTTACAGGCAGTAGCCGTAGGCGCAAGAGATGAAGACACGCTAACCACATTAGCCAACCGATTGATACGCCTCGACAAACAGATCAACGAAAAAGAAAAAACAAATTTTATTGCAGAAGCCGATGGCCATACCATCAACCATATTGTAAAACAGTTGCTGAATGCCTACGATCCTGATACGATTGAAAGCATAAAACAAAACGCCCAACGCGAAACCCCAAACGCATCGCCTGCAGACCTGCATTCAACATTCAACATACAACATGCAGCATTAATAGAAAGCGCCGTAACCGTATTCCACAACCCCGCCCTCCGTACTTTCATCGCCGATGTTCGCAAAAAATACGACCAAACCATTGATACCATTAACCAGGATAGCATTACAAATATCGGGTGGGTAAAAGCCCAGGAAGCCGCTGCCGAATTAACCATCAGCAATTTTACAACATGGATAGAAGCACACAAGGATGAGATCACCGCTTTGCAAATCTTCTACGGGCAACCCTACCAGCGAAGGGAACTCACGTACAAAATGATCAAAGACCTGTACGAAAAAATAACCACCGAACAACCATTACTTGCACCCGCTCATGTTTGGCGCGCATACGAACAACTTGGCCAGGCTGCTGGTTCTGCAAAAAACGAATTGGTGGCATTGGTAAGTTTAATACGCCATCTAAGCAGGATAGATGATAACCTGAGCGCTTACGACAAAACAGTTGATAAAAATTTCCAGGCATGGGTATTTAAAAAGCAGGCGGGAACAACCACAAAATTTACGGAAGAACAGATGCAATGGCTGCGCATGATTAAAGAATACGTGGCCAATAGTTTTCATGTAGAGAAAGAAGATTTTGAACTGGATCCATTTAATAAGAATGGCGGGCTGGGAAAAATGTGGCAATTGTTTGGGGAGAAGACGGAAGAGATTATTAGTGAATTAAATGAGATCTTAGCTGCTTAAAAAAATCAAAATGAAAAAAGAATTAATAGCAGAATTGTTTCTTCAATTTGAAGCAGCTGCCTATGAATATAAAGGTCTTGAATGCTGGAGTGCAAGAGAGTTACAGCAAATATTCGGATATGCAGATTGGCGAAATTTTTTAAAGGTGATTGACAAAGCCCAGACCGCCAGCATACAGGCAGGTGAAAAATTGACCGACCATTTCGTTGAGGTCAACAAAATGGTATCGCTGGGGAGTACCGCGCAAAGAGAAGTTGAAGATATGGCGCTTACCCGTTACGCCTGTTATCTTATAGCCCAAAATGGAGACCCTGCTAAACCTACTGTTGCATTTGCGCAAACCTATTTTGCCGTACAGAGCAGGAAACAGGAAATTATTGAGAAAAGGTTGTTAGATGTAGAGCGCGTAAGTGCCAGAGAGAAGCTTTCGAAAAGCGAGAAGAAAATGGCAGGAATTTTATTTGAACGTGGAGTGGATAGCGCAGGTTTTGCCATCATAAAATCTAAAGGCGATCAGGCATTGTTCGGCGGCTTTACAACTAACGATATGAAAAAGAAATTGGGCATTCCTGTCTCAAGGCCTTTGGCTGATTTTTTACCAACCCTCACTATTAAAGCAAAAGATTTTGCTAACGAGCTAACTGGTCATAACATAGTTGAAAAAGACCTTCATGGTGATAAGCCAATTGCAAAAGAACATATTGACAATAATCTTGCCGTACGCAAAATGTTGAATGAACGTGGGGTAAAACCCGAAGCTTTGCCAGCCGCCGAAGACCTGAAAAAACTAAGCAGAAAAATTGAAGGCGATGGGAAAAAAGTAATAAAAGGGGGAAAGAAAAAATAGCAAATAAAAAAGCCCACAATTGCACTGATCTCAAACATAGTTCGGGAAACGGCTTGAAGCCGACGTTCATGCAAAGCAGACTTGAATACAAAGATAACACAAAGGGGAAATATCCTAATGTGAAAAACGAGCTAATAAATGACGGAGACAAAAAATATAAATCAATTACCGAGAGGTTGGAAATGGGTGAAGTTGGGAGACGTGTGTGAAAAAATGTCTAATGGTGCAAATGCAAAACAGTCCGATGATAAAATAGGATTTCCCATTTCCAGAATTGAAACTATTTGGAATGAAACCATTGATTTAGATAGGGTCAAATACATTTCAGAAACCGATGTTGCGTTCGTTGAAAAATATTCTTTAAAGAAGGATGACATTCTATTCAGTCATATAAACAGTGATGTTCATTTAGGCAAGACTGCAATTTTCAAGAATCAAACTAAAACACTTATCCATGGTATTAATCTTTTGTTGATAAGATTGAACCAAAATGCATCGCCAGACTTCTTCAATTACCAATTCAAATTCAAAAGAAGAAGAGGAGAGTTTATAAATATTGCTCAGAAGTCTGTAAATCAATCTTCAATCAATCAGCCTAAGTTGAAGAATCTGGACTTTGTTCTTCCTCCCAAGCACGCCCAACTTGCCATCGTTTCCAAAATAGAAGAACTCTTTGGTGAGTTAGATAAAGGCATAGAAAACCTGCGCAGTGCACAACAGCAATTAAAAACATACCGGCAGGCGGTTTTAAAATGGGCGTTTGAGGGGAAGCTTAACAATGAAAATGTGAAAGAAGGTGAATTGCCTGAAGGTTGGAAATATTCTAAGCTTGGCGAATATATCGAAGACATAAGTTCGGGTAAAAGTTATCGCTGTGATGAAAGACCACCCCAAAAGGATGAAGTTGGAATTGTAAAGGTCAGTTCAGTTACCTGGGGATTCTTTAGTGAAATGGAAAGCAAAACATGTTTTTCTAAAGATTTCTTTAACGCGAAATATCTTATTAAAAAAGGCGATTTTCTTTTCAGCAGGGCAAATACAATTGAGTTTATTGGCGCATGTGTTATTGTACAAACAGTTGAAAAAAAGGTAATGTTAAGTGACAAAATATTACGGTTGACTTTCACAAATGAAGTTTCAAAGGAATATGTACTTTATTATTTGCGTTCACGAAAAGGGAGAAAGCAAATTGAAACACTATCAACCGGCAATCAGGATTCAATGAGAAATATCGGTCAAGAAAAAATAAGACAAATCGAGTTCCCTCATTGCTCATCTAAAGATCAGAATAACGTCGTTCAGGCCATTGAAACCCGCCTCAGCGTAGCCGATAAAATGGAAGAAAGCATAACCCATAGTTTGCAACAGGCAGAGGCGTTGAGGCAGAGTATTTTGAAGAGGGCGTTTGAGGGGAGGTTGGTAAGTGAACTTGAACAACAAGAAACTGGATCCAAAGGAATCCCAATTGAACGAAAGGTGCTTGCGGGGAAAATAATACACCTATTGCATGATGATAAATATTTTGGCTTAACTAAATTTCAAAAAACATTTTTCGTTGCAGAACATTTTGCCGAGGTAGAATATGAAACTGATTATTTGCAAGAACGTGCCGGGCCTTATGATCGTGAATTCACAAGAGCATTTAGAAAAGAAATGATTGAAAAAGATTGGTTCAGTGAAGAAACAAAAATAAGCATGACACATTTTACTCCTGGTGAAAATGTAGGAAAACTTATTAAAGACTATCCAAAGTACTTCAGGAATAAAGGCTCTAAAATAACATTTGTATTAAAATTATTTAAAGACAAAACACTATTTGAAGCCGAATTAATTGCAACATTATATGCTGTATGGAACAATAGAATTATAAGTAGGCAATCAATCTCGGGGTCATTATTAATGGGCGACATTTATAGATGGTCGGCAGAGAAAAAGAAATATAATGAAAATCAAATAACGTCGATGTATGAATGGATGAAAACAGTAAAATTGATTCCAACAGGTTTTGGTAAAATTATCAAGTTGGATACTGAAATAAAAATTAAATGATATGGATTTACTTAATAAGGGTGGATATAATCTTCGAAACCTGAGTAAAATAAATATAATATTGGGTAAAAACGGATGTGGAAAAAGTACAGCTTTAAAGGCAGTAGAAGTTTCCTTAACAGGAGCAGCAGGTTGTTATGTAAAATACTTATCACCGGAAAGAGGGGGACATTTAACAAACGATCCTAATCTTGATCATAGTTTAACTGTAAATGGTCCACAGTGGTCTTCGGAGCAACTTAGGAAAAATCAATACCAACAATTTAAGCAGCAAAGTGTTTTTCAGTATAAAAAACTGGAAAATGTAATACTAAAAGAAATAGAAAAAATACCTGATTTACGAAATAATCACAATTATACTTTCGATACTCTTGTTGAAAAGATTAATTCATTGCTGACTAATATTGAAATTAAACGAACAGATACAGACTTCGAAATATTTAAAAAAGGAACAACTGATAAAATATCAAGCGAAGCTATTAGCAGCGGGGAATCCGAATTGATATCATTAGCAATTGAATGTTTGTTTTTTGACAAGAAATCTCCTGCAGGCCAAACAAACGTTCTATTAATTGATGAACCAGATGTTCATCTTCACCCAGATTTGCAAGTCCGGTTTGCAAAATTTATTAAAGCACTTACGACCGCTGGAAACTTTACTGTTATCCTTGCCACGCATAGTACCGCATTTTTGGGAGCGCTCTCTGAATATCAAGACGCGCGATTTGCCTTTATGCAAGCCTCCCAGACAGATTTTGATTTTAAAGAAATTGATGACACGTATTCAAGAATACTTCCCATTTTCGGAGCACATCCTCTGTCCAATCTGTTTAATGAATCTCCAATCTTGCTACTGGAAGGCGAAGATGATGTGAGAATATGGCAACAGGCCATTCGAACATCAATTAATCGTTTGAAATTATATCCCTGCAGCGTCGATACTATAGATAATCTAAATACTTATGAAAACGAAGTCGCATCAATGTTAGTATCCGTTTATGATGATGCTAAAGGTTATTCATTAAGAGATCGGGATGAAGATGCTGGAGAAATAAATGACATGCCTCCGGTTACGCGGTTTCGGCTAAGTTGTCGTAATGCAGAAAACCTTATTCTTACAGATGAAGTATTAATAAATCTCAATACGACCTGGCAAGAAATGGAACAACGGTTA
>NZ_JBDSMB010000151.1:0-26383 GCF_039916025.1 Flavobacterium sp.
GGGAAGTAGCATTCATAAAACAAAACAAACAAAAATGGCTTGACTTTGAAGAAGCAATTTTTGGTAAATCTAAAAAAAATCCTGATGAAATGGCAAGTTTGTACATTCATTTGGTTAATGATTTATCATATGCCCAAACCTACTATCCCAAAAGCAAAACTGTTGTTTATCTAAATTACTTAGCGTCACAGATTTATCAAAAAATTTATAAAACAAAACGCGAAGAAAAAAACAGGTTCGTTTATTTTTTTCAAACCGAAGTTCCTTTGCTGGTTTATCAATATCGAAGATATATATTGTATTCATTTGTTTTATTCATTGGTGCTGTAGCGATTGGCGTTGTTTCGGCAAGATATGATGAAAACTTTGTCCGTTTGATTCTCGGCGATGGTTATGTAAACATGACTCTGGATAATATCAAAGATGGAAATCCGGTTGCCGTTTACAAAACCGGCAGCAATTGGGGCGGGTTTATTGGTATCACGCTGAACAATCTTTTTGTTGGCGTTCGCTGTTTTATTTATGGAATTTTTGCCGGAGTCGGAACTTTTTTAGTCCTGATTCAAAACAGTATAATGCTGGGTTCATTCCAATATTTTTTCTATAAAGAAGGCGTTTTTGGAGAAAGCATCAGAGGAATTTGGCTTCATGGTTCGATGGAAATTTTCGGAATGGTAATAGAAGCTGCCTGCGGTTTCATCCTTGGTGCTTCAATTCTGTTCCCACGAACATTTTCACGTTTGAATTCATTTAAAATCGGAATGAAAGATGGTCTGAAAATATTTCTGAGTACCATTCCATTTACAATTGCTGCCGGATTTATAGAAGGTTTTGTAACACGTTATGCAATTGAAATGCCTCATTGGCTGAATATTATAATCATACTCGGAACATTGTCTGTGATATCTTTCTATTTTTTAGTTTATCCGACAATCGTTCATAAAAAAATAAACCGATAATTATGTTTCCACTATTCAAAAAAAGAGATTTCGGGGATTACATAAGTGACACTTTTCAGTTTTTTAGGGTAACCGGAAAGCATTATCTGAAAAATTATTTCACCATTTGTGGAATTCTATTAATGATTTTGGTAGTGCTATCCTATTTTTTATTTCAGGTCTATTTTGATTTTGCCTTAAACTTTGGCCGACTCAATAATAATGCTGATTTCATTCAGAATTTTACAGAAACCAATGCCGTTTTAATAGTATTTGGTGCAATTTTCATTTTTTTATTCATTGTTATACTAAGCATGCTGACCTATTCTGTTCCGGTAATTTATATGGATTTATATGCCAAGAACAAAGGTGATAATTTTGGAACAAAAGAAATTTTAGCAAAATTCAAAGCTGATTTTGGAAGGATATTAATTTTCTTTTTAGGATTAATTTTCTTAGTGACACCACTGTTGATGTTGGTTTTTGTATTGCTGGTTTTACTTTGCTTTATCCTAATTGGTATTCCTTTACTTCTATTTGCAATACCAACAGCCATAAGTTGGATTACGCTTAGTTTTTATGAATATCTCAATCATGACAAGAGTTTTTTCAAAGCACTTGGCAGCGGTTATAAGCATGTAAGAAATCAGTATTTTCCAAATATTGGTTCATTAATGGTCATGTATCTTATTATTCAGACTGCGATGTCGGTGTTTACGCTTTTCCCTTATGCATTTGGAATGGCATCTGTTTTCACCACCCAAAATATCGACGACAGATCTTCATCCATCAAGATTCTGCTTACAATTGTTATGGTAATCTCGATTTTAATGAGTTACATTTTAAATAATCTTCTATTGATAAATCAAGGTTTGGTCTATTATAGCAGAAAAGAAAACGACGAAAATATAAGTTCAAAAGATTCAATAGATTTAATAGGCAGTGAATAAATTCCTTTTGTTTTTTTGGTTCCTTGTTTCTGTACCACTTTGGCCACAGGATTCATCGGCTGTAGCCAAAACTCAGCATATTAAATACACTGAAGAAGATATTTATGTCGACAATGACACACTACTTTTTAAACCAAAATTCGAAGCCGGATTTAAACAAAAATACAAATCAGGTGAATTTCAGTATGAAGTAAAAGTTTCGGAGAAAAGCATTTGGGACAGATTTTTAGAATGGCTAGCCTATGGTTTCAAAAAGATTTTTGGATTATCAGACATGGACATTTCCGCAAAGTATGTGATGTATACCTTAAAAACAATTGCAGCGTTAATTGTTATCTATGTAATTTATTTGATTGTAAAAATTGTGCTGAACAAAGAAGGACAATGGATTTTTGGCAAATCAACTACACGGAAAATTTATTCTGATGAAGAAATCGAAAAGAACTTAATTTATGTAGATTTTGAAAAACTGATTCAGGAAACCGTAAGTAAAGGCGATAACAGATTGGCTATTCGATATTATTATCTGTGGATTTTAAAGCGTCTGGCGGAAAAAAACATCATCGATTGGCATACCGAAAAAACAAATTCCGATTATTTATATGAAATCCATTCGGCCGATTTGAGAACCGATTTCCAGTATCTTTCCTATTTATACAATTATATCTGGTACGGAGAATTTGAAATGACAGAACAGACTTTTTCAAATGCAAAAAATGCATTCGAAAAAACTTTAAAATCACTTAACCGATGAGTAGAACACTGAAAATATATATATTTTTCCTGCTCGTCTTGATTGGATTCTGCATCTATGTTGATGCGAACAAACCAATACCTGTCGATTGGAATCCAAGCTATGATTTGAGAGATAAAATTCCTTTTGGATTATATGTTTTTGATAAAGAATCGAAGAAAGTTTTAAGTCCGAATAAAATTAAGAAAGAAAGCAAAACACTTTATGAGTTTCTTGATCCGTTGTATGACTCGGACACGTTGGTAAAGAATTATAAAATCAAAGGAACAATTCTAAATATTTGTGATAATTACATTATTGATGACGAGTCTACAAAAGAGTTGTTTTACTTTGTAAGTCATGGAAATACTGCTTTTTTAAGTGTTCACAGTCTTCCAGAAATATTTACCGATTCGCTAAAAGTCGAAACTGAATCGCAATTCGATTTGTCAGACAAAATAGATTGCTGGCTTGCAAATCCAGGTTTAGGCAAACAGAAATATAACCTAAATCAAGGAGCAGGAAGTTTTCATTTCTCAAAAATTGACACGTTGTATACAGCCGTTTTGGGTTATCAGGGAACTGAAAAAAAGAAATATGTCAATTTCATAAAAGTCAACTTTAGACAGGGTGTTTTCTTTATCCATCTGCAGCCTGCTGCTTTTACGAATTATCATTTATTAAAAGATGACCATGCAGAATATGCTGAAAAAGTATTAGCATATATGCCAAAAGGTGACATTTACTGGATGATTAAGGAACAAAACAGTTTGATTGAATCGGGTTCACCCTATAGATACATTTTAAGCCAACCGGCTTTGAGATGGGCGTGGTATTTATTTTTGATTGGAATTGTAATTTTTATAGTTTTCAATGCTAAAAGAAAACAGCGAATTATTCCGATAATAAAACCATTATCAAATACAACTGTCGATTTTACTAAGACTATCGGGAATTTATATTATCAGGAAGGCGATCATCAAAACCTGGTTGACAAGAAAATTATCTATTTCCTGGAAAGAATCAGGAATGAATATCTAATAGAAACTACAACTTTGGATGAAAATTTTGTCAAAAAATTACACGCTAAAACCGGAAAAGAAATAAAAGATATTGAACACTTGATATATTTGATAAATTATCAACGAAAAAGCTACCATCAAAGTATAGAAAGTGATTTAATCGAAATCAATAATGCAATAGAAAAAATTATCAACTAATGGAAAACACAGAAAACTTCGAAAGCAACGAAAACGTAAATGAAAATGTAAATTTTCAGTCAAGATTAAACCTTGAGCCACTTCGTGAAAGCATTGATAAAATAAAAGCAGAAATGGAAACCGTGATTGTTGGTCAGCACAAAATGATTGACCAATTACTGGTATCTATTTTGGCTAACGGACATGTTTTGATTGAAGGTGTTCCCGGCGTTGCAAAAACAATGACTGCAAAAATCATTGCCAAAACCATTTCGGTTGATTTTAGCCGTATTCAGTTTACACCCGATTTAATGCCATCGGACATACTGGGAACTTCGGTTTTTGATTTAAAAAAATCAGAATTCGAATTCAAAAAGGGACCAGTATTTTCTAACCTGGTTTTAATCGATGAGATAAATCGTGCTCCGGCAAAAACGCAGGCTGCTTTGTTCGAAGTTATGGAAGAGCGTCAAATTACAATCGACGGACATTGCTATAAAATGGACCAGCCATTTATTATTATGGCGACACAGAATCCAATTGAGCAGGAAGGAACGTATCGTTTACCTGAAGCGCAATTAGACCGGTTTTTGTTCAAAATAAATATCGATTATCCAAAATTAGAAGAGGAAATCGACATCATTAATCGCGAGCATTTATTGCAGAATCACGATAAATTAGAAAACATAAAAGCTGTTTTATCAGCTTCAGATATTATAAATTATCAAGGCTTGGTAAAACAGATTCAGGTTGAGCCAAATCTGTTGGAATACATTGCCAAATTGGTTGTCAACACACGCGAAAATGCTTTCTTATATTTGGGTGCATCACCAAGAGCATCCATCGCAATTTTGAATGCAGCTAAAGGTTTTGCTGCAATCAGAGGCCGCGATTTTGTTACTCCGGAAGACATTAAAGAAGCCGCAATTCCGGTTTTACAACACAGAGTTATTGTTACTCCCGAACGCGAAATGGAAGGTTTGACAAGCATAGAAATCATAAAACAAATTATTGAAAGTATCGAAATACCAAGATAACATTGAACTTTTTTAAGCAATTATATATAACAAATTTCTTTTTCTATCTGCTGATTGGCATGATAGTGCTCTTTTGTTGTGCCTTTATTTTCCCTTCACTTTACAGCGCAGTCTGGTATATATTATTGATTTTATTAGTGTTTTTTGGTTTGGATATCTTAATTCTTTTCAGCAGTACTACCGGAATTAATGCCGAAAGAATTACTCCCGAAAAGCTTTCCAATGGTGATGAAAATTCGATTATTGTTACCATTAAGAATTTCTATACTTTTCCGATTTCTGTAAAGGTTATTGATGAAATCCCGGTTCAGTTTCAGGTTCGTAATTTTGAAATCAACCGCAAAATAAAAAATGCTTCGCAGGATGAGTTTCAGTACAAATTACGCCCAACAGAACGCGGTGAATATTACTTCGGCAACTTAAACATCTATGTTTCTTCGCCTTTGAGATTGATTTCCAAAAGATACAAATTCAACAAAGACCAAATGGTTCCAACGTATCCTTCGTACATTCAATTGCGTAAATACGATTTGATTGCTTTTTCGAATAATTTGTTTCAATATGGTGTTAAAAAAATCAGGCGGATTGGCCATACAATGGAATTTGAGCAAATCAAGGAATACGTTCCGGGCGACGATATAAGAACCTTAAACTGGAAAGCTACAGCTAAGAAAAACAGTTTGATGGTCAACCAGTTTCAGGATGAAAAATCGCAGAATATCTACATGGTTATCGACAAAGGCCGTGTGATGAAAATGCCTTTCAACGGAATGAGCCTGTTGGATTATGCCATCAATGCCACTTTGGTTTTATCGAATGTTATCCTCAAAAAACAAGATAAAGCCGGAATGTTTTCGTTTTCTAAAAAAGTGGAAAATCGCGTTGTAGCTGAGAAAAGAACATCGCAAATGCAAAAAATTCTCGAAAGTCTTTACAATATAAAAACCAACTTTTTTGAAAGTGATTATTCGCGTTTGTATGTTGATATAAAAAAACATATCAATCAGCGAAGCCTGATAATTTTATATACTAATTTCGAAACTATGGATGGTTTGCATCGTCAGTTGCCTTATTTAAAAGGGATTGCCAAAAACCATTTGCTTGTAGTTGTCTTTTTCCAAAACACCGAATTATATCAGATTACCAATAATAAAGCAGATACAATCCAGGAAGTTTATGATAAGGTTATTGCGGAAAAATTCATCTTTGAAAAGAAACTTATCGTAACCGAATTAAAAAAATACGGTATCCATTCGGTATTAACACAACCTGAAAACCTGACAATGGATACAATAAATAAATACCTCGAAATTAAGGCGAGAGGGATTTTATAATAAAATCTCAGTAACTTTGGAACTTTGCTACTGATAATGAAACAAATTACTTCTTCGCAGAATCCATTTATAAAATCCCTGATGCAGCTTCAGGAAAAAGCCAAAGCCCGAAAACAATCCGGCACTTTTCTGATTGAAGGAATGCGCGAAATTGAGTTAGCCATCAAAGGAAATTACGAATTGGAAACCATTCTCTTTCTACCTGAATTGGTAACATCGCAACAAATAACCAAATTAACGCATAACCAAATTGAGGTAATTGAAATCTCTAAAGAAGTTTATCAAAAGCTTGCATACCGGGACACAACCGAAGGAATTCTGGCTGTAGCCAAAACCAAATCATTACAGTTATCCGATTTGAAACTTCCCAAAAATCCGTTGATTTTAGTCATGGAAGCCATCGAAAAACCGGGTAATATCGGAGCCGTTTTAAGAACTTGCGACGCTGCAAATGTTGATGCCGTAATCATTGCCAATCCAAAAACCGATTTATACAATCCGAATATCGTTCGCTCTAGTGTTGGCTGTTTGTTTACCAACCAGATTGCAACGGGTTCAACTGAAGAAGTTATCGATTTTTTAATAAAAAACAATATCAATTTCTACAGTGCCACACTGCAGAATTCTACTGCATACCACACCCAAAACTACACTACACCTTCAGCATTGGTCGTTGGCACAGAAGCCACCGGATTATCCCAGCTTTGGCGCGATAAAGCCACACAAAATATCATTATCCCGATGCAGGGAGAAATTGACAGCATGAACGTTTCTGTTGCTGCTGCTATTTTAATTTTTGAGGCAAAACGTCAAAGAGGGTTTCATTAAATATTAATCAACTATTAAAACCAAATTCAAATGAAAAAAAATCTGTTAAGCTCGTTTCAACCCATTAATTTGTCGATGGGAATTTTACTAATCAGGATTATTATTGGTGTTGTTATGGCATTTTATGGCTACCAAAAACTAATTAATTTCGAAACCATGGCCGCTTCCGATTTTTGGGCAAAGGAAGTAAGCTTTCTTGGCATGACCGGAAAAACGCCTTTAGCATTAACCATTTTTGCAGAATTCTTTTGTAGCTTATTTTTAATTTTTGGTTTATTTACGCGATTGGCATTGATTCCATTACTTATTTGCATGGGTTATATAATTGTCTGCGTAGCCAAATTTAAAGTAATTTATTCAGGCGATAACGGCATTGAAATGAACAACGCTTTTGTCTATTTCATCACCTATATTGGTCTTTTTCTGACTGGTCCCGGAAATTATAGTTTAGATTATAAAATTGCAAATCGATAAGGTAATTCACTTGCACAGTTCATTTGTAATGCTTATTTTTAGCTAATAGATTGAACATGCTATGATTGAAATAGATTTAGAAGAAGAAAAAAAAGCTATTGCCCGAGAATACAAAGAATTACTTCGTATAAGTTATCAGACACTTACTGATTCTGATAAAAAGCTCATCCGAAAAGCATTTGATGTTGCCGTTGAAGCTCACAAAGATCAGCGCCGTAAATCGGGCGAAGCTTATATTTTTCATCCTATTGGTGTAGCCAAAATTGTAGCAGCAGATATTGGCCTTGGCGCAACAAGTATTGCCGCCGCCTTAATGCATGATGTTGTTGAAGATACTGATGTTACTGTTGAAGACATCGAAAAAAAATTCAATCCAAAAATTGCCCATCTGGTCGAAGGTCTGACCAAAATTTCTCAGGTTAAAAAAGACATGAACATCTCAATGCAGGCGGAGAATTTCCGTAAAATGCTATTGACTTTAAATGATGATGTTCGTGTGATTCTGATAAAAATTGCCGACCGTTTGCACAACATGCAGACCATGGATTCGATGCCCGATTACAAACAGGTGAAAATTGCTTCGGAAACTTTATACATTTATGCGCCTCTCGCCCATCGTTTGGGTTTGTACAACATAAAAACCAAACTGGAAGATTTAGGTCTGAAATATACTGAACCCGATATTTTCAAAGATATTGTCAGCAAAATCAAGGAAACCAAAGAAGAGCAGGATGAATATATCAAAACGATTTCGGATGTTTTAAAAAAATCGTTAGACGAAGAAGGTGTTGAATATACGCTAAAAGGAAGGCCAAAATCTATCTATTCCATTCGTAGAAAAATGGCGGCTCAAAACGTAACTTTTGATGAAGTCTATGACAAATTCGCACTTCGAATCATCTACAAATCCAATCTTCACGATGAGAAATTCTTAGCCTGGAAAATTTATTCCATCGTTACCGATCATTATCGTCCGAGTCCGAGCCGTTTGCGCGATTGGATTTCTTCACCAAAATCAACCGGTTACGAAGCCCTGCACATTACCGTTATGGGACCAAAAGGCCGGTGGGTAGAAATTCAGGTGCGAAGCGAACGAATGGATGAAATTGCCGAAAAAGGATACGCAGCACATTATAAATACAAACAAGGCGCAACAGAAGAAAGCGGTTTGGATACCTGGCTCAACTTGTTGAAAGAAGCGCTGGAAAGCTCTGAAACCAATGCAGTTGACTTTGTAGAAGATTTCAAAATGAATTTGTATGCCAAAGAAATCTTTGTGTTTACACCAAAAGGCGAAATCAAATCTTTGCCCAAAGGAGCCACTTCACTCGATTTTGCTTTTAGCATACATTCCGAAATTGGCATTAAAACCCGCGGAACCCGTGTCAACGGAAAATTAGTTCCGCTTAATCACGAACTGAAAAGTGGTGACCAGATTGAAATCATAACTTCTGTTCATCAAAAACCAACAATAAACTGGCTTGATTATGTTACGACATCGAGAGCCAAAAATAAAATCAGGAACGTTCTCAACGAAAACACCAAGAAAATTGCCGAAGACGGAAAAGAGTTATTAACCCGAAAATTGAAGCATTTAAAAATCACAATCAATGAAAATGTAGTTAATGAATTGGTAAATTATTTCAGGCTTAAAACCAGTTTGGATTTATTTTACCGCGCCGGAATCGGATCTATAGAAAACCAACAACTTAAGGATTTTGCTGCTCAAAAAAGCAATACCCTGATGAATTTCTTTAAGAACAAAATCAAGCGTTCGCCAAGCTCAAATCAAGAAGAAATCAACAAACCTGAATTGAGCAATAATTTTGATATGCTCGTTTTTGGTGCAGAACATGATAAACTGGATTACAAATTATCTTCCTGCTGTAACCCAATTCCGGGCGATGATGTGTTTGGATTTATAACCATCAACGAAGGCATCAAAGTACACAAAAAAGATTGTCCAAATGCAATTTCACTACAATCCAATTATGCATATCGAATTATGCTTGCCAAATGGATCGATTCATCGCAACAGGAATTTAAAGCTATTTTAAAAATTACGGGCATGGATAGTTTGGGCTTGACCAATGAATTAACCAAAGTAATTTCAAACAATATGCATGTGAATATCCAAAGCATTTCCCTAAGTGGTGAAGCCGGAATATTTTATGGACAAGTTGCCGTTATCGTACAGAATAATGCTATTTTGAAAAAACTCATCGACAACATTAAAAAAATTGATGGGATTGATAAAGTGACGAGGGTTTATACAAACTAATTATGAGTTGTAAATTATAAGTTATGAATTGTTTCTGAATAATAAATCTAAACTTTTAAGTCCATAAACTTTTAAACTTTTAAACTAAAAACTATCTTTGTCCCATGACACTAATTGCATCTGATAATACCAAAAATCAAGAGACTGTAAAAAACGTTTTTACACTTTATCTTGAAAACAAAGGACATCGCAAAACACCTGAGCGTTATGCTATTCTTCAGGAGATTTATGATAGCGAAGAGCATTTTGATATTGAGAATTTGTATATCAAAATGAAAAACAAAAACTATCGTGTGTCGCGTGCTACCTTATACAATACAATTGAACTTTTATTGGATTGTGGGTTGGTGCGTAAACATCAGTTTGGACAAAATCAGGCACATTATGAAAAGTCGTATTTTGATAAGCAGCACGATCACATCATCATGACCGACACCGGAGAAGTGATTGAGTTTTGCGACCCAAGAATTCAAACTATCAAGCAAACCATCGAAGAAATATTTGGCATTGAAATTCACAACCATTCGTTGTATTTTTATGCTAATAAAAAAGATTGATTCGGTGATTTGGTAATTCGTGTATTCGATATCAAATAACCAAATTAACAAATAACCAAATTAACAACACACACAACAACACACAATGACTGTAGATTTACTACTCGGATTACAATGGGGAGACGAAGGCAAAGGAAAAATTGTTGACGTTCTAACCTCAAAATACGATATTATTGCCCGTTTTCAGGGCGGACCAAACGCCGGACACACGCTCGAATTTGATGGTATCAAACACGTTCTGAGAACTATCCCATCAGGGATTTTTCATGAAAACAATATCAACATCATCGGAAACGGTGTCGTGATTGACCCGGTGGTTTTCAAAAGTGAAATTGATGGTTTGGCCAAATTCAATTTGGATATTAAATCAAAACTGATTATTTCAAGAAAGGCACATTTGATACTTCCCACACACCGTTTGCTTGATGCTGCTTCTGAAGCAGCCAAAGGCAAAGCCAAAATTGGTTCAACGCTAAAGGGTATTGGACCAACGTATATGGATAAAACCGGCAGAAACGGAATCCGTGTTGGCGATATTGAATTAGCTGATTTTAAAGAAAGATACCGCACTTTGGCAGACAAGCACGAAGCTATGATTGCTTTTTATGGCGTGGAGCTTCAATACAATTTACCAGAACTTGAAAAGGAATTTTTTGATGCTATTGAAGATTTAAGAAAATTGGATTTCATTGACAGCGAAGAATATTTGGCACAAGCTCAAAAAGCTGGTAAATCTATTCTTTGTGAAGGCGCACAAGGTTCGTTATTGGATGTTGATTTTGGAACCTATCCATTTGTAACTTCATCTAACACCACGGCTGCTGGTGCTTGCACCGGTTTAGGCATTGCGCCAAATAAAATCAAGGAAGTTTTTGGAATCTTTAAAGCATATACAACACGTGTTGGCTCGGGACCATTTCCTACCGAAGATTTTGGAGATGCTGGCGATGTTATGGCAAAAGTAGGTAACGAATTTGGCTCGGTAACAGGAAGGAAAAGACGTTGTGGTTGGTTAGATTTGGTAGCGTTGAAATATGCTGTTCAAATAAACGGTGTAACCCAACTAATGATGATGAAAGGCGATGTACTTTCAGGTTTTGATAAGTTGAAAGTGTGCACTGCGTATGACTACAAAGGCGAAGTGATTTTTCATTTACCTTATAATATTGAAGAAGAAAACGTTAGACCTATTTATACCGAATTCAAAGGCTGGCAAGCTGATTTAACAGGTTTAACTACTTATGACAGCTTACCGAAAGAGTTAAAAGACTATATCGAATTCATAGAAAAAGAACTTGAAGTACCGATAAAAATTGTTTCTGTTGGCCCTGACAGAAAGCAGACGATTACAAGATAGAAAAAGCCCCAAATTTGGGGCTTTTTTAATTTTATTTTTTAGGTTTAATCGTTTTCTGTGGTTTGCCTTTATATGTTTTAGGATATTTTGATTTCAGGTAGTTATAATGAGGAAAAGGTTCATTTTCATCTGTAAGCACTACTTTGTAGCCATTGTATAGATCATAATCCACATATTCAACAGGCATAGTGTTACTTCTTACCCATTTTCCTTCCCGCATATAGACATATTCTTTGTTTTTTATATCATAATACGTTTCCGTTGCCGGAATATAATAATAAGTTGCAACGTCATAACCAGCGACACCCCAATCTGGAAATGTTAAGGTTTTTGTTTGTGCCTGTGCTGAATTTAATGCAATAAGGAATATTGCGGTCAGCAGAATTTTTGCTAGTTTCATAGTTGAAGTGTTTTTTAAAAATTAAATTAAAATTGTGAGGTATAAATTTACTGTGATATAAATCTTTACAGTTACAAGATTCCATTTTCAATTTTACAAGGTTTTCATATTTTAACATTCTCATTTTCAGAAAGTAAGATTTTTACTGTTACATCCTATATTATAGTCCAGAAACTTAAAATTGAGAGTTCATATTGTAAATTATTTGGAAATATAATTTTATTTATCGTAATATTGCAATATTAAAATACAATAATTATGGGAGCGTCTAAAACAGACCATTTTACCGATACTCAAAATCAAATTGCGACTTTGGCAAAAGCTCTCGGACATCCTGCTCGCGTTGCTATTTTGGAATATCTTATGAACGTAGACAGTTGTATTTGTGGGGATATCGTAAACGAACTTCCTCTTGCCCAGCCTACTGTTTCACAACATTTAAAAGAATTGAAAACCGCCGGATTGATTAAAGGCAGTATTGAAGGGACTTCCATTTGCTATTGTATTGATCAGAATGCGTTGGAAACACTTAAATCCTATTTTTCAGCAATTGCAACCAGCTTACTGAAAAAGAAATACAGTTGTTGCTAATTAAAAATATAAAAACATGAAACTATCAGAAATCAAAAAAATCTTAGATACAGTTGAAGCTGTAGATTTTAAACTGGAGAATGGAACTTTTGTTCCCGAACATTTCCATGTTACAGAAGTGGGCGTAATTACCAAACATTTTATTGATTGTGGTGGAACAGTCAGAAACGAAAAAGTGGCGAACTTCCAGTTATGGGATGCCAATGATTTTGAACATCGGTTAAAACCAAAAAAACTAATGAATATCATTGCACTTTCTGAACGTAAATTGGGCATGGAAGATTTAGAAATTGAAGTAGAATACCAATCAGACACCATTGGTAAATATGACTTAGGATTCGATGGGAAAAACTTCCTTTTATTACCAAAGAGAACAGCCTGCCTTGCAAAAGAAAATTGTGGCGTTCCTGAAGAACAGGAAAAAGCAGTTTGTTGCTCTTCAGAAAGTAAATGTTGCTAATGAAGCGTTTTTTAACAAAATACAAAAGACCAATTGTAATAACGACTTCAGTTATCACACTTCAACTGATTTTTGGATGGGATGCAAAATTCTGCATCATTAATATCATTTGGTTATTAGTTTAGACATGAAAAAAATACTTGTGCTTTGTACTGGAAATAGCTGCAGAAGTCAAATTGCAGAGGGTTATCTTCGCTATTTTGCCAATGGCAAGGCTGAGATTTATAGTGCCGGAATGAAAACTCATGGCGTCAACCCAAAAGCTGTTGCTATTATGAAAGAAGATGGAATAGACATCTCCCAACACACTTCTAATAACATTGACGAATACTATAATATTGATTTTGATTTTGTAATTACGGTTTGTGATAACGCAAAGGAGAATTGTCCTTTTTTCCCAAGTAAAGCAAAGCGATTTCATCAAAATTTTCCAGACCCAGCTCCGGCAACCGGAACAGAAAATGAAATTCTCAATGAATTTCGGATAGTTCAGCAAATGATTAAAGGTTATTGCGAAAAATTTATATTGGAATATTTATAGTTAGTTATTTTGTACAAAAAAAAGTATATTTTTGAGTATGAAAGAATCTAAACGCATCGCGGGTTTATTTAAAAATCTATACGCAGGAGATCCATGGATTGATGTTACTATCACGGCAACACTTGAAGGAATTTCTGCGAAAGATGCAGCGGCACATTCGTTGGATAAATGCAATTCTATTTGGCAGTTAGTCAATCATATAATAAGCTGGCGGCTGAATGTTTTAAGACGCGTACAGGGAGAAATCATTACAACACCAAGCAATAACTATATAACGGAAATTGTTGATGCCTCTGATGCTGCCTGGAAAGAGACTTTACAACAACTCGAAGAATCTCAGGAAAAATGGCTTGCCTTTTTGGAAAGCTTTCAGGAAGAAGATTTTCCAAAAATATACCCAAACAACGAAATGGATTACTATGAACACATACACGGAATAATTCAGCATGATGCCTATCATTTGGGGCAAATTGTTCTATTAGCTAAGTATCTAAATTAAAAAACCCTTTCATCTCTGAAAGGGTTTTGTTTTTTAAAGCTTAAATATAAAACTCTCGCTCGGTTTTACACTCAACTGTATCGTCCCTTTACCATCTGTCACTTTTAGTTGTGCTGTGCTTCCGTAAAGCTGGTCCTTCACATTATACAATCCGTCTTTCAAATTACATGCTTTAATTACATCTTCCGGGATTTTTAACTCAAAATCACTCGTAGTAACCCAAGAGAAATTCGTCACTACAATCAGTTTTTCTTTTGCCGTATAGCGTACATACGAATACATTCCAGGACCATATCTTTTGGTTTCATTTCTGTTAATTGTTTGTATCTCCTGGAATTTACCAGTCAAGGCATCGCTGCTAATTGTAAAATTTAATAGTCGTTTGTAGAAATCTCTTAAGTCAGCTTCGCTTTTTGATAATTGTCCACCATCAAACTTGCCGCCATTCATCCAACGCTGGTGATGCGGAACACCAATGTAATCAAAAATTGATGTGCGGGAATGTGTTCCAAAACCAGCATTTTCTTTTCCGTCTTCACCTACTTCCTGCCCAAAATAAATCATAGTTGGTGAAGAGCTAATCGTTGCCGAAACAACCATCATTGGCTTTCCTTTTTCCGGAGTGCCTGCAAATTCCGGACTTGCTAATCGCTGTTCATCGTGGTTATCCAAAAAGTGCAGCATATGATGCTCTATGTCAGCCATGCGTTCCTGAATTTCCGAAAGCGGCTCAGGCATTGCATTACCCTGAATAATGGATTTTAATTGATCATAGGTTTCCACTTTGTCGTACAGATAATCCATTTTCCCAAGATTTATGTAGTTTCTGTATT
Organism: Flavobacterium sp.; assembly: GCF_039916025.1. Classification (GTDB taxonomy): domain Bacteria; phylum Bacteroidota; class Bacteroidia; order Flavobacteriales; family Flavobacteriaceae; genus Flavobacterium. The sequence continues at coordinate 15,013 of NZ_JBDSMB010000151.1, forward strand.
CTTTTGGATTATAAACCTCAGCCAATAAAAATGCTTTTGGGTTTTTCATCTTGATAGCCGAATTCATATAACTCCAAAACTCGTAAGGCACCATTTCTGCCATGTCATAGCGGAAACCATCTACGCCTTTTGCAGTCCAGTATAAAGCGATATCACGGAATTTTTTCCATGAACTTGGTACATCTTTGTCTTTCCAAAATTCATAATGCGCTTTGCAGTCTTTTTTGTCAAATCCTTCGGGCAACTCCGGAAAATCTTTGGAACCATCCGGTTTGATTCCATAATTTACTTTTACGGTTTCATACCAATCATTAATATCAGGTTTTGCCTGACGCGAACCGTTGCCTGTCCATTTTGCCGGAAACTCGGTAAATTTGCCATCAATCAAAGGATTCTGTTCTCCATTTAAAGGCTTGTATGTCGGTGAAGTTGGCACTTCAAACGCTTTTCCCGGGATATAATAAAAGTTGTTGTTTCTGTCGTATTCTACCGAAGTATTATCATCGGCACCAAAATCTCGAACGCCTTTTGGGTTACTCAAACTATGATAATTTCTCGCAATGTGATTCGGAACAATATCGATTATGACTTTCAATCCATTCTTGTGCGTTCGTGCAATTAATGCTTCAAATTCTTCTAATCGTTTCGCAGGATTAACCGCCAAATCCGGATTTACATTATAATAATCTTTTACGGCATAAGGCGAACCCGCACGGCCTTTTACAATATCGGGATCATCATTGGAAATACCGTATTTAGTATAATCTCTAATCACATCATGATGCGGAACGCCAGTATACCAAACATAAGTCACTCCTAGTTTCTTGATTTCCTGCAATGCCTTATCTGTAAAGTCATTAAACTTCCCAACGCCATTTTCTTCGATGGTTCCCCAAGGTTTGTTGGTGGTATTTTTGTTTCCAAATAAGCGGGTAAAAACTTGATAGACTACATCTTTTTTAGGCGTATTAATTACTTTGGGTTTGGCACTCATAGTGGTTTTTTTTTGAGCAACGGTTGTGTTTGCAATGGCACAACACATTACTACCGCAAATGTTAAACTTGTTTTCATACTATACATCGGGCTTAAAATAGGTTCAATAAGCCGTAACAACAAATATAAAGAATATAGTGGTTTTAAACATTTTTATTGATTGTAAAATTCAGATAATAATCAAAAGGCAGCTAATAATAAGTTAAATCCGTGGAATAAAAATTCATTAAATTTAAACTCAATAATGCTTCTATCTTTGTTTCAGAAATTAAAATCAAATAGTTTTGAAAACGGCATCTAAAATAGTTCTTTATAGTTTCATCCTTTTCATAGGTCATTTGGGTTGGTCACAACAAACAACTATTGACAGTTTGAAAAGAGTCTATAAAGTAACCAAAATCGACACTGCTAAAGTGGGCATCCTGAATAAACTGGCTTCAGAATTTAAGGAAATAAATCCAGATTCGACTTCATTTTATGCTAACAAAGCGCTGCAGTTATCTGCTAAATTAAATTATAGTTTCGGACAAGCTAATGGAGAAGTGAATTTGGGTAATGCTTCCATCATTTTAGGAAATTATGATGTTGCTAAAACCCATTTTAAAAAAGCCAGCAGCATTTTTAAATCGCTATTAAAATCAGACGAAGAAAACAAAACCTTTATTTATGGCTTGGCGCGATGCTACTCAAGTTTAGGTGTTATTTTCTCGCAGGAAGGAAATTATTATGAGTCATTGGATAATTACCAAAGTGGTTTGGAGCTTTACAAAAAAATAAATCAAAAGAACAGCATTTCCAAGTCATACAACAATATTGGCATCGTTTATAAATCAAGAAGCAATAATGCAAAAGCATTAGAATATTTTAATAAAGCTTTAAAAATGCAAGAAGAAATTGGCGAACAAACGATGCCGGTAACTTTGACAAACATTGGCGTTATCTATTTTGAAGACAATAAATTACCTCAGGCTTATTCCTATTATACAAAAGCAGAAAAATTATTCAAAACCATTGAAAACACAAGAGGATTAGCACTTCTGCAAAATTATTGGGGCGATTATTATATTAAAACAAAAGCCGTTGCTAAAGCTGAAACTCATTACAAACGAGCGCTTGATTTGTATGAAAGCATGCAGAATAAATTTGGTGCATCACTGGCTTTATACAATCTCGGAATACTTTATTTTGAGCAAAACGAATACGAACACGCAATGCCATTGGCAACAAAATCATTAGATTATGCTAAAGAAATTGGCGTGCTTGACCAAACGTATCATTCGGAGAAATTAGTAAGTGATATTTATGGCGCTCAAAACCAGCCTGCACTTTCATTACAACATTATAAAAACTATATCATTGCCCGCGATAGTTTGAATACAATGGAAAGCACCAAGAAATTTGACCGTGCCGAAATGGATTTTGAATTCCAGAAAAAGGAAGCTTTGTTTCAGGAAAAAAACAAACGTGAACATTTACTCCTAATCTTTTCAATTGTTGGTTCATTATTGTTTGTTGGATTGATTTTCGTGTTGATAAACCGTCATCAGGTAAAACGCCGCTTGACGCTTCAGAAAGAAGTGGCGGAATATGAGCAAAAAGCATTGCACTTACAGATGAATCCGCATTTTGTATTCAATTGTTTGGGTTCGATTTCGAGTTTTATTGTACAAAACGGAACTGATTCTGCCTTGAAATATTTGTCTAAATTTTCAAAATTGATGCGTCTGACTTTAGAATATTCAAAAGATGCTTTGATTCCCATTGATAAAGAAATTGAAAGCCTGCAAAACTATTTGGAATTGGAACAACTACGATTCCACGATAAGTTTGACTTTAAGATACAATCGAGCGAAAGCGTTGAATTCAATATGGGATTGCCGCCATTGTTAATCCAGCCATTTGTTGAGAATGCAATTCTGCATGGCTTGGTTCCCAAAGAAGGCAGCGGAATGATAGTCGTTGATTTTGATGTTCAGAATGATCAATTGGTTTGCACTATTTGGGATAACGGAATCGGAATTACAAAATCGGCAGCCATAAAAGAAAATTCAATGAAAGCGCACAAATCAATGGCATTGGAAATTACCAAAAAGCGATTGGAAATTATGGAGGCCACCATTTCCAAATCGGCACAAATCGAAATTAAAGAACTAGAGGAAAATAACATAGTAACAGGAACGCGAGTAACGTTACGGTTGCCAAAACAATATATTCAGTAACTAGTGATTAGTAATTAGTGACTAGCTATGACCAGCTGAACTAATTACCAATCACTAATCACTAATCACTAAAACATGATAACAGCAGTATTAATAGACGATGACAAGCATTTAAGAACAGGCTTAAAAGCACTTTTAGAACGTTACACCAATGAAATCAATATCATTGGTGAAGCCGAAAGTGTAAAAACTGGAGTTACCATTCTCGAAAAACTGCAGCCGCAGGTGTTGTTTTTAGATATTCATTTATCAGACGGAACCGGATTTGACATTTTGGAACAGCTGGCCAAAACCAGAGGAAAAACGAATGCGCATATTGTTTTTATTACGGCACATGAACAATACGCGGTGAAAGCTTTCAAGTTTAGTGCTTTGGATTTTATTCTTAAACCTGTTGATCCGGAAGAATTGCAAAATACAATTGCGAAAATTAAAGCAGTTGTCGGCAAAAACAGTTCATTTGAACATATTGATTTACTGCTGGAAAACATCCGTAAAAAAGTAGATAATTTCAAAAGAATTGCGCTTTCCACCAGCGATGGAATTCATCTTTTTGATGTTTCTGACATCATCAGATGTGAGGCCAAAGTAAATTATACCGAGTTTTTTATAAAAAATCATAAGCCGTTATTGATTTCGAGAACACTCAAAGAATACGAAGAAATGTTGACCGAACATGGTTTTGAACGTATACATCAATCCCATTTGATTAACCTTTCTTATCTGAAATCATACATAAAATCCGACGGAGGATATGTGGTTATGGCAGATAATACCAGTATTCCAATTGCACAAAGTAAAAGAGAAAGATTGCAGGAATTAATTAAGAACTTTTAAGAAAAACATATAGAAACCATGAAAAAAATTCTACCCTTATTATTGTTGTTTACCGGAATGGTAAATGCCCAGATTGTCACGATTCCCGACCCTGTTTTCAAGACTAAATTATTGGCGGCAAGCACAACAGATGCAGCCAATAAAATAGCTCAGGATTTTAGTGATCAGTGGATGGTAATTGATGCTAATAGCGATGGCGAAATTCAGGTTAGCGAAGCATTGGCCGTGAAACTCTTAACTATTTCCGGTTTTGAAATTACTAATTTAACCGGTGTTAACAGCTTTACTAATCTTCAGGCATTGAGTCTGAATTACAATCAGGCAACTTCATTTGACATAAGTGCGCTGACAAATTTGACGTCTTTTTCATCTTATAATATGGTCAATCTTAATTCGTTAAACATAAACAGTCTGACGAGTTTAACAAGCGTGATTATTTTTGGAGCTAACACTCTTACTTCTCTGAATGTAAGTAATTTAACCAATCTTACAACGCTTACTTGTGGATTTTCAGGACTTACCACACTGAATGTAAATGGACTTTCAAATTTGACGTTTTTGAACTGTCAGGGAAATCACCTGACTAATCTAAACGGATTACCATCTACTCTGACGGGTCTGAGCTGCTCCTATAACATGCTTACCAATTTGAATTTTGCCGGACTGACAAATTTAAACCAACTGGATTGTTCAGGCAATCAACTTACTAATTTAAGCTTGCCTTCCAGCCTAACGAAATTATATTGTTCCAATAATCAGCTTACCAGTTTAAATGTAAATGGAATGACCGGATTAACAGAATTACGTTGCGAAAGCAATCTAATAACAAGTTTGGATGTAAATGGGCTTACAAACCTTAATAAACTAATTTGTTCCGATAATAAACTTACTACTTTTGGCATTAGTGGGCTTACAAATCTGGTAACTTTAGAATGCAATAGAAATGACGACCTAACCAGCGTAACTTTAGCATTCTTAACCAGCCTGCAGGAGTTTCAAATTGTTGGAAATGTTACTTCCAGTTCAGTAGTATTAAGTCATTTAACAACTTTGAATTTAATTGGTTTGCCTAGCCTTCAAAAGTTAAATTGCAGTTATGGTAAACTTACTTCTTTAGATTTAAATACTCTGCCGGCATTAACAGAGGTGGATTGCTCGAGTAATGAAATTACAAGTTTGAATTTAACCAATTTACCAAACCTTCAGACCTTATACTGTTCTCGCAATAATTTAACAACTTTAGATGCTTCAGCTTTGACAAATTTAGTTGACTTGTATTGTGGTGGTGGTTTTATTCAAGATGGTCAGTATGTTGGTCAGTTAACCAGCCTGAATGTTGCCGGATTATCAAATCTGAAAAATTTAGACTGCAGCTTAAATCACCTGAGCAGTCTGGATCTTAGCGGATTAACCAGCATAGAAAATCTTACCTGCGATGGTTTTCCCGGTAATGCAGGGCTTCTTACTTCGTTAAATGTAAATGCATTGACAAACCTAAAAAGACTGAGTTGCAACTATCAGGCACTTACCAGTTTAAATGTCAGCAATCTGGTTAACCTGACAGATTTGTATTGTTCTTATAACAACATCAGCAACCTTGACTTAACAGGCTTGATAAACCTTAAAAATTTAGATTATAATTACAATCAATTATCCAACTTAAACCTGGTTAATTTGCCAAGCCTTGAGTATTTGAATTGCTCACACAATCAGCTGGCAACGCTTAATGTTCTTAATTTAACCAGTCTTACCCAATTAACTTGTGCAAACAATTTGCTTACAACCTTAAATTTAAGTGGGCTGTCAAATCTTGTCAATTTAGATTATTCTTATAATCAGCTTGAGCTTTCAAATGTGAGTGGTTTATCAACAAATCTTAAATCTTTAATCTGCCAGGCAAATAATCTGACCAGTTTAAATATAAGTGGCTTAATCAACCTTGAAACCTTGAATTGTTATACAAATCAGTTGACAAGCTTAGATGTAAGTGGTTTGAATAACTTAAAGTTTTTGGATTGCTCCAACAATCAAATCACAAGTATGGATGTAAGCAATCTGCTCGATCTAGAATCATTTAATTGCAGTAATAATCAAATGCCATCTATCAGCATTGCTGGTTTAAACAATCTAAAGACTTTTTATTGCAGCGCAAATCAACTTACAAGTTTGGATTTGAGTAATCATGAAGATCTTGAGAATTTAGATTATTCTTATAATGTACTTCCAAATCTGGATGTGAATTTTTTAACGAATCTGCGTTATTTAGGTACTGTTGGAACCCAAAGCACTTTATTAGATGTCAGCAACTTAGTCAATCTTGAGTTTTTATATTGTACAAACAATCAGCTTGAAACCATCGATGTAAATAATTCTCCATATCTAAATCAATTAAGATGCAGTGATAATGCGCTTACTACTTTGTATTTGAAAAATGGTAAAAATGAGCAGATTTTAGAATTTGTTAATAATCCTGCTTTGGAATATATCTGTGCAGACAGCACACAGCTTGAGTCTCTTCAGACACAATTGAATGATTTGGGAATGACTGCAACAGTTGCGAATTCTTATTGCTCATTTACACCTGGTGGAAACCACAACACAATAACAGGAATCGCTATTTTTGATGCGGATAATAATGGTTGTGATGTGACCGATGTAATAAATCCATTTGTGAGATTTGATATAAACGACACGCTTACAACAGGAGCTACAGTAACGAATATCAATGGTACATATAATTATTATACAAATGCAGGCACATATACAATAGCTCCGAATGTTGAAAATCAGGCTTGGTTTGATTTTTCACCAGCTTCTGCAGATTTTACTTTTACTGATGCCAACAATAATATCTCTACTCAAAACTTTTGTATTGCTGCAGTTGGAACACATAAAGACATCGAAGTTGTCTTTGCACCATTAGAACCGGCAAGACCAGGATTTAATGCAAGATACAAAGTTGTGTACAAAAACAAAGGAAACCAAATGCGTTCCGGAACTGTTACGCTAACATTTGACGATGCAAGAACCGATTTGGAAGATGCATTTCCGGCGCCTGATGCTACAGGAGTAAACTCACTTTCATGGAACTATACCAACTTAATGCCCTTTGAAAACAGAAGCATTATAGTCACTCTTAATTTAAATACTCCAATGGAGATTCCAGCGGTAAACAATGGAGATATTCTAAACTTTACAGCAGCAATAACTCCTGTGGCTGACGATGAATTGCCTGGCGATAATCAATACAATTACAATCAAACAGTGGTTGGTTCTTACGACCCAAATAGCATTGAATGTTTAGAAGGTGAAACTGCTCCTCCATCAGAAATTGGAAATTATTTGCATTATGCTATCAATTTTGAAAACTTAGGAACTTTTGAAGCAGAAAACATTGTGGTAAGAAGTGAAATTGATCCAACAAAATATGATATCTCAACATTGCAGGTTATGAATACCTCTCACCCATCCTACACAAGAATTAGCGGTAATGTTGTCGAGTTTGTTTTTCAAAACATACAACTTGCAGCAGCACATGGAACTCCACCAGTTGGAGGTCACGGAGATGTATTGTTTAAAATAAAAACTAAGGATAATCTGGTAAACAATGATACCGTTTTACAAAGAGCAGGCATTTATTTTGACTACAATTTCCCTATTGCAACTAATGATGCCGAAACAACTTTTGCAGAATTAAGTAATCCAGGTTTTGAAATTGACAATAGTGTAAAAATTTATCCTAATCCGACAACTTCAATCATCAATATTGATAGTGATTTTATTATCGATTCAATTGAATTGTATGATGTTCAGGGCAGAATTCTAGAAACACTTTTAGAAAATGCAACCAACTCCAAACTTGATATATCCGGCAAGTCAAAAGGTATTTACTTCCTGAAAATCAAAACCGAAAAAGGAAGTAAAGTTGAAAAAATAGTGAAAGAATAAAAAACAAAAAGTTAATTGTGTGAAAAGCGTAAGCCAGGAAACTGATTTACGCTTTTTGCTTTTTCATAAATAATTGGTAATAACCATTTACATTGTTGGTAATTTCATATTTTTGACACAAATATAAATTCATTGAAAAAGTTACTTTTTAGCATCGGATTATTGCTTTTTACATTGACGAATGTAAATGCACAAAAAGCAAGCAATATTATTATTGAAAATTCCGATTTCTCCACTATAGATCAAGAAAAAATTCCTGATGCGCTTTTATTAAGCGGCCATGTCAGAGCAAGACAGGATGGTGTAGTTATTACCTGCAACAAAGCTTATTTTTTTCAAAAAGAAAATTACCTCAAAGCTTTTGGCGAAGTTCAAATGGCACAAGGCGATACGCTTTTTCTAAATAGTAAATATGCCGAATACAATGGTGAAGTAAAAAAAGCATATGCTACAGGAAATGTAGTGATGCGTTCACCCGAATCGACTTTGGTTACCGATACTATAAACTTTGACAGAAATACACAGGAAGCTTTTTATAATTCAAACGGAACGATTACCAATAAAGAAAACACCCTGAAAAGTAAATCAGGAAGATATTTTGCCAATGAAAAAAAGTTCAAATTCCTGACAGCTGTCACGATTACCAATCCAAAATACACAATCAAGTCTAACCATTTGGATTATTATACCAATTCGGGCCACTCCTATTTATTTGGACCTTCGACTATAACTAGTAAAGAGAATTTCATTTACACAGAAAAAGGTTTTTATGATACCAAAAAGAACTTTGCCTATTTCCTTCGAAAATCCTACATCAAATACAAAGACCGGAGAATTGAAGCTGATAGTTTGTATTATGACCGAAATCGTGAATATGCTTCCGGAACCAATAATGTCAAAATTACAGATTCTATAAATAAAGGAGTGATTAAAGGACATTATGCAGAAATTTATCGGAACTTAAAAACCGAAAAAGATTCGATGATGATTACCAAAAGAGCTGTTGCGATATCATTGATGGAAAAAGATTCGATGTATATTCATGGAAAGAAAATGCTGATTACTGGAAAGACCGGTGAACGTATTGTTCGTGCCTTCAATAACGTTCGTTTTTATAAAACGGATATGAGCGGGAAATGTGATTCGATACATTCTGATCAAAAAGCAGCCTTAACAAAACTCATTGGCCGACCAATACTTTGGAATTATGACAACCAATTGACGGGTGATATCATGCATCTTATTGGAAATAACAACACCGAAAAACTTGACTCACTCAAAGTCCTGAACAATTCTTTTATCATATCCAAAGATACTATTGGAACAGGCTATAATCAGGTGAAAGGGCAAAATCTTTATGGTAAATTCAAAGACAATAAACTCAGCGAAGTTGATATTATCAAAAATACCGAAGTCATTTATTATCTTAGGAATGACAAAAACGAACTCATTGGCATCAATAAAAGTATTGGAAGCAAAATCAATTTGATTTTAGACAAAAATACTATTGAAACTATAACCATCTTTAACAATCCTGATGGCGATATTTATCCCGAAAAAGATTTGCCCGAAAATGCCAGGAAGCTTCGTGGTTTTGTCTGGCGTGGCGATGAACGGATAAAATCCAAAGACGATATTTTCCCTGAAGAAGAAAACGAACTCGATGCCAAGATTCAAGCTGAACGAAAAGTCGAAATGGCTAAAGAAAATGTGCCGTTGGAACCTAGCAAAGAAACATTAGAGTACGACAAGAAAAACTCCAAACCAATGGTGAAATAGTCGGCAGAAAGCAGTTCCTTATTAACTTTAAAACAATAAAATGGCAACTCAAATTTGCCCAAAATGCAAACAAGATGCTTTCACTTGGTACGTTAGCGAAGTGTTGCCAAATATAACTGTTTGGAGTTGCAACAATTGTCCGCTACAAATTTTTGAAGAGGATTTTGATGAAGAAGTTTGTGAAAATTGCAACGAAAAAACCAAGACTTTTTTGAGAAGCCAGGAAGAACAATTTAACTGGTGCTCCAATTGCAATACGGTCACGAATTATCAATTAAACGAATAAAACAATTCAAGTTGAAAGAGGATTTCCTAAAATACCAGGCACAAACGTCACCTTATCCTTTAGGCATGGAAGTTTCACATGCTGTTGGTTCTTATATATACGATACAAATAATAAAAAATACCTGGATTTTGTTGCCGGAGTTTCAGCAACGAGTTTAGGACATCAGCATCCAAGAGTTAATCAGGCCATTAAAGACCAATTAAATAAATACTCGCACGTTATGGTGTATGGCGAATATGCCCAACATCCTGCAGTGCAATATTGTAAATTATTGGTGGAGAATTTGCCGCCAAGCTTAAACAAAGTTTATCTCGTCAATTCGGGAACCGAAGCTTGCGAAGGCGCTTTAAAGCTAGTCCGCAGAGTTACCGGAAGAAGTCAATTGATATCGTGTTACAATGCATATCACGGAAATACTATGGGTTCGATGAGTGTGATGGGTTTTGAAGAACGCAAACAAATCTTTCGTCCATTAATTCCCGATGTTGATTTTATCACATTCAATAACGAAGAAGACATTCAAAAAATAACAACCAAAACTGCCGGAATCATTCTCGAAAGCATTCAGGGCGGCGCTGGTTTTATAGAACCAAAAAATGATTTCTTAGCCAAAATCAAAAAACGTTGTGAAGAAGTTGGTGCATTGCTGATTCTGGACGAAATTCAGCCTGGCTTTGGAAGAACCGGAAAACTGTTCGGTTTTGAAAACTACAATGTCGTTCCCGACGTAATTATAATAGGAAAAGGAATGGCTGGCGGAATGCCTGTTGGTGGTTTTGTTGCCAATGAAAAACACATGGATTTATTAAGCCATGATCCAAAGCTTGGACATATTACCACTTTTGGCGGTCATCCTGTCATAGCGGCAGCATGTTTGGCTACTTTGGAAGAAATTTTGGAAAAAGACTACAGCAAACAATCGCTGGCAAAAGAAAAGCTGTTTCGGGAGCTTTTGGTACATCCTTTGATAGAGGAAATCCGCGGAAGAGGATTGATGCTCGCAGCGATGACAAAAGACCCAGAAATTACCAATAAGGTGATTTTCAAATGCCAGGAGAAAGGTTTGATTTTATTTTGGCTTCTTTTCGAAGGTTGCGCTGTCAGAATTACTCCTCCGTTAACAATATCTGACGATGAAATCAGAGAAGGTTGCGCTATCATTATTGAGGCTATGAATGCGATTTTCAGCGAGTTAAAAAATTGTTAATTAAATTGTTTACAACAATAATCGCAGCCCACAAAAAAAGCAACGTGTTTCCCTAATTTTATTAAGGATAATTTTAACACCTACAGTTATGCACCTAGAT
>NZ_JBDSMB010000152.1:0-37641 GCF_039916025.1 Flavobacterium sp.
CAAAAACCAACATTAGGAGATACTTCGCCTAAACCAATCAAGTTAGAAAACGGAAGAATCTATCAGAACGATGTCCAAATCCCAAGTTATCAGGTTAAAAACATACTGGCTTCAAACCTTCATTCGCTTAAACTTTACAAACAAGCAAAATCAAAAGAGACGCTTGGTGCGACCTTGCTTGGATTAGGAATCACGCTTTCAGTAATTGATTTAGCAGTTGGTGTCTTATCAGCTTCAGAATATCCAACCGCGCTGACTTATGCCGGTGTTGGCATGGCTGCTATATCCATTCCTGTGTTATCCGGAAGGTCAAAAAAGATTAAAGAAGCGGTTCAATCCTATAACGACGGGCTAAAAAATACGACTTCATTAGATTTTGATTTAAACGCTGTGGCAAATCAAAATGGAATTGGAATTCAAATAAAATTTTAAAATGCCAATCAACAAAGAACTTTTCGACAAAGGAATTAAATACATGCTTTATGCATTACCATTAATGTTTATTGGGCCTAGCGTGATTTATAACGCATTTATAAATAAGCAGAATGTGTGGCATTATTTGGTATTGGCTTTTGGAATTGTATTTAGTTTTTTAGCCGTTTACTTTATGTTCAAAGGAATCAAAACACTAACTGACGCCCTTTTTGAAAATGATAAATAATCAGTACATTTACTAAAAAAAGAACCATGGATATTCAAGCAGAGCGCAATTGGATACATCAAGAAATTGATAAAGTGAAAGACACTTCTTTTTTAGAAAAACTGAAAACACTTCTAATTGCAAGGAATGAGTCGTCAATTCTATCGGTTGAAGAATACAACTACGATATTGAAAAAGCACTTGATAATATTGCCAAAGGAAACTTTGTTGCAGAAGAAGAAGCCAAAAGCATTTCAAAAAAATGGAATCGAAAATAATTTGGTCGATTGATGCATTGAAGCAACTGGAAGATATTCATTTTTTTATTCTTTTCGAAAGTAAATCCATCTCTATCGCCGACAAAGTAATTGACAAAATTTTTGAAAGTACAGCTGTTCTTAAAACCAATCCAGAGATCTATAAACTTGACAAATTAAAAACAAAAAACGACGGAACTTTTAGAACCTATTTTGTTTATGATTTTCAAATAAGTTATAGAATCAATACTAACATTATTCAAATTCTACGCGTCAGACACAACTCGAGAAAACCAAAAGATCTAAAATGAGTTTACAAAATAGCTACTTAGAAAGCATCAAAAAGCAATTTCTCTATTATAAAACATTGGGAGAAAAAGCGATGGAACAAATTGAACCTGAACAATTGTTTATTGCAGTAAATGAAGATACCAATTCGATTGCGGTTATTGTAAAACATCTTTCGGGGAATATGATTTCTCGCTGGACAGATTTTTTAACTACTGATGGCGAAAAAGAATGGCGCAACCGCGATGGTGAATTCGATTCCCATCTTCATGGGAATGACAAGGATGAACTGATGAAACTATGGGACAAAGGCTGGAATTGTTTTTTTACTACGATAAATGCATTAACTCCGGACCAGCTCGAAACGATAATTTATATCCGCAACGAAGGCCACACCGTTATGGAAGCGATAAGCCGTCAGCTGGCGCATTATCCGTATCACATTGGACAAATTGTTTTTTATGCCAAAATGCTAAAGAAATCGGATTGGGATTCGCTTTCCATCCCAAAGAATAAATCCAATAATTATAATGCTGATAAGTTTTCCAAAGAAAAAAGCATTAGGAATTTTACGGATGATGAACTTGATAAATTAAAATAAACTAGCCCCGATTGCAGCTGGCTACCATGTAGCGCAGAAAGCGGGAAACAGCTTCAAAATAAAAAGATACTGAACTTCTGAAATGAATTCAGTACAAGTAAATTCAGCATAAATGAAAAAAACAACCCTACTTCTACTCGCTTTATTTATTATTTCCTGCAACAACCACGAACGCAATTGCAAGGATTTTAAAACCGGGAAATTTCAATTTGTCCAGGATATTGATGGTAAAAAACATACATCAACCTTTATCAGAACCGAAAATCTGCAAATCGAAACCTATAATGGAAAAACCGATACAGCTTCGGTACGTTGGGTAAATGATTGTGAATTTATTCTGCAGAAACTGCATCCCAAAAACATGAAAGAAGAAAAGGCAATTAGCATGAAAATTTTGTTTACTCAAAAGAATACTTATACCTTTGAATATGCCTTTGTTGGAAGCAACAAAAAACAACGTGGCATTGTAACAAAACTCGAATAACAACGTTAAACCGCTAAACTCAAACTATAAAATGGATATCTTATTTACGCCTGATGCACTAATTGCACTACTTACTTTAACATTTTTGGAGATTATACTCGGAATTGATAATATTGTTTTTCTTTCTATTGTATCAGGAAAGCTTAGAGCTGAAGATCAGCCTAAAGCCAGACGAATTGGTTTGCTTTTAGCGATGGCATTCAGAATTATCCTGTTATTCGGAATCACTTGGGTTTTGAGTTTGCAGGACACGATTTTGGCTATTGATTGGGGATTTTTTGAAGCGCATATTACGGGACAAAGCTTAATCATTTTTGGTGGTGGATTATTCCTGTTGTACAAATCGGTTTCTGAAATTCACCACAAAATGGAAGGCGAAGAAGAAGGCACGAGCGGTAAAGCCAGTAACAGCATATCTGCAGCTATTATACAGATTGCATTATTGAATATTGTCTTTTCTTTTGACAGTATTTTAACAGCAGTTGGAATGGTAAGCATGAAAGAGCCTGCCGAAGGCGGTTTTGGACAAGAAGGCGCATTGATTATCATGATTTTGGCAGTAATTATTTCTATTATTATTATGATGATTTTTGCAGGACCGGTTTCTAAATTTGTAAACGAGCATCCAACAATACAAATCCTTGGTTTGTCATTCCTGATATTAATTGGTGTAATGCTTATAGCCGAAGGTTCACATTTGGCACACTTTAAATTTGGTAACGATGTCGAAGTCGGAACAATCCCAAAAGGCTATTTGTACTTCTCGATTTTCTTCTCATTGTTTGTAGAATTCCTCAATCTGAGAATGAAGAAAAACAGAAAACCTGTCAAGCTTCACAATAACAAAATCATTGACAAGAAATTGAAAGATAAAGATGTTACGGATTAAATCAGTTGCACTGATTTTGCTTTTAAGTTTAATTGGATGCCATAAAGATATGTTTAACAAAGAACCTGTGTTTGACACATTCAAACCCGAAGCTAAGGAATACAAGGATAAACTGGCTGAGAAAATCAAAGCAAATGATAACGTTTCCTATTATTTTAATCGCCTTTTTAAAAAAGACAACGCAGATTATATGGAAATTTCTGTTGAAGGCAAGGATTTCAAAGCAGTTGCATTTGTCTTTATAAACAATTGGAAAAATATCGAAGGAATAAAAGATGCAAATGGCGGCGGTTATAATGGTGCCGAACTAAAAGGTTTACAGCTTGTAGTGATACCAAATTATGAAGGCGCTGATTTGGTTTATAAAGATTTAGAATCAATAATTGATTAAATAAAAACTCCTCTCGTTATTGACGAGAGGAGTTTTTATTTAATAATTTAGATTAACACCAACGCCAAATCCCATATCACTATCATAATGAGTCGTCACTCCAAAATTGCGTTTGATAATGTATCGCAATCCAGCCATATATTCTTTGTCGGTATTCCACATCAAACTCATTCGCAGACGTTTTGAAACCGGAATATCCATACGTTCAAACTGCAACCTGAAATTTCCATCAGTAAAAAGTTCCGCCTGGGCTTTTACAAGCATTGGTAAAGTATATTCAAAACCTACACTAAAAACAGAGCGATTGTCTTTGGTGTTAGTTTGTCCAAATAGATTTTCTTCCATCTCGTCTTGATGCATTTTTCTGTATCGCCAATCGAAACCAATAAATGGCATGAACCATTGCATCTTGCCTATGTATCGTCCAATATGCGTTTCTGTTTCGTAACCATGCATGTTGCTATAACCCAAACGCCATTCTGTGCCAATGCTCCAACGTGTGCTGCCTAACATTATATGCCCATCATTTCCGTTAGTAGCAAAATCGTTTTCTGTCATAAAATGGAATTTCCTATCATCGGCAAACAATTTGCGTTGCGCCAGTTTTGGGTTTGGGATTTCGGGATTTACAGGCGAATTCTCATAAGAGAAAACCCTTCCCATCCCAGCCATCATATGATACAGGATATGACAATGAAAAAACCAATCACCACTTTCGGTTGCGGCAAACTCAAGCGTATCTGTTTCCATTGGCATGATATCAATGGTATTTTTCAGTGGCGAATAATCACCTTGTCCGTTTAACACTCTAAAATCATGTCCGTGTAAATGCATTGGATGCCGCATCATCGAATTGTTGTGAATTACCATTCGGATGATTTCACCTTTTTTGATTAGGATTTTGTCTGTTTCCGAAACTACTTTGTTGTCTAAACTCCAAACGTAACGGTTCATATTTCCTGTGAGTTCAAACTTTAATTCTCGTAACGTTGCTTCTTTTGGAAGTGTGGTTTTTGTTGGCGATTTTAACATTCCATAATGTAAGGTTACAATGTCCTGAATTTGGCTGGTATCGCCATTGGCTTCTCCTGTTGATTCGGGATACATTACTGAGTTCATGTCCATTTTGTTATATGCCATTTTCATTCCCATATCATCTAAATCACCATTCATTTTCATCATATCGTTCATCATTTTCATTCCTTCAAAATACTTTAGCTTTGGAAGTGGTGAAGTGGTTTTTTTAGTTCCGTCACCTATAAAAACGGAAGTAGATTTTGTTCTGTCTTCTGAGGTAGCTAAAAACTCATATGCGGTTTGATTTTCGGGAATATTGAGAATGATATCATAGGTTTCGGAAACTGCAATTAATAATCTGTTGACTTCAATGGGTTCCACATCGTTACCATCATTGGCAACTACAGTAATTTTTCCTCCGGCATAAGTCAGCCAAAAATAGGTTGATGCTCCAGCGTTTGAAATTCGCAACCGCACTTTTTCACCAGCTTTGAATTGAGATAATTGACTTTCCTTCTTTCCATTAATTAAAAATGAATCATAGTAGATATCGCTGACATCCATAGCATTCATTCGCTTCCATTCGTTGATGAGCTTGGTTTTGAAATGTTCTTGTTGAATAGCTTCGGTATAACTTTGGGTTGTTCCTTTTTGGATAGCAAACCAGTCGGTGGCGTTGTGTAACATTCGGTGTACATTTTTTGGATTTAAATCGGTCCATTCGCTCAAAATAATCGGAACCGTTGGCAAATCGTCAATTCCTTTTCTGAAAGTCGGATCGCTATTTTTTTTATTCATAATGAAAGCGCCATACATTCCGATTTGTTCCTGCAAACCCGTATGGCTGTGATACCAATGTGTTCCATTTTGTATGATTGGGAATTTATACAGATGTGTGGTATGTGGCTTTATTGGCATTTGTGTCAGGTTTGGAACACCATCATATTGATTGGGCAAAAACAAACCGTGCCAATGTAAAGAAGTATCTTCATCCAATTCGTTATGCACATAAATTTCAGCAATATCGCCTTCAGTAAATGTTAAAGTTGGCATCGGAATTTGTCCATTTACTGCAATGGCGCGTTTTGGTTTGTTACCAAAAGTTACTATGGTATCGCGAACATATAAATCGTAACGAACAGTTTTTGATGGCTCATCTTTTGGAACAATTACAGTTGTTGTTGGCGCTTTAATCTCTAAAGGTATTTGCTTTGGAATAGTATCGTTTGCGATAACTGGTTTATTAGGAGTAACTACTTTAGGTTTTACTACAGTTGCTTTTTTCTTAACCGCCTTTGGTTTTTCTTTTATTAAATCCATGCCACATATCGGACAATCTCCTGGTTTTGTTACATGAATTTGGGGATGCATCGAACACGTGTAGAATGTTTGTTGTGTTTCGTTTTTGCTTTGTGCGGTCGCAGTCGAGCCAATAGTTAATAGGAATAGTATTGAAAATAGTGTTTTCATTTTTGCTTAAAGTTTTAAATTTCGCAACCGCAAAGCGTTTACAATTACAGAGACCGAACTAAAAGACATTGCTAATGCTGCAATCATTGGCGAAAGGAAGATTCCGAAAAAAGGATACAATGCTCCCGCCGCAATTGGAACACCTAATACATTATAGAAAAAAGCAAAGAATAAATTTTGCTTGATATTACCCATAACAGCATGACTCAGGATTTTTGCTTTAACAATGTCTTGCAAATCTCCTTTTACCAAGGTTATTTTAGCACTTTCGATAGCTACATCGGTTCCTGTTCCCATGGCTATTCCAATGTCAGCTTGGGCCAAGGCCGGGGCATCATTAATCCCATCGCCAGCCATTGCTACAACTTTCCCTTCCGATTGTAATCTTTTGATTTCATTGAGTTTGTCTTCGGGCAGGCAACCCGCTTTATAGGAAGATAAATTCAATTCATCAGCGACTGCTTTCGCTGTATTAATATTGTCGCCGGTTAACATAATTACTTCAACGCCCTGAAGCATTAATTCCTTTATAGCTTTCTTACTTGATTTTTTTATGGCATCGGTAATTGATACAAATCCAACTACTACTCCATCGATGGTGATATAAGAAACTGTTTTTCCTAGTTTTTGTTCGGCTAAAATTTTACTTTCTATTTCGCCAGGAAAGGTGGCATTGACCTGCTCCATTAATTTTTTATTTCCCAATGCTACTTTTTTACCGCTCACTGTTCCAACAACTCCTTTTCCGGCAACGGCTTCAAAATCTTTTACTTCGATTAAAGAAATCTCTTTTGCTTTGGCATAATTTACAACCGCCTGCGCTAATGGATGCTCGCTATATTGGTTTAATGAAGCTATGCTTTGCAGTAGATTATCTTCATCCTTATTTGAAGCATAAATCTTTTCTACTGATGGTTTTCCTTCGGTGATTGTGCCTGTTTTATCGGTTATTAAAACATTCACTTTATTCATGTTTTCTAAAGCTTCCGCATTTTTTATCAGCACACCCGATTGAGCTCCTTTGCCAACACCAACCATAACCGACATTGGCGTTGCCAATCCCAAAGCGCAGGGGCACGCAATAATTAATACAGCGATAGCATTAATAAATCCATAAACCAGTCTAGGTTCGGGACCAAAATTTGCCCAAACAAAAAAAGTAATTGCTGAAATAACCACTACTATAGGAACAAAATATTTTGCAATACTATCTGCTAATTTTTGAATTGGAGCTCTCGAACGACTGGCATCGTTTACCATTTGAACAATTTGGGAAAGCAAGGTTTCTGACCCCACCTTTTCGGCTATCATTACAAATGATTTGTTCCCGTTTATTGTTCCGGCTATAACTGCATCGTCTTTCTTTTTGTCTACCGGAATAGGTTCTCCTGTAATCATTGCTTCATCGATGCTACTTTCTCCATCGGTTATTTTTCCGTCAACCGGAACTTTGTCTCCCGGTTTTACACGCAATAAGTCTCCTTTTTTGATATCATGCATAGAAATTACGGTATCCTTACCATCGATAACTAAAGTTGCTTCAGTAGGTGCTAGTTTTAGTAATTCTTTTATAGCTCCATTGGTTTGACTGTGTGCTCTGGCTTCGAGTAACTGTCCCAGCAAAACTAACGTTAAGATAACCGTTGTAGCTTCAAAATATAGCAATACTGTTCCGTGTTCGGTTTTGAATTCGTCAGGAAAAATTGACGGAAAGAACATTCCGATTAAACTAAATAGAAAAGCCGCTCCGGTACCAATTCCGATAAGGGTAAACATATTTAGATTCCATGTAATGATTGATTTCCAGGCTCGAACAAAGAACACCCAACAGGCATAAAACACAACAGGAAGTGAGAGAATGAATTGCGCCCAATTCCATTTTTCCGTATCCATGATTTTTAATAATGGGTTGTTGTGTATCATTTCTATCATGGCAATAGCAAAAATGGGAGCAGTAAAGAGTACTGCTATTTTCATTTTTTTGACTAAACCTTGATAAGTTTTTTGATCTTCAGTATCACTAGGTTCCATCGGGACTAAATCCATCCCGCAAATAGGACACGAGCCTGGATTGTCTTTGACCACTTCAGGATGCATTGGACAAGTGTATAGTGTTATCGTAGTATTAGTTAATTCAGGTTCTTTGACCAAATGCATTCCACAAACCGGACAATCTCCGGGTTTGTCATACGTTTTTTCTCCTTCGCAATGCATTGGGCAGTAATATTTTCCTGCAGAATTTTCAGGATTAGAAGGAGATTGAATAGTCTTGTTTTTAATAGTTGAACAACAATCTGAATTTGGTTCGGAATGTTTATTGTTGGGTAATGAGATTTGATACTTACTTTCTTTACCACCGAGCGCAGCTTGCAAAATGTTTAATTCAACATGTTTTGACATAGTAATTTTTACCTGTTTATCTTCTTTTGAAACTTCAACTTGCGTGATGTTTTCAACTTTAGATAAATCGGCATTTACTTTTGCTTCGCAACCCGAGCATGTCATGCCTGTCACTTGATAGGTATGTACCATTTTTTTAAATTTTAGTTGTTAAAAATAATGTTACAAATTTCAGGATTGATTAAATGTCAGCTATTGTAGAATTTCTTATTTGAGTTGTAAGATTTACAAATCTTCAATCTGCTTTCTTTTTTTATCTTTCAACTGCTTAAAGTAAGTAGGTGAAAAACCTGTAATTTTCTTAAACTGATTACTTAAATATCCAACGCTGCTATAATTGAGTTGGTACGAAATTTCGCTTAAGGTCATTTCATCATACATCAGTAACTCTTTTACTTTTTCAATTTTTTGATTGATGAAATATTTCTCTATCGTTGTGTTTTCGATTTCTGAGAAGAGGTTGCTCAAACTGTTATAATCCTGATGCAATTGCTGTGATAAGTAATTGGATAAATTTGTTTTTAAATCATGGTCTTTATGGTGAACCAAATCAATGATTAGTGTTTTGATTATATCAATTGTCCTACTTTTTTTATCATCTATTATATCAAAACCAACAGCATGCAATTGATGCAAAACTTTCTTTTTTTGATTTTCCGGAATATCATTTTCCAATTCAACAAAACCCAGTTCAACTGAAAGTGTATTAATTCCTAAATCTTCAAAAACCGATTTTACAACCATTTTGCAACGACTGCAAACCATATTTTTAATATAGAGTTTCATAAATTAAAAATTACAAATACAATTTGAAACACACCAATAAGTCCTGTTACAAATGTAACAAGACTTCCTGGTGCCGTAAAATAGGCTTATTAGATAACTATTTTTTTACCGGAACAAGCTCTGACAATGCCATTCCGCATTTGGAGCATTTGTCATTCAGTTTCCCTTGCACCTCCGGATGCATAGAACACGAATACAATCTTTCTGTTTCGGGTTCCGTTGCGGTGGTGTCAATATCTGTTGTCGCAGTGTCAGTAGTGTTTACTGTCGCTTCCGTTTTCTCAACCGTAACTGTTTCCGTTTCTTTGTTTTTGTTACAGGAGATAAGCAAGGCGATTACCGCCATTGAAAAGATTATTTTTTTCATTTTATAAGGATTTAAACTAATGACTTATTAAACTTACTAATACATCATTAATTATTTTTATAAAGTTACGTTATTAAAAAGATAGTAGCTCAGGTAATTTAATCTTAATTTAGAAATCATAGTTTTAGAGTGCTAAAACCCTATTGTACAACCTTCTGTAAAAGTTTAGGTTTAACTCTGCCTTCACATTTTACAACATACTTAATCAACAAATCTGTTGCAATAAATTAAGAGTCCAATTATGACTGCAATGATATTTTTATACATACATTTACCATCATGGTAATATGATATTTATCATATATTTAAACCAAATAAAGGGCGTACTTTACATTTAGTTTAGCCCACCCCCCGCCTTATTACATGCTGCACATTTGAAACACAGCAAAAGTCCGCATCATTTTACATTCTTATAATTAATTTCACGTTTATAATTTTTACAACCATTGACTGCACCAAAAAAAGATAAGACCCAACCATCAGCCACCGTGCAAAACTTCCCCATTGTAGGTATTGGTGCGAGTGCGGGAGGACTTGATGCTTTCAAGAGATTGCTTACGGCCATCCCCGAAGACTCAGGGATGGCTTATGTATTGGTACAGCATCTTGATCCATCTCACGAAAGTATTTTGCCGGAGATTTTGCAAAGGGTAACAAAAATTCCGGTGCATGAAATTACCGAGGATATTCATCTTGCGCCCGACCACATCTACATCATTCCTTCCAACAAAATCCTTACTTCAACTGATGGTGTGTTGCAATTAGCTCCACGCGAAAAGAAAATTCTAAATTTCTCGATTGATATTTTTTTTACATCGCTTGCCGAAGTGCACAAAGAGTTTGCAGTGGGAATTGTATTGTCAGGAACAGGAAGCGATGGAACTCTTGGTTTGAAAGCCATCAAAGAAAATGGGGGTATCAGCATTGCGCAGGACATCGAATCGGCAGCATATGATAGTATGCCACAAAGGGCTGTGAATTCAGGGGTTGTAGACTTTATCTTAGCACCCGAAAAAATTCCGGCTAAGCTTTTGCAAATCAACAACGCTTACAAAACAAATCATTTTTTTAAAGAAGAAGAAGAACTTCCAATTGACGATGAAGCAATTTTCAAACAAATTCTTTTGTTGCTACACCAGCGAAGAGGAGTTGATTTTACTTATTACAAGCAACCTACGTTTCACAGACGCATAGCGCGAAGATTAACCATTGTGAAAAAGAAAAACCTTGCGGATTATTTAAAATTTTTACTGACCAATAAAGACGAACAGGATGCACTCTTCCAGGATGTGCTCATTCCCGTAACATCTTTTTTTCGCGATGCTAAAACTTTTCAAAGATTATCTGATACTGTTTTTCCCACAGTGTTTAAAAATAAAGCTGCCGATGAACCTATTCGCATCTGGATTGCGGGATGCTCTACAGGTGAAGAAGCATTTTCAATTGCCATTTGCCTGCATGAATTTTTAGGAGATAAATTATCCAATACAAAAATTCAAATCTTTGCTTCCGATATTTCTGAAAAAGCCATCAAGAAAGCGCGTGCTGCCCATTACAGCAAAGCCGAAGTAGGAAACATTTCCGAAGCGCAACTGAAAAAATATTTTGTGAAAAATACTGGCGGATATGAATTAAACAAACTCATCCGTGATATATGTGTCTTTGCTCCTCACAATTTTTTGAAAGACCCGCCATTTGCTAAAATGGATTTAATAAGCTGTCGTAACGTACTCATTTATATGGATACTTTTTTACAGAAGAAAGCATTCTCCACTTTTCATTATGCACTAAGAGAAAACGGTTTTCTTGTCCTCGGAAAATCAGAGACTACTGGAGCATCATCTGATTTGTTTACACAAATTTCCAAGAACGATAAAATTTATTCGCGTAAACCCTTACCAGGTAGGTTTATGCATGTTGCCACCAATCGAAAAAAAGAAGTATTTCCAACAAAATATAAAATCGCAACCAGAGAAGAAGCCACGCAAACCGATTTTAGGAAAAGCGCAGAAGCAGTAATGCTTTCAAAATCTCCTGCAAGTGTAGTAGTCAATGTACAAATGGACATTGTTCACATTCACGGAGACATTACTCCTTTTCTTCAGGCACCACAAGGCAAGCCGACTCACAACCTTATCAAAATGGCGCGTGAAGGGTTAGCCTTTGAATTGCGCAACGCCATTCACAAAGCTGCGAAGGAACAAGATACAGTTACCAAGGAAAATATTCCTGTTAGAGTAAATGGACACCAATCTCTGGTTGCGGTTGAAATTATTCCGCTTATTGATACAGTGGAACCGCATTACTTAATTCGGTTTGAAAAAATAATAATTCCTGAGGTTCATAAAGAAAATAAATCTGCATCAGTAAAAATAAATGCCACTCAAAAGCAAAACGAGCGATTAGAGAAAGAACTTCTGCAAACCCGCGATGACATGCGTTTCATTACTGAAGACATGGAAGCCGCTAATGAGGAACTGCAAAGCGCCAACGAAGAATTGCAAAGCAGCAATGAGGAAATGCAAAGTTTGAACGAAGAATTAGAAACTTCAAAAGAAGAGTTGCAATCCACCAACGAAGAACTCACTATCGTAAATCAGGAGTTACTTGATAAGCAGGAACAACTCAACGCATCAAGGTACTATGCCGAAAGCATAGTAACCACTATTCGCGAACCACTTATCATTCTAGATAAAAAGCTTCGAATAAAAACCGCCAACGCATCGTTCTATAAAGTATTTAATGCGGAAGAAGATGAAACGGAAGGTAAATTATTTTATGAAATACAAAACGGCCAGTGGGATGATTATGAAATGCAGACAATGCTTGAAAAAATTCTCCCTCAACACGAGCGGCTTGTAGACTTTGAAATCATCCTCAAATTTCCATCGCTTGGCGAACGCCATTTGTTACTGAACGCATTAAAAATTAAAAATGACAAAACTTCGGAACAATTAATTCTCCTGGCTATTGAAGATATTACCGAAAGGAAAAATATTGAACAAAAGTTAGAGACGACACACCTTGCATTAGAAGAAAAAAATAAATTAATTGAAGCAAGCGAAAAACGTTTAAGCAATATGCTTATACAATCGCTCATGGGCATTTGCATTTTTGAGGGACCTGATATGGTTGTTACTTTTGCCAATGAACCCATGCTTAAAATGTGGGGAAAAGGAAATGTGATTGGTAAACCCGTACTGGGATTTATGCCTGAATTGAAAGACCAGCCCTTCCCAAAAATTATGCTGGATGTGTATACTACAGGAGTAACTTTTGCAACAAACGAAATCAAAGCCATTATCAATCGCAACGGTAAACCGGAAGAACGTTATTTCAATTTAATTTATCAACCTTACAAGGATGTAGATGATAGTATTACCGGAGTAACAGCGCTTGCAACAGAGGTGACTGAATCTGTAAATTCACGAAAACAAATTGAAGAAAGCGAAAAGCGTTTCAGCAATATATTGTCACAATCAATGATGTCAATTGCTATTTTAAAGGGAGCTGATTTGATAATAGCCTTTGCAAACGAGAAGATGATGACTTCGTGGGGAAAAGGAAATGATATTGTTGGCAAACCACTATTAGAAGTACTTTATGAATTGAAAGATCAGCCATTTCCCAATGTGATGCAACAGGTTTACGCTACAGGAGTACCGCACTATGGTTACGAAGAAAAAGCAATACTTATCATCAACGGAAAAGAAGAAATAACCTATTATAATTACCTGTGTCAACCCTACACTGAAGTTGATAATACTATTTCAGGAGTAACCATTCTTGCAAACGAAGTAACAGAGCAAGTACTTGTAAAAAAACAGATAGAAGAAAGTGAAGCTAAATTCAGAACTCTTGCCGAATCCATTCCGAACATGATATGGGCTGCAGGAGCCGATGGACAGAAAAATTTCTTCAACAAATATTTTCTCGATTACACCGGTTTGTCATTTGAAGAACTACAAGAAGATGGCATGAGAAAAATTATTTTTCCCGGCGACCTTAAAAAAGATTTGCAACTGTGGAATCAAGCTCTTAAAACTGGCGAAGATTTTAATATGGAAAAGCGAATCCGCTGTCACGATGGAACTTACAGATGGCATTTAAGTCATAGCAGTGCTCAAAAAGATACGGACGGAAATATTACAGGCTGGATAGGAAGCAACACTGAAATTGAACATCAGAAAAAATTTACCGAAGAATTAGAAATTAAAGTAAAAGAGCGAACCGATGATTTACAGAATTTAAACGAAGAATTAAAAAAAAGCAACATACGATTAGACCAGTTTGCCTATGTAGCAAGCCATGATTTGCAGGAACCCTTACGAAAAATCATCACATTCTCCCTGCTATTACAAGACCAACATAAAGACGAATTAAGCAAAAATGTAAAATTATACCTCAACAAAATAGAAGGAGCTTCTTCTCGCATGTCAACACTTATAAGTGACATGCTAAACTTTTCACGACTCCTTCAACCCGAAAAATTATTCGTAACAACAGATTTAAACGAAGTACTCAAAAATATTTTAGGCGATTTTGAATTGCTTATAGCAGAAAAGAAAGCCGAAATAAAAATTGATCTGCTCCCGTCTATTACAGCAATTCCTTTGCAAATGAATCAGCTTTTTTATAACCTCATCAGCAATGCGCTCAAATATTCTAAGGAAGATGAGTCGCCACTTATCACTATCACATCACGCAACGTTTCAGAAAAAGAAATTAAAAAATATCCTGACTTCAATCCGTTCATGGCCTATGTTGAAATAATTTTCAAAGACAATGGCATCGGCTTCGAACAACAATACGCAGAAAGAATATTCACCATCTTCCAGCGCTTGCATGATAAAGAAACCTATATTGGTAACGGAATTGGGTTAGCACTCTGCAAAACAATTATTGAAAATCATCATGGAGAAATTTTTGCCAAAGCAAAAGAAAACCAAGGCGCATCGTTTCATGTAATCCTTCCAATAACACAATCACGACAACAAACTTAAAATAAAAAACAATGGTTCAAAGTATTTTCATGATAATCGATGATGACAAAGATGATAAGTTTTTTTTTAAACAAACAACAGAAGGCATGTTTAATGCCTGCTGTCTTCAGGCAAATGACGGTGCAGATGCACTCAGGCAATTACGAAAAAAAAACCAGTTGCCCGACTTCATTTTCCTTGATGTAAATATGCCCCGCATGGACGGAAAGGAATGTTTAAAAGAATTAAAAAAAGATAAAAAGCTAAAATACATTCCAGTCATTATGTATTCGACCTCCTTTTCGGAGCAATCAATTGAAGAATTTCGTATGCTAGGTTCAGCAAATTATCTTCTGAAACCAACAGATATGAGTAAACTTCCTGAACAAATTATAATGGCAATGAAAAAAAGCATACTGCCAACTTTATGAAATTACCTTTAATAGCGGTTTGTCAAATTGCTGCCAATAGATTGCAAAACGCCACTTAAAAAGTGGCGTTTTTATAATTATTCAAAACTTAAACCTATCTGTCCGTCATCGCCGGTTTCTGTCTGGATATCTTCTGAAACATCGTTTTCATCAGTCACTTCCATTTCTTCAGGTTGTTCCGGTTCAGGTTCTTCATAAGGCAATGATTCCAAAAGATTCACTTGTTTGAGTTTATCTGCTGTCAATTGATTTCCTAATGCTTTGATACCTTTTACCGCAATGAATTCTTCCAGGTTTATCGTTTGGTTTTCTTTCTGAATGCCTTTTACTTTGGCATAAATAATTTCCGCCATCGGACGCCAATCGGTCGAAACGATTTCCAGTTGTGACTTCTCGTGTTCGGTTATAAAGATTTCATCTTTGTTTTCGTTTTCGACAAGAAAACGTTTGATAAAATAACGCTCTTTTTCTCCATCGTAATAGATTGCCGAAATCGGTTTGTTTGGATTCCATTTTTCCATCACAACAATATCTTCATCAAAATGCGTTGTCAGTTCCGGAATGATGGTTTTCAGCTTTCCTGATTGATTGATAAGCAGCAATCGGTCATTTGGTCTGAATTCACCAAGCAACTCGCCTCTTCCATCAACGTTTAATCTTTGAACCGTATCGTCAAACCAAACTTTTCTCGGACGCAAAGTCGAAATTCCTTTTTCTTTAAGTTCGATTTTCTTGATTGGATATTTGGTAACCGTATTTCCTCGGGAAGCTCGTCCTTTGATGGCGATATCGGCAAAATCCAAATCCCATTTCAGTTTCTTGATGCTTCCAACCTGACGCAGTAAAATCGTAATAACTTCGGCTTCACCGTTTGGATTATGAGAGAAATACAAAACTTGTGAACCTGCTTTTTCCTGTGTTAAATCGTAGAACTTATCACGAGTAACTCCGGAAACATTGAATCGTTTAATAAATGTCGAGCCATTTTTTCCGTCGCGATAAATCATGTTGTAAATCGTGCGTTTGTCATTCTTATCAAATACTGCAATATGAATTATGTCTTTTCCAACGAATTTCTTATCGTCTACTTTGGCAATCATCATTTTTCCGTCACGCAGAAACACAATCACATCATCAATATCAGAACAATCGGCAACGTATTCGTCTTTTTTCAAACCGGTTCCAAAGAAACCTTCTTCTTTGTTTACGTAGAGTTTGGTATTTCGTAAAGCAACTTTAGTCGCTTCGATATTGTCAAAACTTCTCAACTCTGTTTGACGTTCACGACCTTTTCCGTATTTGTCTTTCAGCATCTGGAAGAAGTCGATTGCAAAGTCGATTATGTTAGCCAAATGATGTTTCACTTGTTCCATTTCGGCTTCCAATTTCGAAATCGCATCATCTGCTTTATCCGAATCGAAACGCGTAATACGAATCATCGGAATAAGAGTCAGCTTTTGCAAATCTTCATCATTGATTTCGCGTACAAAAGATTTTAGAAACGGTTTGAACGCATCATACATATAAACGTAAAGCGTTTCCCTGTCGTGGTACAATTTGAAATCGATATACATTTCTTCACGGATGAAAATCTTTTCGAGCGTAGAAAAATGCCATTTGTTTTCGAGTTCATCCAATTGAATTTCCAACTCACGTTTCAGCAAATCAACGGTTCTGTTGGTTGAGATTTTCAACATATCCGAAACGCCGATAAACAACGGTTTATGGTTTTCAATCACACAACCTAAAGGCGCAACCGAAGTTTCACATGCGGTAAACGCATACAAAGCATCAATAGTTTTATCAGGAGAAACGCCCGGCGGAAGATGAATTAGAATCTCAACTTCTGCAGCCGTATTATCTTCTATTTTTTTGACTTTGATTTTCCCTTTTTCATTCGCTTTCAGAATACTGTCAATCAATGTCGATGTATTTGTAGAAAACGGAATCTGGGTAATTACTAATGTCTGTTTGTCTAATTGCCCGATTTTGGCACGAACGCGGACACGTCCGCCACGCAAACCGTCATTGTAATTGGAAACATCCGCAATTCCAGCTGTTGGGAAATCAGGGAAAAGTGTGAAAGGTTTATTCTTTAAAATCTTGATTGAAGAATCGATAAGTTCGATGAAATTGTGTGGCAACACTTTGGTGGATAATCCAACAGCAATTCCTTCCGCGCCCTGCGCCAACAATAACGGAAACTTAACCGGAAGATTAATTGGTTCAGCACGACGACCGTCATACGACATTCCCCATTGCGTAATTTTTGGAGAAAATAAAATATCATGGCCCAATTTAGAAATACGCGCCTCAATATAACGTGAAGCCGCAGCACTATCACCCGTGAGGATATTTCCCCAGTTTCCCTGCATGTCGATAATCAATTCCTTCTGCCCAATTTGAACCATCGCATCACCAATACTCGCATCACCGTGTGGATGATACTGCATCGTGTGCCCAACAATGTTTGCTACTTTGTTGTAACGTCCATCATCCAGTTCTTTCATCGAATGCATGATACGGCGTTGCACCGGTTTGAAACCGTCTTCAATTGCAGGAACAGCACGCTCGAGAATTACATAGGAAGCGTAATCCAGAAACCAATCCTTGTACATTCCTGTCACTTTGGTGATGGTATCTTCGGGGTTTATTTCTTCCTGATCGTAAAAATGATCACCACCCGAAGCTTTGATATCCTCAAAACCTTCGTCGGTAGTTTCATCTGACGGCGATTCGTTGTTGTCGTTCTCGTCTTCGTTTGGAATTATATCGTCTTCTTCGTCGTTGTTCATTTATTTCTACTGACTATTCTATTCGTAATTTATAATTCGTAATTCCTAATTCTTTTCCACCACATCCAATTCTACTTTCAGATTATTGATAATGAAAATCTGTCTGTCAGGTGTATTTTTACCCATATAGAATTCCAGTAAAGTCTCAATTGATGTTGACTTATCTAACATTACAGGATCCAGTCGAATGCTGTCGCCAATGAAATGCTTGAACTCGTCCGGTGAAATTTCTCCTAATCCCTTGAATCGTGTGATTTCGGGTTTTGGTTTTAGTTTTTCAATCGCATCAACACGTTCAGGTTCGGAATAGCAATAGATGGTTTCTTTTTTATTTCGCACACGGAATAATGGCGTTTGCAAAATATATAAATGTCCGTCCTTAATCAATTCCGGGAAAAACTGCAGGAAGAATGTAATCAACAGCAATCGGATGTGCATACCATCTACATCGGCATCTGTAGCAATTACGATATTGTTGTAACGCAAATCGCCCATGTCTTCTTCAATATCCAAAGCTGCCTGAAGCAAATTGAATTCCTCGTTTTCGTAAACAATCTTCTTTGACATTCCGTACGAATTCAAAGGCTTTCCACGCAAACTGAAAACGGCTTGTGTATTCACATCACGACTTTTGGTAATCGAACCTGAAGCCGAATCTCCTTCGGTAATGAAAAGCGTACTTTCTAAACTTCGTGGATTTTTGGCATCTGTTAAATGCACACGGCAGTCGCGTAATTTTTTATTGTGTAAGCTTGATTTCTTTGCTCTGTCCTTTGCTAATTTTCTGATTCCGGAAAGTTCTTTACGCTCGCGTTCGGCTTGCAAAATCTTGCGCAATAATAAATCGGCAACTTCAGGGTTTTTATGCAAAAAATTATCAAGCTTTGTTTTGATAAAATCGTTTACAAATGTTCTTACAGATGGGCCTTTTGGACCAATATCTGTTGAGCCCAATTTGGTTTTGGTTTGCGATTCGAAAACAGGTTCTTCTACTTTAACTGCGATTGCCGAAACTATTGATTTTCGGATATCAGAAGCTTCAAAAGGTTTGTTATAAAACTCTTTGATGGTTTTTACAATCGCTTCGCGGAAAGCGCCTAAATGCGTTCCGCCCTGAGTTGTATTCTGACCATTTACAAATGAATGATATTCTTCTGAATATTGCGATTTACTGTGTGTCAAAGCAATTTCGATGTCTTCACCAAGCAAATGAATGATTGGGTAAACACAATCTTCTTCAACAATTGTTTCTTCTAATAAATCTTTTAATCCATTATCAGAATAATACTTTTCACCATTGTAATAAATCGTCAAACCAGTATTCAAATAACAATAATTCTTGAGCATCTTGATAATATACTCATTACGATATTTGTAGTTTTTGAAAATGGTTTCGTCGGCAATGAAAGAAACTTTGGTTCCTTTGCGTTTTGTTGATTCAACTACATCTTCTTCGAGAGTTAGATTTCCTGCTGAGAATTCGGCTGCTTTTTGTTGGTTATCACGAACCGATTCCACACGGAAATAATTGGACAGTGCATTCACGGCTTTGGTACCAACTCCGTTCAAACCTACCGATTTCTTAAACGCTTTCGAATCATATTTCCCACCCGTATTCATTTTGGAAACCACATCAACGACTTTTCCTAGCGGAATTCCACGACCATAATCACGAACGGTAACAAGCTTGTCTTTGATGGTCACTTCAATCACTTTTCCGGCGCCCATAACAAACTCATCGATACAGTTATCTATCGTTTCCTTTAGAAGAATATAAATTCCATCATCTGGTGAAGAACCGTCACCCAGTTTCCCGATATACATTCCGGGACGCATACGAATGTGTTCCTTCCAGTCTAACGAACGAATATTATCTTCGTTATATATATTTTCCTCTTGCATTTTGGATTTATCGAATTTAACTACGTTCAATTCCGCTGCTGCGATTTGCATCAGCCTCGGGTGTGCTAATATATGCAAATCAAAGGATTTTTGAAATGATAGTTATCAAAGTTATTAAGAATAATATTGACAATGAAATTGGGAAGTATCAAATGAAATACATGCTGTTTTTGAAAGACGTTTATTTTTTAAAAACTTCTAACATTTCATCTTCTAATGGTTTGATAAAATAGTCTTTCACCACATCAAATTCTAAGGCTCTGGCTATATCTTTAGGATTGTTTGAAGAGGTCAGCATATATACATTGCATTGTTTTTCGATTACTTTCGGAAATTTTATAAGTTCTTCAAGAAATCCAAAACCGTCCATTTTGGGCATCGATATATCTAAAAAAATTAAGTCAGGAAAAGCATCAAAATCATCTTTAATTTCATTTAAAAAACTAAGCGTGCTTATAGGCGAATTCATGGTTGTAATTTTTTCAGCTATATTATTATCTTCTATGATATGGTTATTGATGTAATTGTCAATATCATTATCATCAACTAAAAGAATGTGATTTGTTTTCATACAAAATAATTTAAGTCATTATTGATTAGGTATTTCAATGCAAAATGCAGAACCTAAACCTAACTCCGATTCAACACTAAACTTTCCATTTAATTTTTCAACTGTTTCTTTAACAATATAAAGACCAAGACCGGAACCTGTTGACAGCGATGTAGTGCGATAGAACATATCAAACACTTTTTCGGTATCACTCTGCGCTATTCCAATTCCGTTGTCTTTGATAATTATAGTTGCTTTATTTTTGTCACAGGTAAAAATAACATTTATAAAAGAATTTTCTTTATCAGCATCGCTATATTTATAGGCATTAGAAATAATATTATTCAAAATCACTCTAAGTCTTTTATAATCGGTGACAAATTTTTCTTTTGAATTGATTATAACTTTAAAATCTATATTTTTTTCATCAGAATATTTAAGGTTTGCGGTAACTTCTCCAACTAACTCTTCAAAAGCGATTTCATTGCTTTCCGGTTCCATTCGGGCATTTCTGGAAAAATTTAAAATATCCTCGATAAAATGATCCAGTTTTGAAGCACTTTTATTAAGCATAGTCAATCTCTCGAGTATTGTATTATACTCTGCATTGTCCTGACTTTTATTTTTTACATCTTTAGCAGTTATATTTATAAGTCCAATCATTGATTTGAGTGGCGCTCTTAAATCATGTGATGTACTGTAAACAAAACGGTCTAATTCTTCATTAGTTTTCTTCAATTCCGAATTGTATCTGATTAGTTCATTTTCGAATGTCTTACTCTCGGTAATATCCCGCATAATTTTTGAGGCACCAACCACATTGCCACTGACATCACTAATAGACGAAATCTTAAGGGAAACGTGAATGATTTCTCCATTTTTCTTTTGTCTGACGGTTTCAAAATGGTCTACTGGATGTCCGTTAGTAACTTGATTTGAAATTTCTTTTTCTTCACTTGTCAAGTAATCGGGAATTAAAAAAGTAACATTCTTGCCTATTGTTTCTTCAGCAGAATAGCCTAATAATTTTTCAGCTCCTTTATTCCAAGATGTAATGATACCGTCTAATGTATTACTGATAATAGCATCGTCGGAAGATTTTACAATAGAAACTGTTAGTGCCTGTTGTGCTTCCAGTTCTTTTCTTTTAGTTATGTCTCTGTAATTTATAATAATGGCTTTTACACTCTCGTTTTTCAATAAATTTAAGACTGTTCCCTCTAACCATATATCATGTCCGTTTTTGTGAATGAACCTGAATTGATTTTGTATTGGCACATTAGGTGATTCAAATACTTCTTTTAAAAAAATTTGTCCGCGATCGGATTCTTCCGAAGTTAAAAATTGTGTAATGTGTTTATCTTTCGCATCTTCAAAACTATAGCCAGATATTCGGTGGGCTGATGGACTTTGATAAATAATCCTGCCTTCTTCATCCAAGAGCAGAATGGCATCACTTATATTTTCTGTTAAGGCGCGATAATGTTCTTCTCTATGCACAAGTTGTTGTTCAGCAAATTTTTGTTCTGTGATATCGGTGATAAACACCAGAACATGTGTAACTTCAAGATTTCTGAATATAGGAACAAGCCTGGATCTTGCCCATTTTCCAAGCGCCAGAGGATTCTCAATTTCTTGCTGTAACCCGGTTTCAAAACAACGTAATAATGACTTTTTGACTCTATCCCGACTTTCTTTTGGTAGGACTTCAATACAATCCTGCCCTATCAATTCTTCTGCAGACATAGTTACTCCCCGGTTAATCGCTTCGATTTTATGAAACCGATTTACATAAACAATGAAATCGGGTGAATTTTCGAATTGTTTTTGAAATAACTCCGTGGCTTTTTTACGCTCGGTAATTACTTCGGTAAATATGATGATACCTCCAATTTCATCCGTAGATTTATACCAGGGATGTACTTCCCATTGCAGCCATTCTACACTTCCATCTGCTCTGAGGATTGAATCTTCCTCTTTTTTTTCAATAACACCTTGCAGACAACGCTGATAAATGTCTTTCCAATCCTGACCAATTTCGGGGAAAACTTCGTACTGTGTTTTACCAATAATATCCTGACCGAAAAGATTATAATCTGCAATCCAGCGACGACTGGTCATTACATAGCGCATTTCATTATCAAACATAGCTAACGAAGCCGGGCTGTGTTCAATAAACAAGTCTAGTTGTGTTTCCCGACTGCTGTTTTTCTTTATCAGGTAATAGGAAAATGGAACTGCAAAGCCAAAAGCTATGATTAAAATCCAAATAAATTTCTGAGTGTAAGAGCTATAAACTTCAGCATTTTTTTTATTGATTTCATTTCCGATTTCAACTTGAAGGCGAAGCAGTTTACTGGCTTCACGTATGACCGAATTTAAATTTGAGTGCAACTCGTTTTTGAGAATACTACTAAGTAAATTAGCATCTTCTTTTTGCAATCCCTTTTTTAAGTTATCAATGGTAATGTTGGACTGGTCAATTTTAATTCCCATTCGGGCAGCCAGCTGCTTTTCTTTAGAAGTAAGATATGTTACAAGATAATTTTTCCATTTAGTTTTAATGCTTTCTTGATCCTGAGTAACATTTTGTAACGCTTCTCTGTAGGTTATTTGTTTATTATCAACCTGATGAACAGTTGCGATTATAGAAGAAGCATAAAAGCGAATATCTCCCAATTGATCCATAGGCAACATTCTATCGACATATAATTCTTTTGAACTTTTGTTTAATCTTTTAACTTCTAAAACACCATAAACACCAACCCCTATAATGAACAGAGACATGACAACTACTAATAGGGTTAATTCCAGAGAGCCTTTTATCTTCTTTACCATAAATTATCAATTATAGGGTCAATAACTTTTAAATCAACATGTTAAATCTGGAGATATTTAAAAAATATATGTGCAAAGGGCAGTTTATAACAAATATAAAAAATATCCTTACCAAATATTAAAAAAAGTGATGAAAAGCAGAAGAAATACTATAGAAGAAATCGAATAAGTCCTACATTTGGTTAAACAGATTTTCTTAAAAAATAAAGATTTTATAATAGAAAACCTGCTAAAGAAATTTAGCAGGTTTTTTATCTTTTATGTATTATCGAGAGTTATACGTTAAAACGGAAATGCATCACATCACCATCTTTCACGATATATTCTTTTCCTTCTACTCTTAGTTTTCCGGATTCTTTTGCTTTAGCTTCTGAACCTAAATTTGAGTAATCATCATAAGCAATAACTTCAGCACGGATGAATCCTTTTTCAAAATCGGTGTGGATGACTCCGGCCGCTTTTGGTGCGGTATCGCCGATGTTGATTGTCCACGCACGAACTTCTTTTACTCCGGCAGTGAAATAAGTTTGTTGCTTTAAAAGTTTATAAGCAGCACGAATCAAAACTGCAGAACCCGGTTCTTTTAAACCTAAATCTTCAAGGAACATCTGACGTTCTTCGTAGGTTTCCAATTCGGTGATATCGGCTTCAGTTCCAACAGCCAAAACGATAACTTCAGCGTTTTCGTCTTTTACTAATTCACGAACCTTGTCAACATATTTATTTCCGGTCGCAGCCGAATCTTCGTCAACATTGCAAACGTATAAAACAGGTTTGTTGGTGATCAATTGGAAATCTTCCAGTAAATCTATTTCGTCTTGATTTTGAGCTTCAACCGTTCTGGCCGATTTTGCCTGTAATAAATTTTCGCGAATTCTGTCTAACAATGCTTTTTCAGTTTGTGCTTCTTTGTTTCCTGTTTTCGCTGCACGATTTACTTTTTCCAAACGTTTTTCAACGGTTTCCAAATCTTTCAATTGCAATTCGATATCGATAGTTTCTTTATCGCGGATTGGATTTACATTGCCATCTACGTGGATAATATTATCGTTATCAAAACAACGCAACACGTGAATAATCGCATTGCACTCTCTGATATTTGCCAAGAACTGATTTCCTAAGCCTTCACCTTTGCTTGCTCCTTTTACCAAACCTGCAATATCAACGATATCAACAGTTGCCATTTGAACACGTTCCGGTTTTACCAATTCTTCCAATCTGTTTATTCTTGGATCAGGAACATTTACCACACCAATGTTTGGTTCGATAGTACAAAATGGAAAGTTCGCACTTTGTGCTTTGGCGTTTGACAAACAATTAAATAAAGTTGATTTTCCAACATTTGGTAATCCTACAATTCCTGCTTTCATGGTGATTTTATTATTAAAAAAGTGTGCAAATATAGCGTAATAAAATCAAGAAGCAAAAAGAGGGTTGAAAGCTTATTCTCTATTTTCAATGGATGCGATTATTTTCTGCTCTTCGTCTGTAGAAGTTAGCCCGGAAACATCCCAATAATTAGTTAATATGGTGTTCTTTTTATTGTATAGTGTTTTGTCCTTAAAAACCTCACTCTCTTTATAAGTGAAATTCTTATCATTGAAATTAGTGATTACGAAGCAATTTTTAACTTCTATATCGGTTGTTTTCTTTTTATCAATTTTTTCAAACCCAATTTCTTCTTTCGAGCCTATTAAATAATATCCAAAACCTTCAATTCTATAAATTGCTTTAAATGAAGATTTGTAAATATTTTTAGAGCCGACAGTAGTTTTATCCTTGGTATTCGCAAGCGTTGTTGGAGAAACTATTGTACTCACTTCAATAATCAACTTTTTTGTCCTGTCGTAAAGGATTGTATAATCATCCAATAAGCCTTTCTCGCTTTCTAAAGGAGTTACAACCATTAAATTATAATCAGAATTGGCTGAATACCCTTTAATCAAAAACTCATATTTCTTCTTACTACCAACATCTAAAAGGGGATTAAGATATTTGAAACCATAATAATTTTCCATGATGTTATTAAGATTATATCCTAAAGCATCACTACCTATTTCGTCGTTTACTAAACCATAGGATCGGTTTTGCTCTACCAAAATATTATTTTTCAGATTCTTATCCTTACCATATAATTGAAAATTCATCAATCCATCATTGTAATACGCATAGTTTCCATTGAGTTTTAAAAACTCTCTGGAATAGACTTTCAATCTTGCCGGAATCGTTAATTTTTTGGTTGAATTTGCAACTAATTCGTTTAGTATTTTTTGAGGATGCTTCTTGGTAACAATGATTTCATCCAAACCGTTTACATTGTTTTTTAAATAGAAAAAATTCTCTTTCTCTTTTAAAATGGTTGATTTTAACTTAACTGTGTTATAAGAAGAATGTGTTATTTGAATATTGGAAATACCTTTTAAAACAAAAGTGGCTTTCCCTTCAGCATTACTCAATAAAGTCTGCTTAGTCCTTGCAATAAAAACGGTTACATCTTCAATGGGGAGATTAGTATCAATATCAATTAATACAATAGATTTCTCAACGTTTTGAGACAAAACGCTGACACTATAGATTAAAAATAATAGTACAATTATCCTTTTCATAATAAATTTGGGTTAATCAAATTTAATAAAATAATTGTTAGCATAGCAAAATTATCTATTTGATTGTTAAATAGTTGGGATTATTTCATTATTTTACATAAAAAAATAACAAAAAAAAATTAAATTGCACTTCTAACATCTAACCAATATTTTATGAAAAAAATTACTCTATTATTATTAGTCGCTCCGATTTCGGTAGTTTTTGCTCAAACTGAGCCCGTCGAAACTAAATCAGATTCGACAAAAGTCCAGGCACTGCAGGAAGTACAAATTGTAGGTTCCAGAAATGCTAAACGAACGGTTATAAATTCAGCCGTTCCCATCGACATCATCAATGTAAAAGATGTTACAACCCAAAGCGGTAAAATTGAAATCAATGAATTGCTTCAATATTTAGCGCCTTCATTCAATGCCAACAAACAATCAGGTTCTGATGGTGCTGACCACGTTGACCCGGCTACATTAAGAGGTATGGGACCAGACCAGACTTTGGTTTTAATCAACGGAAAAAGAAGACATCAATCATCGTTAGTCAATTTGTTTGGAACACGTGGCCGTGGCAATACCGGAACCGATTTGAATGCTATTCCCGCAAGTGCAATCAAACGAATTGAAATTCTTCGTGATGGTGCTGCTGCGCAATATGGTTCTGATGCTATTGCCGGTGTAATTAATATTGTTTTGAATGACAATGTCAATGAATTTAACGGTTCTATTACTACCGGAATATATAAAAATGATGCCGAAGGCGATTTTCTTCCGGGCACGCCAAATACGCCAGGTTATGAATTAGACCAAAACGGTAACGGAAACTCCTATGGCAAAGACCATAAATATGATGGTTTTTCAGTTAAGGCCGGAGCCAATTATGGTTTTAGATTAGGAAAAAATGGTGGGTTTGCAAATTTGACCGGAGAATATGTGTCAAAAGACAAAACATTACGTCCAGCTTTTGACTTCAGAAAAGGTTTTGGAGATGCTGAAATCAAGAGTTATAATTTTATGGCTAACGTACAGGTTCCACTTTCAAAAAATCTTGATATTTATGCCTTTGGCGGAAGAAACAACCGAAATACAGATGCGTATGCCTTTACCAGAAATGATGGAGAAAGAGTTGTAGAATCGATTTATCCAGGTGGTTATACACCAAGAATCACTTCTGAAATTATAGACAATTCCGCTGCGCTTGGATTCAAATATAGAACTGGTGGATGGAACATTGATTTTAGCAATGCTTTTGGTCAAAATAAATTTGATTATACAATCAAAGGAACTCTCAATGCGAGTTTGGAAGATGCCTCTCCAACAGAATTTGATGCCGGAGGATTTAGCTTGTTTCAAAATACAACCAATTTGGATTTCTCAAAAAACTTTAAATCAGTTTTAAAAGGTCTTAACTTCGCTTTTGGTGGTGAATATCGCTTAGAGAAATATGAAATTACGGCTGGAGAAATTGGTTCGTATGCGACTTTTGATACCAATGGAAATCCGATTGTAGATCCATTAACACAAACTGCTCCTATTGACCCAATTTCTGGAAATCCAAGACCTGGTGGTTCTCAAGGTTTCCCTGGTTTTAGCCCGGCTAACGAAGTCGACGAGCAAAGAACAAGCGCCGCTGCTTATGTCGATGCTGAACTTGATGTATCAGAAGATTTTTTATTGGGAACCGCACTTCGTTATGAGAATTATAGCGATTTCGGAAACACATTAAATCTTAAAATGGCATATAAATTTAAGATGTGTGACCATGTAAGTTTAAGAGGTTCATTCAGCACTGGATTCAGAGCGCCGTCATTGGCACAAATATATTTCAACACCAGTTTCACTAACTTTAATGCCAGTGGTGCTTCAGAAGTTTTATTGGCTGCAAATGGAAGTGCCGTTACTGAAGGTTTTGGAATTGATAAACTAAGAGAAGAAAAATCAAGAAATGGTTCAATAGGTCTGACTGGAAGATTCGGAAAATTCACAGCCACTATTGATGGTTACTTAATAAACGTAAGCGACAGAATTGTACTTACCGGTTATTTTGATGCAACTGCTTTGAACTTAAATGTAGATTCTGCTCAGTTTTTCGTAAACGGTGTGAGTACAGTTACAAAAGGAGTTGATGTTGTTATGTCCTGGAGAAATACTTTTGGGAGCTCTAAATTTGAAGCCACATTGGTTGGAAACATTAATAGCATGGAAGTTACCCATGTAAATAATGGAGGTTTAGATCAGGAAACTTTCTTTGGAGCACGTGAGATTGCGTTTTTAAAAGCATCAGCACCAAATAATAAGTTTGGTTTAAACTTAAACTATGAGAGAAAATGGTTTAATATTGGAACAGCTTTCACCCGATTCAGTAAAGTAGTTCTTGTAGATTATGCTGGTGCAGATAATGTTTACGATGCAAAAATCGTGACTGATTTAACACTTGGATTTCAAATTGTGAAACAAGTAAAATTAACGTTAGGAAGCAATAACTTATTCAATATCTATCCAACAAAACAAGACGAATCCGGAAACACAGAAGCTGGTGGTTATTGGGATGCGGTTCAAATGGGCTTCAATGGAGCTTATTACTACACCAGACTTAGTTTCAAGTTTTAATTTTTAGAATACCTAACCAATAAAGATCCTGAGCTAACACTCAGGATTTTTTTATGTGAAAAATATAATTTAAACTTATAATCATGTAACATCTTTTAAGTGCTAAGAAAGTAGATTTGTAAAATACTAATCATAAAAATTAATTATTATGAAAACTACAATTTTAGGATTGTTCGCTTTACTACTTTCTTTGAGTATTCAGGCACAAAATCAAAACAAGAAGACCGAAACAGTAACAACAACTACCACTGTAAAAGACGATGCGGGACAACATCAGGTTGTTAAAAAAGAAGAAATAAAAGAAGTTCAGAATATTGAGCTTAAAGATGTACCGGCAGGTACATTAAATACTGATATACAGCCAACGCAAACCCAGGCAACTATAACTACTAAAGTTAGTGTTGATGGAAATGAAAAAATTGTTGATGTTGACCACACGGCCTATTATTCTTATAATGGTGAAAAATATCATGTGCTTTCTGATAAATCAGGATATACTGTTACCGGTACAAAGAATGTTTCATTGTTGAGAAGAACTTCTGGCAATAATTACATTTACAAAAACAAAAATAGATTTTCAGTGGGACATTTTGATGCCAACGGAAACTTGGTATTAGAAACCTATGACGAAAAAACAGATACGGTTACAACAGAAGTATTCAACCTGCAAAAATAAGCTTGCCCCCTTATTACTAAAAATCCTGAGTGAAAGCTCAGGATTTTTTATTTACTCATTGTGCAAAAATGATTGTCGATTTAAAAGCGTTTCTTCGCTTTCGACATGATTGTCATCGGGAACACAGCAATCTACAGGGCAAACAGCTGCGCATTGTGGCTCTTCATGAAAACCTTTGCACTCAGTGCATTTTCCCGGAACTATATAATAAATATCGTCAGAAATCGGTGTTTGTGCCGCATCCGAATCTACTTCAGTGCCATCAGGCAAAATTACTTTCCCTCTAAGCGTGGTTCCGTCTTTGTAACGCCAATCGTCTGCACCTTCATAAATCGCAGTGTTTGGACACTCAGGTTCGCAAGCACCACAGTTTATACATTCGTCAGTTATAATGATTGCCATTTTATATATTTTAGATAAAAGAATATAGAAAATGGAATATAGACTAAGAACTTTTCAGTTTATGAAAATTCATCTTTTCTCTTTATTCTATTTTCTATTATCTTACTTTTGTGCAAAATTACAATCAAAACACTTCATAACCAAATCTAAATGGATTCTATTAACACAAAATTACCTTTTGTAGCATTAGGGAAATTTTTAAGTCAATTTACTTTGAATGAACAAATTATGTATGCTGATGTGCTTCACAATGATTTGTACTTTGAAAAATTTAAAGACTTACTGGCACTTTCTCAATCTCATAACGGATGGTTTACTCCGGAACAGGTTTATTTTGCTGTGCAGTCCTGGGCTGAAGCTTTGAAAGAGGACAATTTGAATGAATGGATATCATCTTATGATTTATCAGTTGTGCAGCCAAAAACTGTTGGTTTAATTCTCGCCGGGAATATTCCTTTGGTTGGATTTCACGACTTTCTTTCGGTGTTAATTTCCGGACATAAAGTATTGGTAAAAACATCTTCTAACGACCAGCATCTGATAAAGTTTTTAGCTAATTATCTGATTAGCGTTGAACCAAAACTAGCTGATTCAATAACATTTACTGACGGAAAATTAGAAAACTTTGATGCTGTCATTGCAACCGGAAGCAACAATACCGCGCGTTATTTTGAATTTTACTTTAAAAACAAGCCAAATATCATCCGCAAAAGCAGAAATTCGGTTGCCGTTTTAAACGGAAAAGAATCCCAAGAGGATTTAGTGAATTTAGGTGAGGATATTTTCAGGTATTTTGGTTTGGGTTGCCGCAATGTTTCCAAACTTTTCGTGCCGAAAGACTATAGTTTTGAGGCTTTCTTTAAAGCAATCTATGAATACAAGGATGTTATTTTCTATGAAAAATATTCAAACAACTACGATTACAATAAAGCAGTTTTTCTAATGAGTAATTTCAAATTACTGGATAACGAATTCCTGACTTTAAAAGAAGATGCGAGCTACGCCTCGCCTATTTCTTCTGTGTTTTATGAATACTATGAAGATATTGCTGATTTACAGACACGTTTAACAAACGAAGCCGGGCAAATTCAGTGTGTTGTTTCTAAAGGTTTGATTGAAAACTCGATTCCTTTTGGGCAAACCCAACAGCCTAAACTTTGGGATTATGCTGATAATGTGGATACTTTAGCATTTTTAACGACTTTGTAATATTCGCAACAATTGTTATAAACTATAACGTTTTCGTTAATAACATCGTTTAATTATTGCGGAATTCTAATCCCTTTTTAAAAAGTCGTTTACGAAATTTGCAACTCAATTTATTAGAAATCTGTTACCATGAAAAAACATAATTACAGCGCTGGCCCATGCATTTTGCCACAAGAAGTATTTGAAAAATCAGCACAAGCCGTTTTGAATTTTAATAATTCTGATTTATCTATTCTTGAGATTTCTCATAGAAGCAAAGATTTCGTTGCTGTTATGGATGAAGTTAGAGCTTTGGCTTTAGAACTTTTAGGTTTGGAAGGAAAAGGGTATCAGGCTTTGTTTTTACAAGGTGGAGCGAGTATGGAGTTTTTGATGGTTCCATATAATTTGATGAAAGTGGATGGAAAGGCTGCTTATTTAGACACTGGAACGTGGGCAAACAATGCGATAAAAGAAGCTAAATTATTTGGTGAAACGGTTGTTGTAGCTTCATCTTCAGCACAAAACTACAATCATATCCCAACTGATTATACTATTCCTGCCGATGCAAA
Organism: Flavobacterium sp.; assembly: GCF_039916025.1. Classification (GTDB taxonomy): domain Bacteria; phylum Bacteroidota; class Bacteroidia; order Flavobacteriales; family Flavobacteriaceae; genus Flavobacterium. Next base: position 31,131 of record NZ_JBDSMB010000152.1, read on the forward strand.
TTATTTTCACTGCACGAGTAACAATACTATTTTTGGAACGCAAATGAAATCGTTTCCAAAAACTAATGTTCCAGTAGTTTGTGATATGAGTTCTGATATCTTCTCAAGAAGTTTAGACTTTACACAATTTGATTTAATCTATGCTGGTGCTCAAAAAAATATGGGTGCTGCCGGAACGACTTTGGTTATTGTAAAAGAAGAAATCTTAGGAAAATCAGGAAGAACTATTCCAAGTATCTTGGATTATGAAAAACATATCAAAGCGGAAAGCATGTACAATACACCTGCGGTTTTCGCGGTATACACATGCCTACTGACTTTACAATGGTTGAAAAATATGGGCGGAATTGCGGCTGTTGAAAAAATCAACGAAGCCAAAGCGACTTTGCTTTACAATGAGATTGACAGAAACACATTATTCATTGGAACTGCTGATCAAAAAGACAGAAGTAACATGAATGCAACTTTTTTATTGGTTGACGAAAAGAATCAGGAGGCTTTTGACAAAATGTGGAAAGACACTGGAATATCCGGTATTGCAGGTCACCGTTCTGTTGGTGGATATCGTGCATCGATGTATAATGCGTTGCCATTAGAAAGCGTACAGGTTTTAGTAGATGTGATGAAGAAACTTGAGGAAGTTCACAGTAATCAGTCGCAGTTAGCAGAATAATAGCCCGGATTGGAGCGAGCTACCATGTAGCGCGGAAAGCCGGATTAGCTTCACAATTTTAAAATTCAAAATTTATAATTTAAAATAACAGCATGAAAGTATTAGCCAACGACGGAATTTCTAAAAGCGGTATCAAAGCATTAGAAAAAGGTGGTTTTGAAGTGATTACAACCAAGGTCGCTCAAGAGCAGGTTGCCAATTATATAAATGAGCACAAAATTTCGGTAATCATTGTCAGAAGCGCTACCAAAGTGCGTCAGGATATTATTGATAATTGTCCGAGTTTAAAAATCATCGGTCGCGGAGGTGTTGGAATGGATAATATTGATGTGGAATATGCGCGTGCTAAAGGTTTACATGTTATAAATACGCCGGCTTCTTCTTCTGAAAGTGTTGCCGAATTGGTATTTGCCCATTTGTTTACCGGAGTTCGTTTTCTACAGGATTCCAATAGAAATATGCCTTTGGAAGGTGATACCAACTTTGATGGTCTGAAAAAAGCATACGCTAACGGAATTGAATTACGCGGCAAAACTTTAGGGATTATCGGTTTTGGACGTATCGGTCAGGCGGTAGCCAAAATGGCGCTTGGACTTGGAATGAGAGTAATTGCTGCGGACAAGTTTGTTGATAATGCCGAAGTAAAAGTAGATTTCTACAACGGGCAATTCATCAATGTTGAGTTTATAACAGAACCAATGGAAGATGTGTTCAAACACTCTGATTTTATTACACTTCACGTTCCTGCACAAGAAGGTTATGTGATTGGAAAAGAAGAATTTGCACAGATGAAAGATGGCGTTGGTATAGTGAATTGCGCCCGTGGTGGCGTAATCGATGAAGTGGCTTTGATTGAAGCGTTAGATTCAGAAAAAGTATTATTTGCAGGATTAGATGTATTTGAAAATGAACCAACTCCGGAAATTCAAATATTAATGCATCCAAAAATATCGTTGACGCCTCATATCGGAGCGGCTACTTTGGAAGCACAAGACAGAATTGGAACTGAATTAGCAGAACAGGTTATCAGTTTGTTAAAAGTTGAGAACGTATAAAATATTGATTTATATACTTGAAAACCACGCCATTCGCGTGGTTTTTTATTATGTTAAAATTGGCCTAATCTTTGCATGTTTTTCGTAATTTTATAACAAACTAAACAGCCATGAGAAAGATAGTAGTCCCATTACTTTTTATTGTTGTTTTGGCTTCCTGTCATTTTGACAAGAATATTACAACCAAAGCAAAAACGCCCGACGCTAAGTCATCAGATGTTGTTAGGATTGCCAATGATTCCCTGGAATATGAAGTTATTATTATGGATTCCGGATTTAGCAGCTGGCTGGCAAGTCAGGCCAAACCAAGAAGTTTTTATTCAGAAAGTTATTTAGAAGGCCGTAATCAGATTTATGTTTCGGAATGGAACAACAGGGTTTTGCAACCTCAACGATACGGTAATCTGTATGAAATGCAAATCAATTATGACAGGAATGTGCATTACGGTTATGAAGTAAACTATTTGATATATAACTACATGATTTATTTTCAAACTGTCAATAAACAACAATTAAGCGGATTTGCTCCAAGGCCATAAATTAAGTAGCTTTGCATAACTTTTAGATAGATGGCAAACTTCAAAGAACGTTGGAATATTAAATCGAATTGGCAACTTTGTGTCATCTTTGTTGTGTTTGCAGTTACTGGTTCTACCGCAGCTTATCTTTCAAAACCAATTTTAGCTTTTCTCGGAATCAATAAATCCAATCCCTGGGAATATTATCCGTTGTATATTATCCTAATCTTCCCTGTATATCAGGTATTGCTCGTATGCTTTGGATTTCTATTTGGACAATTTAAGTTCTTCTGGGCTTTCGAAAAGAAAATGCTCAGAGCTTGTGGCTTAGGATTTATTGCCAATTGGTTTGAAAAGAAATAATCATTTCTCTCCTTTTATTTTATACACATAAAACCAGGTAAGCGTAAACGTTGGAATAAAGTTAATGCCTGGTATTAGTTCTTCTGCAAAATCAAAGATACCGGCAATCTTACCAATTTCACCTTTATACATTCTGGATAAGATGAATCCGGATAACGGTGCCCAAAGTAATGCCAGCGGAGGAAATCCAGTCGGAATCATTCCAATCACATCCATTAGAATGCTAATATAAAGTTTGATTTTCTTTGTAGCCTCTGAAGTTTTAGAGGCTCTGATTGATTTCGTTTTACTCATCATATTAAATTTTTTAACCCTTCTATACAAATCTAATGCCGCAATGAAAAGAAGCGAAAAGAGTTAGTTAATTAAACAATATCTTTGTTACTTTGTGAAAAATACTCCAGATGATTGTTGCCAATAATATTCATAAATACTACGATAGTTTACATGTTTTAAAAGGTGTTGATTTGCATATTAAAAAAGGTGAAATTGTTTCCATTGTTGGAGCATCCGGAGCTGGGAAAACTACCTTATTGCAAATATTAGGCACCTTAGATAATCCTGCAAAAGAAAGTAATACATCACTTGAAATAAACAAACAAAACTTATTGATAATGAAAGACAAAGCGTTATCTAAGTTTAGAAATACCAGCCTCGGTTTTATATTCCAATTCCATCAATTATTACCAGAATTTACCGCATTGGAAAACGTTTGCATTCCAGCTTTTATTGCCGGAAAAGACAAAGCAACAACGGAAGTGGAAGCCAAAAAGTTATTGGATTATCTTGGCTTATCCGAAAGAATCAATCACAAACCAAATGAGCTTTCGGGCGGTGAACAACAACGTGTGGCTGTAGCCCGCGCTTTGATAAACAAACCCGATGTTATTTTTGCCGATGAGCCTTCCGGGAATTTAGACACAGCTTCAGCAGAAAACCTGCATCAATTGTTTTTTAAATTGAGAGATGAATTTGGACAAACCTTTGTAATTGTTACCCACAACGAGATTTTTGCCGATATGGCCGACCGAAAGCTGGTCATGAAAGATGGACTAATCGTTTGACGATATGATACTAATTCTACCTAGTTGGCTTTATATTTTTATCACGGCAATTAGCTTTGGCATAGCGTTTTCTAAAGTTTTACGAATACAGCGGTTTGATGTTGTCACAACTCCAATTATAGGATTATTTTCTATCACACTTTTAGCTACCGTTTGGGCGTTCTTTGCTCCTATTGCTGTTGGATTTCATATTGTTTTAATTTTGCTTACTGTTTTATTTTGGTACAGAAATAAAACAACCTTTACTTCGATTTTAAAAGACACTTTAGTCCAAATAAAATGGTTCTCCTATCCTGTCAAAATACTGTTTGCAGCCAGTAGTTTTTTAGCATTAGCACAAAGCGCTACGCTGCCTTTTATAATTGATAATGAATCTTATTACATCCAAACAATCAAATGGCTCAATGAGTATGGCTTTGTCAAAGGATTGGCCAATTTGCATCTGTTTTTGGGCCAAACCAGCGGTTGGCACATTACACAAAGTGTGTACAGCTTTTCGTTTGTATATGATAGGTTTAATGATTTGAATGGATTTTGCCTGCTGTTGGGGAATTTCTTTGCGTTTCAAAAAATACATCTTTATTTCGCTAAAGGCAATCGATTGGATTTACTTTTTGGTTTGTTGCCACTGACGTATGCGTTCCTGTTTCAGTTTGTCAGTTCACCGTCGCCTGATTTCCCGGTATATATTTTTGGATTTATTTTGTTTTCAATCTATCTCCAAAATGAAGTCACCCGCGACAGCTTCATTATCATTACAACCCTAACATTGTTTGCCGTTTATATAAAGATTACAGCGGTTGTTTTATTATTATTTCCATTGATTTTATTGCTAAAACACTTTGGTGTTTTAAAAAAAAATCTGTTTGCCGTAAGCTGTCTCGGTGGTTTAGTGTTGCTCTTATTTGTTTCAAAAAACAGTATGCTTACGGGCTATCCTTTATTCCCGCTGTTTTGTTTTAGATTGAGTGATTTGGACTATACGATTCCAACGATTATTATGGATTTCTTCTTCAGCAAAGACATGCTGAATTCATTTTATATTTCTTATGGCACTTTTGATGGTCTTTCGCTATTGGATATCGTTAAACATTATTTTTTTAATAACGGCATGGCTGGTTTTATTGGTATTGTATCATCACTGATACTAATAGTTACTCCAATTGTAATCTTCAAAAAGCAGTTGCCAAAAAAACTTTGGACAATCTATTTAACTTTTTTAGTATTGGTGGTTTTGCTTTGTCTTAGTTCACCACAGTATCGTTTTTATGTATATTTCACTTTGTTCTTTTTGTTATTATTGTTATCGTTATGGATTGGCAATTCAAAATGGATACTTCGTTTTTATACTTTGAGCATGGTGATGGTTGGGATTTTAGTCTTTATTCCTTTATCCTTTGGAAGCATGACAACGAATGAATTGCTCGCTCAAAACAGCACATTTCATTTAAAGAACATTGTCGTTCCTGAGCCAAACTCTAAATGGGCACCCGAATACAAAGGTGGCAGCGTTGGTAATATGTCCTATCATTCTCCGGCTGACACTTCAATTTTCTGGGTTACAGGCAATGGCGAATTACCTTGTGTTAATGAAGAGCAGATAAAGTATTTCGAACAGGGTTTTTTTTATATTCCGCAACAGCGCAGCACTGATTTGAATGATGGTTTTTATACCCAAAAAATCAGTGGTCATGAATAAGACTGAACTCAAGGAATTCCTCGACGAGAAAGTAATTCAATACAACACCTTAGATTTTATCGACAGCGATCCTGTTCAGATTCCGCATTTGTTTTCATTAAAAGAAGATATTGAAATAGCAGGTTTTTTGACAGCAACAATTGCCTGGGGCAATCGCAAGATGATTATCAACAACAGCAAGCGGATGATGGATATGCTGGGCAATTCGCCTTATGATTTCATTATGGACCACAATGACACCCAATTGGAAAAGCTCCATGGGTTTGTGCATCGCACGTTTAACAGCGATGATTTTAAAACCTTTGTCAAAGCACTGCAGCATATTTATGCCAATCACAACGGATTAGAATCGGCTTTCGCCAAAAACCAACAGTCGCTATCCATGCAGCCTTCGATAGCTGAATTTAAAAAGTTGTTCTTTGAAGTTCCTCATCAGACACGAACCATGAAACATGTTTCCAATCCAATGCAGGGTTCGGCGGCGAAACGTATTAATATGTTCCTGCGATGGATGGTTCGGCAAGACAAGCAAGGTGTTGACTTTGGTATCTGGAAAAGCATTTCTTCTGCTTCACTTTCGTGTCCGCTGGATGTACATTCCGGAAATGTTGCCCGTAAACTGGGATTGCTTATGCGTAAGCAAAACGATGGCAAGGCACTGGCTGAATTAGATGCCGCTCTACGTAAACTTGATGCTAACGACCCTGTGAAGTATGACTTTGCTTTGTTTGGATTGGGTGTGTTTGAAGGGTTTTGATTAGACTGACTTAGACTGCTTAGGTTTTTAGTCTTGCTTAGACATATAAAAAAAGCGAGAGATTATTCATCTTTCGCTTTCCCATTTAAGTTTATCAAATAAATGACTTACTTAATTGTCCTATAAAAGTACTCAAAAACTTCTTATATAGTTTCAATTTAACATTGTTTTAACCCAGTGTTAAAATCGTATTTCTATTTTGTTTACATTTACGAAGTAGTGCAATCCCAAGTCATTAATTAACCTAGTATTCGAAGACGTTAGCGTCTTTTTAACCACTAACCAAAACCAAATGACAAAAACACTAACCAAGTACCGCATTGAATCTATTGATTTATTAAAAGGATTGGTCATGGTAATCATGGCACTAGACCATACCCGG